>CAXTUR010000021.1:0-31147 GCA_964247455.1 uncultured Acidobacteriaceae bacterium | reverse complement strand
GGGAGCTGAGCCGGATACCGACACCGGCGGAGTTTGCGGCGAAGCGGGCGGCGGCTAAGTAGCTTCGGTCAACTCTTCTTCGAGAAAACGAGTGATCTCCTCCGGCGACGGGCTGCTGTAGAGGGCGGGGCGCATCTCGGCAGTCTTAGACTTGCGCATGGTTTCGACCAAGCCGGTAAGGTCCTTCCAAACAAGCGGATCGGCTTTCTGACGGGCGGCGATCGTGGCTTCTGTTGCCTGGTAGTAGCGATCGATCCAATAAAAGAAGGTGTGGCGGACAATCTCTTTGTCCAGTGCGCCTCGGCGGAGAAGCAGCGCCATCGTCTCGAAGAAGTCGAGGATCGGTTCGGCTTCAAGAGTGTTGCCGGCGAGGAGATCGCGCGAGGCTTTGATCCGCTGGAGCCGTTTGGCGGGACCGAAGAAGTCGTTCTCCAAACGGAAGACCAAGTCTATGGATTGGTTGAAACGTGCGCGACGCACCTGCCAAATGAAGGCCGACAGAGCGACGATGATTCCGAGCGACGAGACTGTGATGGGCAGCCATGCTGGAAGAGTCATACGTTCCATGATAGTGCAGAAGCGAACGTCCTCGAACCGCTTCATCACATCGATACGTCACAAGGGAACTGCTGCTAGAATCTGATTGCGCGGCAACACATATCAGGGAGATTCGCAATGGCTTATGTAATCGCAGAACCGTGTATCGGAACGAAGGATTCAGCGTGCGTGGACGCCTGCCCCGTGGACTGCATCCACCCCAAGAAGGACGAGAACGGGTATGGCGAGTCCGAGCAGCTGTTTATCGATCCGGTCGAGTGCATCGACTGCGGCGCCTGCGTTCCGGTGTGCCCGGTTTCGGCGATCTATGCGGGCGACGATCTGCCGGAGAAGTGGGCGAGCTTTCAGGAGCTGAACGCGGCGCACTTCGGGCGGTAGCGGTTGTTTCCCAGATCTGAGAAGGCGCGTGGCTTCGGCTGCGCGCTTTTTCTCTGGGTGGCGCGGTGATCCAGCACACCGGTGAGGCGATCGTGCTGCGGACGTGGCCCTTTCACGAGGCCGACCTGCTGGTAAGCCTGTTTACCCGGGAGCATGGACGAATTAAAGGCATCGCTCGCCATGCCATGCGGTCGCAGAAGCGCTTTGGCGGGGCGCTCGAGCCGATGACGCACGTGCGGGCGACCTGGGCGGAGCGGCCTCGGCAGGAGCTGGCACGGCTGGATGCGTTTGAGATTGTGTCCTCGCCCCTGGCCCGACCGGTGGACTACGCGCGGACGGCTGCGCTGCAGTTGGTCGCCGAGGTCCTGGAAGAGCTGCCTGAGGGTGCGGTGGACGACGCCGTCTTCCGGCTGACGCTGGCGGTGTTAGCCGAGCTGCAGGTGGATCGCATCTGGTTGCCGCTGACGTACTTTGCGCTCTGGATGAACCGGCTGATGGGCTGGATGCCGGAGCTGGGCCACTGTGTCGTTTGTGGATTGGACCTGCGCGGAGAGGCGGTTTGGTGGGCCGCAACGGCGGACGGGGTCACGTGCGCGAATGATCGCCGCGGCGGAAGTGTACGTCTGACGGCAACGTCTATCGTCGAAGCCGAACGCGTCTTTCGTGGGACAATCAAGGGATTGGCCGAGGAAGCGTGGCCGCAAGGACGGGCGGCGGACCTGCGGCGGTTTGCTGTAGCGACGCTGGAGCGGCATCTGGAGCGGCGGCTAGCGAGCGCGCGGGTGCTGGGGCGTCCGTGGGGCTCGTAGCGGGTGCTGGGGCGTCCGTGGGGCTCGTAGCGGTATCAATGTCTCCTTGTGCAGTGTTATAAAGGCGGAGCCCTGCATAGGAGTTGATTGGGTGCCTGCAGCTTGCCTGCCTCCTAAACTAAAGCGGAGAGTGGACTTAGTTTAAAGGCGTGGGGACAGTGTGAGGCGTTTGATGATGACGGGCGGGAGGATACATTCGGGGGCAAGGTTTGCGACGGTAATGGCGTCTCTCCTTGCTCTGTTTGGCTGCGGGTTCGTCCGTGCGCCCTTTGTGGCGCAGCCGGTGTCCCTGCTTTCGTCGGCGTACGTGGCCAATGCGGGTACCTCTGGAACCATTTCTATGTTCGAGGTCTCGCGGTCTGGTCTTTGGACACCGACGGCACCTCCAAGCATCGCCGCTGGGCAATTGCCGGAGAGCCTGGTCGTCGCCCCTTTCGGGCAGTTTGTGTATGTAGCCAATGCGCGGGACAACAGGATTTCGCAGTTTGCGATCGATCATAAGACGGGTCTGCTTGCGCCGCTCAGTCCTGCCAGCGTTCCGGCGGGAGCCTACCCCCAGAACATTGCGATCGATCCGTCGGGCCGCTTCGTGTACACGGCAAATACGCTCGACAACGCCATCTCGATGTTCACTGCCGATCCCGCGACTGGAGTCCTTCTGCCGACCAATCCGGCAACCGTGCCCGGTGGCGGCGATGTCTCCTCGTACCTTGGAGGTCTGGCCATTGACCCGCTCGCGCGCTTCGTCTACGCCAATAATGGGAACACAATCTCCACGTTTTCGATCGATCCGGTAAGTGGCGTTCTCACTTTCGTAGCCATAGCTCCGTCCGGCGGAGGTCGAGGGTTCTCCCCGGCCATTGATCCGACAGGTGAGTTTCTCTATGTACCTGCGGAGGCCCAGGGCAGAGTTGTCATCTTTGCGATTAATCGGACTACGGGAGCTCTGACTCCGGCTGCTACGCCGTTTGTGCTTGTGGGGGACGGCCCGTCGTCGGTAGCCATCGATCCGGACGGAAAGCATCTTTATGTAGTGAATCGTAATGCTGCGACCGTGTCTCAGTTTTCCATCGGTCTCGGCGGAAACCTTTCACCGCTTGCCACGCCGCTGCTCGCGGATGGTGGACAACCATGGCAGATGCTGATCGATCCGTCCGGCCAGCTTGCGTATGTGTCGAACGAGCGCACAGCGATGGTGGAGATTTACAAGTTCGATGCTCAGGGTCAATTACTCCCGTACGGCACTGCGGTTGCTGGCACGGGGGCCGGTGGGATGGGAATCGCTCAGGCGCATTAGCCTGCAAGCGCAAACAAGGCCACTCGATCACGGCGCACAAGCCTGCTGACCTAAAGGCCCTCCTAAACAGGTAGAATCGGAGGACTCAAGGTAAGGTATACGACGAACGATGCAAGTGGTGACAGACAAGGCGTTGACCTTTCAAGAATTGTTGTTTCGGCTCCAGACCTTCTGGGCGGAGCGTGGCTGTGTGTTGCAGCAGCCCTACGACGTGGAGGTGGGGGCGGGAACGATGTCGCCCGACACGTTTCTGCGGGTGCTGGGGCCGAAGCCGGTGCGGATCGCCTATGCGCAGCCGTCGCGACGGCCAGCTGACGGGCGGTATGGCGAGAACCCCAATCGGCTCTTTCGGCATACGCAGTTTCAGGTGGTGCTGAAGCCGCCACCGGTGCGGATTCAGGAGATGTATCTGGAGAGCCTGGAGGCCATCGGCATCGACCTGCGGGAGCACGACCTGAAGTTCGAAGAGGACAACTGGGAGTGGCCGGTGGGCGGAGCGTGGGGCGTCGGCTGGCAGGTGATGCTGGACGGCTTGGAAATAACGCAGTTCACGTACTTCCAGCAGTGCGGCGGCATGGACCTAGACCCGATCACGGGCGAGATCACCTATGGACTGGAGCGGATCGCCGGGTTCTTGCAGGATGTTGATTCGATCTACGACATCGTCTGGGCCGTCGAACCTGATACGGGCAAGAAGACGACCTACGGCGAGATGCGGCTGGCAGAGGAGGAGCAGTTCTCGGCGTACAGCTTTGATTATGCTGATGTGGCGCGGCTTTGGGAGCACCTGAACTCGTACGAGGCGGAGTGTCTGGAACTGCTGGATCAGGCGAAGAGCTTTGAGAAGATGGACGCGCTGAAGCTAAAGCGCTTTCCCGTGCTGGGCGCGTATGAGCTGGCGCTGAAATGCTCGCATTTGTTCAATCTGCTGGACGCCCGTGGAGCGATCAGTGTCACCGAACGCGTCGGTGTGATGGCGCGGATACGGACGCTCGTGGTGGGTGTGGCAAAGGCCTACGCGGCACAAGGTGCAGCACTGGATACGTTGGAGCACGAAAGTGTGGTTGCCTGATGGCGGAGTTTCTGCTTGAGATTGGGTTGGAGGAGATTCCGGCGCGGATGATCGCGGGCGCGGAGGCAGAGCTTGCGCGGCGGGTCGTAGCGATGCTGGAGCGTGAGCGGTTGGTGGCTGCGGGTGTGGCGGTGAAGAGTTTCTCCACGCCGCGCCGCTTAGCCGTCTGGGTGGGAGAGGTGATTACGCGGCAGGAGGATGTTGCCGAAGAGCTGCTCGGGCCTTCCGCGAAGATCGCGTATAAGGATGGCGTGCCTACTCCGGCGGCGGTGGCTTTCGCGAAGAAGGCGGGAGTTGCCGTCGAAGAACTGAAAACGGTGAGTACGCCGAAGGGCGAGTACCTGCAGGCGACTTCCGTGAAGCCAGGCCGGGCCGCGGCGGAGGTGATTGCGACCGAGCTGCCGAAGGAACTTGCGGGCATCTACTGGGCCAAGAACATGTATTGGCGGACGGGCAAGCCGGAGCGGTTTGTGCGGCCGGTGCGTTGGCTGCTGGCGCTGCTTGGCGGGGACGTGGTGCCGGTGGAGTTTGCCGGGTATGCCGCGGGACGGGAGACGTTTGGGCATCGTGTGCTGCATGGGGCTGCGCCAATCGTGGTTGATCAGCCCAGCGAGTACGCGGAGAGTTTGCGTGCAGCGTTTGTTGAGCCCGAGGTGGAGGCGCGGCGGCATACGATCCGCAAGGCGCTCGACCGGGTCTGCCGGACGCTGCCCGACACGCGTTGGCGCGAGGACCACGCGCTCGTGGACAAGCTGACGCACCTAACGGAGTGGGCTACGGTGATCGCGGGGAGCTTCGAGCCTGAGTATCTTGCTCTGCCGGAGGAGGTACTGGTGACGGTAATGCGCGATCATCAAAGCTACTTCGCCGTGGAAGACAAAGAGGGCAGGCTCGCGCCGCATTTTCTGACCGTGCTCAACACGCAGGCCGATACGGCGGGCGAGGCGGTGATTCGCCACGGCAATGAGCGGGTGCTGCGGGCGCGGTTCAATGATGCGCAGTTCTTTTGGGAGTTCGATCAGCGGGTGCCGCTGGTGGAGCGGGTTGCGCTGTTGGAGAAGGTGACGTTTCAGAAGAACTTGGGCAGCTATGCGGCGAAGACGGAACGGGTAAGAAGGCTGGCTGAGACTCTCGCCGGTCATGTTCCAGGTCAAGTAGGTGCGATCGACCTAGTCTCGCTCGATACTGCGGCTAAGCTCGCCAAGACTGATCTAACTTGCGAGTTGGTAAAGGAGTTCACTGAATTGCAGGGTATTGTGGGAGGCCGATATTCAATTTCGCAAGGCTTTAGCAAGGCGGCTTCGGATGCGATCTATGATCACTATCTGCCGAAATCGATGGACGACGGTGTGCCGCGCACGATCGAAGGAGCTTTACTGGCGATAGCGGACAAGGCGGACACCATTGCAGGGTTGTTTTCGCTTGGGCTTGAGCCGACTGGATCAAAGGACCCTTTCGCCTTAAGAAGAGCGGGCAATGGCATTGTGAAGATAGTGGCCGAGACAAGTCCATCGATGTTTTTGAGATTTCTGACAATCGACGTAATCTCCAGTGCAGCCGGGCATGGAACCGATATTTCACGATTTCTAAAAGAACGTCTCGAATACTATCTAGGAGCTAAGGGTTACACCTACGACATCGTGGATGCGGTGCTTTCATTTGGATCTTCTGACATTCGCGATGCGATTTCACGTGCTGACGCGGTTACTGAAGCACGCACATCGCCGGAGTTTATATCGGTTGCAGCAGCATTTAAACGAATGAAAAACATTCTCGCCCAAGCGGCAGCCAAAGGCGTTTATCCTGCGGCGCATGTTGACGATCATCTGCTGATTGAGCCGGCCGAGCGTACTTTGCAGACCTCATCACGAACAGTGGCCACGAGTGTCATCGACTTTACTCATAAGGAGCTTTATTGGTCTGCTCTGGCTGCTATTGCGACTTTGCGGCCAGAGGTGGACGCGTTTTTCGAAGCGGTGATGGTAATGGTGCCGGATGAGGCGGTTCGGGCCAATAGGCTCGCGTTGATCCAGAAGGTGCTTCAGGATTTTTCGGGTATTGCCGATTTTTCGGAGATTGTGACGCAAGCGTAACGGCGCCGTTCGCTCTAGTTGGCGGTGCAGCTGCAAACGCAGATTCCCTTCGGGAATGACAAACAAGCTTAGTGTTTCAGTCGATCGGCTCACTGGCCAGACCCGCGCAGCCGGTCTGCGGACATGCCCTGGTGGCGGCGGGGATGTACTGGGTCCAGTCGGTGGCGATGCCATGCTGGGCGTCGGCGAGGCTGATCTTTCCGGCGCGCACCAGGTTGCCGAGGTAGACCTCGACGTGGTCCTTCTGCTTGAAGTAGCGATTATTGAGGGTGACGGCGTCGGGTCCGCATTGGGGCCAGATGTTATCGAGGCTGTCGGCCCCGCCGAGATAGAGTGGGACGAGGTGATCGAGCTCGCAGACCTGGGACTCGCCGGTATTGTCTGGCGGTTTGGGGACGCCGTACCAGACGTATGTGATGTTCTTCTGCTCTTCCGTCGTGAGATTGTCACGGACGCATCCGGTGCGGAAGTTAGGGTCTTGCAGAACGGCGAGGGTAAGCGTGGGGTTGATCGCGCCGGGGGTGCAGGCGGGGTCGGCCACGAGGTAGCCGTTCTTAGGGATGGCCTTGCATTTGGCGGGGGTGCCTGGCGGGACGGCGTTGAGCGGCTGGGTGGCTCGTGAATCGATCCCGGCGGGGCAGGAAAGGAGGACCGTCGCGGCGGCGGCTTCCGGCGTCGGTGATGGACCGGGTGGTGGCGGCGCAAGGGAGACGTGGTGAGCGCAGCCGGTGAAGAGCTGGGCGGCGAGAAGAAAGCTTATAGATAACAGGAGGCGTGAAGCCGTTCGCATGGCACTCTCCGAGACTGGAGAAGAGTACCCTACTTTAGCGAAACGCGAGTCAATCGGAGCGTTCCGCTGATGCCGCAGAGGCTAAAAACGCAAACTCCCTTCGGGAATGACAAACAAGAAGGGCGAAGACGTCTCTACACCAACGGCGATTTTGCTTTAGTTAAGCCGTTGAAGGCTGGCGATGAGCTTCTCAGCTAACGGTTCGCCGGATTCGGTCCACAATAGGCGACTGGAGATGCCGCAATGCTTCTCGACTGAGAGCGTGAAGGCGAGCAGCATCTCAATATTCTGCTGGATGTGCTTGGCGGCCACCTCATCCAGCTCGGCGTCTTCGAGCACCCAGGGTGTATCGAGCCCGAAGTCAACACGGATGTGGCCGTTCTGGTCGAAGGAGGCGTCGTCGAACTCCGGGCCGACGCCGAAGATGCGGACGGTGGCGGGCTCGAGCGCCCAAGTGGTTTTGAGGCCGTCTTCGGAGTCGAGGAGGGCGGGTGCCCAGAGCTTCCAGCGCATCTCGAACTCGTAGGCCATGTCTTCGTGCAGTTGCTCGGTGGCCTCGATGACGGCGTTCTCGATGATGGACGCTGAAGTGTCTTCCGAGCGGGTGTCATTGACGAAGATGCGTTGGTAGGTGGGCGACTCGGTGAACCCGATGGGGTAGACGGAGGCGGCGGCCACGCGCTTTTCCTTGCTAATGAGCGTGAACTGGCGCAGGACGGCGATGAGCTTGGCGGGCAGGTCCTCGAAGCGGAAGTTGGGAAACCAGAGGCTAAGATAAAGCTGATCGGCCATCCTTCTAGTTTACAGATGAGAAGATGGGAGTGATGGCGATCTCGATGGCGCGGGTGCGGGTCTGGCTGGTGGTGGGAGCCGCGCTGTTGGTGCTGACGATCGCCGGATTCTTAGGCTACGCGCGCTTCCGGGCCAACCGCTTCCTTGCCGGATTGCCCGGGAAGCTAGGCGTCGATATACGCCGTGAGACGAACGGCTACACCGTCTCAAAATCGGTGGGACCAAACACGACGATGACGCTCCATGCCGCCAGGGCGGTGGAGCATAAGGATGGCAAACTGACCCTGCATGACGTCAGCGTGGTGCTGTACGGACGCAAACAGGACCGGCAAGACCGCATCTCCGGAGCGGAGTTTGAGTATGACCAGCAGACCGGCGTGGTGCGCGCGACGGGCGAAGTGCATATCGACCTACAGGCTCCCACGCATGGCGAGACGGGCATGCCGGCTCTCACTGCTGACGGTGAGGACAAGGGCATCGTCCACATCAAGACCAGCGGGTTGATCTTCCTGCAAAAGCTGGGCGTGGCGGCGACGGACCAGGAGCTCGAGTTCCGCTTCGGCGCGATGACGGGGAGAGCGCGCGGGGCGGAGTACAACTCCGACTCCGGCATGATGATCCTGCAATCTGAGGTGGAGGCGCACGGCGAGCAGCATGGCGCGCCTGTGATGCTCAAGGCGTCGCACGCGGAGCTGGATCGGCCTCGGCTGCTAGCGACGGCGATCGACGCACGGTACAGCTCGCCGACGCAGACGGCCCAGGGAGACCACGCGCTAGTGCATCTGCGGAGCGACAGTACGCCCGAGCGGATTGAGGCGGACGGCCATGTGGCGTTGGCGGGTGTGGCGGGCGGTACGGTAACGACTCCCCATGCGGATGTGCTGTTGACGGAGTCAGGGAAGCCGCGGAGCGCGCATCTTTTTGGTGGGGTGAAGTACGCGGAGCTGGCGAGCTTACGCGAGGGGAGAACGCAGAGTGACGATGCTCGCGTCACCTTCGATGCAATAGGAAAGGCGCAGACGGTGCTGATGACGGGGGAGGTCTATGTCGCCGAGCGAACACGACAGGATATAAAGGCACCCTGGAGTGAACGGAGCGCAGTCGCGGGTCGGATGAACTTTGCGCTCGACGGTGGAAACCTCCGCACGGTGGAGGCGAACGACGCGGCGAAGGTGGTGCTGCAGGAGGTCCGGGGAGTGAGTGAGCTCTCGGGTGATTCGATGCGTGGACAATTTACAGGTGTCGGCAAGGCGATACAGCTCAACCCCCTCCGCGCAACAGGCCACACGCGTTTGCACCGTTTGCTTGCCGATGGCGCGGAGCAGACGAGCGCGGGCGACACGCTCGACGTGCGGATGCGTCCGGGCGGCACGGGAATGGGCGATGTGGCGCAGGCGGTTGACCGCGCCACGCAGACGGGCCATGTGGTACTGACGAGCCGAGCGGCCCTGAAGCCAGGGAAGACTGGGCCTGCAAGCACGAGCCGTGCCACAGCGTCGATGGCGGTTTACGAAGGCGAGGCCGACCACGTGACGCTCTCGGGCGGCGCGGAGATCCTGGATGAGACAGGCCGTATGGCGGCGAACAGCATGGTGCTGGAGCATGGGAGCGGAGACGCTACTGCCGAGGGCGCGGTGAAGGCGACGTATCTGCAAAGCGGCGGTGCGGAGCCGGTCCACGTGGTCGCCGACCGGGCGGAGTTGCACCATGACGCGGGGCGTGCGATCTTCCGTGGCGGTCTGCATCCGGCGCGGATGTGGCAGGCGGGGTCGCAGGTGGAGGCTCCGGTGCTTGAATTGGAGCAGGAGGCTCGGACGCTGACCGCTCATGGCGACGCGAAAACTTCAGGGATACCCGTCCACGTCGTGCTGGCGGGTACGAACACGGACGAAAAGTCGACCGTTGTTCGTGTGGTGTGCCGGACGATGGTGTATCGCGACGCTGAACGTCAGGTGGATTTCGTGGGGGATGTCCAGGTGGAAGATGCGGACGGCACGGCGCGGGCCGCCGAAGCCACCGCCTTCCTGCAACCCGCAGACGCGGCAAAACAGAAGGCGGCAAAGGAGGATGCGGCGAAGACGGGCGGCGTCTCCCTCGGCGGAAGCGTGGAGCGGATCGTCGCCAAGGGCAAGGTGGAGATTGTGCAGCCAGGCCGTCGCGCCACCGGCGAACAGTTCGTCTACACCGCCTGGGATGGTTTGTTCGTCTTGACTGGAACCTCAGCCGTACGGCCGCGTCTGATCGATGAGACCCAAGGCACCGTTACGGGCCTGTCGCTCAGCTTTCACGGCGGCGATAAGAGCGTTGTTGTGTCCGGAGGAGCGGGCGAACGGGTGCAGACGGTGACACGGGTGAAACAGCGTTGAACGAGATAACGGTGGGCACAAAGACGCTGGCCACGCAGGAGATCAGCAAGGCCTACGGTGGCCGCCAAGTGGTGCGCGGCGTCTCGATCGAGATTGCGCAGGGAGAGGTCGTCGGTTTGCTCGGACCAAATGGAGCGGGCAAGACGACGAGCTTCTACATGATCGTCGGGCTGGTGCGGCCTGATGCCGGGCGCATTCTCGCCAACGGGCAGGAGATTACAACCCTGCCGATGTACCTGCGCGCACGCGACTACGGCATCAGCTATCTGCCGCAGGAACCGTCCGTCTTCCGCAAGCTCACGGTCGAAGAGAACATCCTGGCCGTGCTTGAAGCGCAGCAACTCAGCTGGGAGAGCCGCCGCACGCGCACCGAGAACCTGATCGAGCAGCTTAGCCTGGGGCATGTGCGCAAGACACGCGGTTATGCGCTCTCAGGCGGGGAGCGGCGGCGGGTGGAGATCGCCCGTTGTCTCGCAATCCAACCCGCGTTTATTCTGCTGGATGAGCCGTTCTCGGGCATCGACCCGATTGCTGTGCTTGAGTTGCAGGAGATTATCTTCGCTCTGAAGGCCAACGGAATCGGCATCCTCATCACCGATCACAATGTTCGCGAGACGCTGTTGGTGACCGACCGGGCATACATCATCGCGGAAGGGAAGATCTTCAAGACGGGCACCCCGCGTGTGCTGGCGAACGACCCTGACGTGAAGCGACTTTATCTTGGGGAGCGGTTCTCTATGGATTGACCCTCACAGCGACGGTAGATAGCGTAATCCTATTTTGGTAACGTGTCTTCGATTACGTTCCGTCTCAAGAGGCCTGTGGAGCGTATAGACTGAGACACAAGCCGCATCAGCACGTCGTTCGCCAATCAGCTCTCGGCGGTGAATGGAACCAGCAAGATAAAGGGGCCTGAAGTGTACCTGCAACCCAAGCTCAACATGAGGCTGTCCCAACGCCAGGTATTGACCCCTGGGCTGGTGCAGATGGTCAGCGTCCTGGCGCTGAATAAGCTTGAGCTGAAGGACATGATCAACTCCGAGATGGTGGAGAACCCGGTCCTCGAGGAGTTGGAAGAGTCGGCGCTGTCGCTCGAAGAGCGTTCTGGCATCGAAGGGGAGCGTGAGCGGTCTGCGGAGGACCTTGCCGCCGAGACCCGCAGCGAGAAGGACCCCTTCGACGAGATCGACTTTGGCAGCTACTTTCAGGATTATCTCGATCCCGGCTTTCGCACGGCCTCAAACTTTGAGGAGTCGGACAAGCCCTCGTTCGAGCACTTCCTTTCGCAGCCTGGACGGCTGAGCGATCATCTGGAGTGGCAGCTTGGGTCCCTGACGCTGCCGCCGCCGGTGCGTGCCGCGACGGAGTTGATCGTCGGCAACCTGGACGAGAATGGGTACCTGACTGCGACCGACGAGGAGCTTGCCGAGGCCCTACTTCAACTCTTGAGCGAACGCAGCGGCCCGATCCCGTTCGAGCGTGGAGGCAAGAGCCGCCCAACCCCGCTCTGGATCGAGCAGCTTACAGATAAGAAGGTGGGCGAGCGCGGCGGGGAGCAGTTTCACACCAGGGCTGTGCAGCTCGCGGCGATGGCGGCGCAGTCGGAGGACCTGGGCGGGTACACGCTGTGCCTCGAGATCGTTCGTGAGGCGCGGACGATCATTCATCAGCTCGATCCGCTCGGCATCGGTGCGCGCGATCTCCGCGAATGCCTTTTGGTCCAGATCTGCGCCCAGAAGCGGGAAGCCGAGCTAGTCCAGCGACGGCGCGAAAAGATGGTGGCGATCCGAAAGCCGGCGGAAGACACGCTCGGCGACCCTGAGACCGTGGTCCCGGAGCCGCTTGCCAGCCAGACCGACACCTTTGAGATCGCGATGCACATCGTCTCGCACCACCTTCAACTGCTGCAAAAGAAAGACATGCGGGAGTTGACCAAGGGCTGTAGTCGTTCAGTCGACGAGGTGCAGGCGGCGGTCGACTTCATCCGCACGCTCGATCCGCGGCCGGGCCAACGTTATAACCAGAGCGAGACGCGGCTGATCGAGCCTGACGTCGCTTTCGTCAAGCGCGACGCCGAGTATGTCGTCCTGATGAATGAAGAAGACCTCCCCGTACTGCGGCTAAACCAGGGCTACCGGAAGATGCTGCGGGAGAAGCAGACGGAGAAGGACGTGAAGGAGTACGTTAAGGAGCGCTATAAGTCGGCCATCCAGCTACTGCGGAACATCGAACAGCGCAAGAACACCATCGTGCGGACCTGCGAAGTCATTGTGCGGCGGCAAGGCGAGTTCCTGGAGCACGGCGAACAGTCATTGAAGCCGATGATGATCAAGGATGTGGCGGAGGAGATTGGGGTGCATCCTTCGACTGTCAGCCGCGCGGTGGCCAATAAGTACGTCCACACGCCGCAAGGAGTCTATGAGCTGCGCTTCTTCTTTACCGAGGGTGTCGGTGGGCCAGAGGGGGCGGATTTGCCGCTTGTCTTGCTCAAGCGCAAAGTAAAGAAGCTGATCGAGGACGAAGACCCGCGCAAGCCGCTGACGGACGACTTCCTTGCCGCCGAGTTGCAACGGCAGGGCATTCAGGTCACCCGGCGAACGGTAGCCAAGTATCGCGAAGACCTTCAGATTCCCAGTACGCACCAGCGGCGCGTGCGCTAGCCGACAGGACGCTGTGCACAGAAACGCTTCAGGGTGTAGAACTTTGTATCTGGGGTAAACACCGGATGAAGATTGAGTACACGGGGCGTCACACCACCATCCACAAAAACCTAAAAGTGCAGGCTGAAGAAGGTCTTGCGCGCATCGCGACGATTCTCGACCGGGCGTCTTCGGCTCATGTCATTCTGACTGAAGACAAGTACCGCATGATCGCGGAGGTGACGGTCTCGGCGGCGGGCCACAAGCTGGTCGCGACCTGCGAGTCGGCCGAGATGTCGATCGCGCTGCATGACGCGCTGGCCAAGCTGGAGCAGCAGGCCATCCGGCTGAAGGGAAGGTCGACCACGCGCACGCGGCATCCCAAAGATGACAAGAACGCCACCAACCTTGCCGCGGCTGAGGCGGAGGGCGCATTGGCTAAGCCGGTGAAGGTGGCGAAGCGCGCGACGGTCAAGAAAGTCGCCGCCAAGGTGAGCGCGGCACGCAAGGCAGATGCCATGGTGGTCCATTCGTTTCCGGCTGCGAAGAATGGTAAGGCGTCGGTGGTCGAGCCGCACGTCGTTCGCTCGATCGACTCCGCCGCCATGCGCGCCATGACGTTCGAGGAGGCGGTAAAGGAAGCCGCCACGCGGGACCGGGATGTGTTTGTCTTCCGCGACCACCAGATGCAGGTGCTTATCCTGCACCGCAAGCGCGACGGCAAGGTGGAGTTGATCGAGGTGCCGGGTTAAACCATACGACCACGGTGGTCGCGGATACGAACGTACTTCATCCATGTTCATCCGCGACTATCCGCGGTCGGTTTTAGGCGATGCCGTTGATCTGGATGACGCGCTGGAAGAAGGCGCTCGACAGCTTGGGCGTCCGCTTCTGTGTCTGGAAGTCGACATACGTCAATCCAAAGCGCTTGTCGTAGCCGTCGGCCCACTCGTAGTTGTCCAGCAGGCTCCAGCAGAAGTAGCCTTTTACGGGAACGCCCTCTGCCGTGCCGCGTTGAAGCTGCGTCAGGTAGTTGCGCAGGTACATGACGCGATCGATGTCCAGGACCTCGCCTTTGGCATTGAGGGTATCGATGGCCGAGCAGCCATTCTCCGTAATGTAGATCTCCTTGATCTTCCACACCTCAGCGGCCAGCTTCGGCGTCCAGTAGAGCGACTCTGGACCCACCTTAAGCCAGGGGCTGAGCATGGTCGGGAACGAGGAAGGCATCGGCACGCTTTCGTAGCCCTTTGCCGAGGCGTCGGCGCGGATGTACTCCGGCCCGTAGATGTTGAGGCCTACAAAGTCCAGCGGGGAGCCGATCGCCTTCATCTCGTCCGAGGTAAACTGCGGCGCGTCGGCACCAAGTGTCTTCAGGTAAAGGTCCGTGTAGCGGCCTTCCATGATCGGTGTTAGGAAACCGCCGTTCTCCTCGCGCAGGGCGGTGCGCGTCGCGGCGACGTGCTCCGGGCCGTCGACCACGGGGACGCAAGCGCGTACGTTGCTCGCCAGGCCGGTCTTTGTGCCCGGACGCGCGCTGGCTCGGATGGCCTGCACTGCGAGTCCATGACCCAGGATCGCGTGATGGCTCGTCTGCGCCAGGGCCTTGACGCCCAGCTTCAGCCCAGGCGCATGATCGCCGCTGCCGTATCCGTTCCCGACAAACACCTCGATCTCGTTCATGGTCATGAAGTGCTTGACCCGGTCGGAGAGCTTACCCGCCGTGTACCCGGCGTACTCCGCAAAGCGCTGCGCCGTGTCCCGGTTCTGCCAGCCGCCTTTGTCTTCAAGCGGCTGCGGCAGGTCCCAGTGGTAGAGGGTGCAGTAGGGTGCGATGCCGTTGCGCATCAGCTCGTCGAGGAAGCGGTCATAGTAGTCGAAGCCTTTTTGATTGAGCGCGCCCGAGCCTGTCGGGTAGATACGCGGCCATGCCACGGAAAAGCGGCAGGTCTTCAAACCAAGTGCCTTCATCAAGGCGATATCTTCCTTGTACCGGTGGTAGCTGTCGTCGGCCACGTCGCCGGTCTCGCCCTTGTTAGTCTTGCCGGGAGTATGCGAGAAGGTATCCCAAATGGAGACACCGCGCCCATCTTCCTTCACCGCGCCTTCGACCTGATAGGAGGCCGTGGCCGATCCCCACAGGAACTCCTGTGGAAAGCTGGGCACTGTCGTTTGCCTGGGAGAGGCCTGCGCAATGGCTTCGCTTTGAGGTAAAGACAGAAGACCAGCGGCGGCACTGGCAAGGCGGCCAAAACTACGGCGGGAAACGAGAGGCATGGTTCTCCAGGAGCAATTGCGATTTTAGGACGAAAGCTGCCGTAGGTGCGGCGTAGCGTCCTAACCATATCACCGGAGATAGGGAGCGGGAAAGCTCAAGGTCGGCCAGGCTCGACCTTAGCGCGGCGTCCGTCAGAGCGCGACTTCGCTAGACCGTCAAGTGGCTTGCGGCAGAAGGATGATGAGTTCCATGGACGGATTAAGCAGGTCGGAGGGCGCATACACGGCAAAGTTGCGGGCCCGCTGCACGGCCTCCCACGCGGAGCCGCTGCGTTCAATGGCGAAGTACTGGTGGCGCAGCTTGACAGGGATGGCGCGCGGCGGCGTCGGGACGTGGGTGAGCTTGATGCCCGTGAGCGCGTGGCTGACCAGGTTCTCTATATGCGTCGCGGAGCAGACTTTCGTGAGCTTCGGGAAACGGTCGATCAGGTCGGCGTCGCGCATATCGGCCGAGACGGCGAGATAGAAGCGCGAGTTCTCGAACCACAAATCTTTGTCGATCGAACCGGCGTAGATGGTCTCGCGCAGCAGCTTGAGCGGGATCGAGACGATATTGGTGGGCACCACGGTCTCGAGCATGAGGCGGATCAGCCGGTCGAGTTCGAAGAAACAGGGCCCGAGCCGATCGTGCTCATAGCGGGGAAGGTCGCGCGGATCGATCTTGGTGGAGAACGCGGTCAGCGCGCCTGCGAGGTCCGAGAGGTCGCCGAAGAGTGCCTCGGGCTGGACGTTGTCGGATTCGAGGAAGTGCCGCAGACCGGGCAGATGGGTGTTGAGCGTATAGAGCAGCCAAAAATTGGCTACATCTGCGGCGGAGAAGTCAGCAAGTGACTGATTCTTTTGCCGACGGCCACCCGCTAGCTGGCTGGAACGTGTGACCAGGAGCTCCACAATACCGCGGATGAGACCCGCAAGGATCGCGGAGCCGTGGGCATCGAGCAGGGGCGGGATGAAGCGCGGATCAAGCTGATACATTCCGACTTCCGACTTAACAACGCGGGCGAACGGCAACAGGACGGAGCCTTCGAGGTTTTCGCCCTCAGCGAGGATCTGGAGGTTCTTGCGTGCGATCTGGACTGGCTTTTCCCCCGAGCCGGAGTTTTCATCGCGGGTCATCTGGAGATGGGCCAGATAGCGGGTGGAGACGCGGCCTCGGGCGAGCGAGACGTTCATCCCGCCGTGAAGGTACTGCGGGATGGCAAGATAAAAGAGGCAGCCGGCACGGTTGTCGCGGAAGCATTCTTCAAGGACGCGCGAGGGTGGAGCGGCGTCCGAGGCAGGAATTTCGATTGGAAGGGCGTCCGGAAAGATTCCAGTAGCAGTCGAAACAGCCAGGGTGCCCTCGGTGAGTGCTTTGGCGTCGATCTGGAGACGCAGGAAACCCCAGGATTTCGAGGCCAGGGCATCCAGATAGAAGCGTACCGTGTCCTCAACAAAACGCTCCTGCGACTGGAGATGCTGGGGAGAGAGGAAGGTGCCCTTGGACCAGATGACGGGTTGCAGTTGGCGCATGCGGAGCTCCGTTTCTTCGGGTGAGGCAAGCTTACCGCAAACCAGGTGAGAGGGCTGGCGGCTCTCCGGTTGGCGGCTTCTGGAAAACGCGCCAACAATTTGCTTGTGGTGGAGCGAGAGATGGGATAAAGTCCGTAGCCGTGGGGCTTTTCTAATTTCCACGTCGCCAACCACGAGCATGCAGCAGGTTTGCCGCAATCTTTTGCAGATCCGTGTACTTTCTTCGTTACCGAGTGCAAAGTCGCTGGTTTGTAACGATTGGCAGAGCGCCCGCACAACTGTTTATGCAAGACCGGTTTGTATCTGTCAGGGCGAACAAATTTCTCCACACTGGACTTGAGCTGAGTATTGTGTTTTCTTAGTGGCACTGCAACTTTGCGAAACAGGGAGCATTATGGCCGAAAGTACACAGCATAAACTTGACCGGGTCCGGTCGCCGCGCGTTCACATCACCTACGACGTTGAGGTCGGAAACGCGATTGAATTGAAGGAGCTGCCCTTTGTGATGGGTGTGTTGGGGGACCTGTCCGGCCAGCCCGAGAAGCCGCTCGCCGCCCTCAAGGACCGGAAGTTTGTGGAGATCAACCCCGATAATTTCGACAGTGTGTTGAAGGGGATGGCTCCGCACCTCGCATACTCGGTCGATAACAAGCTCTCCGATGATCCGAACGCCGGTCAGGTTAAGGTCAATCTGCACTTCGAAAGCATGGAGGACTTCTCTCCGGAGAACGTCGCCAAGCAGGTAAAGCCGCTGAAAGAGCTGCTCGATTTGCGGACGCGATTGGCGGACCTGCGCGGCACACTGCAGGGCAACGACAAGCTGGATCAGATGCTGTTCGACGCGGTGTCAAGTACGAACGAGCGCGACAAGCTGCGCGCGGAAGTGACAGCAACCTCAGGAGGCGGCAATGAGTAGCGTAGCGAGCGCGGTGGCGAGCACCGCAACAGCACCGGAGCAGACAGGCGAGGAGTCGCTTCTCGACCAAATCGTCGCGCAAGGCCGCTTTAGCAGCGATGCGGGCGCTATGGAGCGCGGCAAGGACATGGTCAAAGAGTTCGTTAAGCAGGTGCTTGACGGACAAATGACACTCAGCAAAGACGCCGAGGCTACCATCAGCGCACGGCTGGCGCAGATTGACCGCCTGATCTCCATCCAACTGAATGAAGTGTTGCACCATCCTTCGTTCCAGAAGTTGGAGGCGAGCTGGAGGGGCATTAAGTACCTCATGGATCAGAGCGAGACCAACGATCAGCTCAAGATCAAAGTGCTGAACGTCTCAAAGAAGGACCTGCTCCGCGACCTCCAACGGGCACCCGAGTTCGACCAAAGCGCGCTCTTCAAGAAGGTCTACGAAGAAGAGTTTGGTGTCTTTGGCGGTGCTCCGTTCGCCGCAATGGTGGGAGATTACGAGTTCGGTCGCGGGCCCGAGGATCTGGAGTTGCTCGAGAAGATCGGCCAGGTGGCGTCGGCTGCTCACGCTCCGTTCCTCTCAGCCGCCTCGCCACAGTTGATGAACCTGAGCGACTTTACCCAGTTGGGCGCGCCGCGCGATATGTCGAAGATCTTCGACAGCACGGAATACGCCAAGTGGAAGTCGTTCCGGCAGTCGGAAGATTCGCGGTATGTCGCGTTGACCTTGCCGCACATCCTGATGCGCCAGCCATACGGCCAAGAGACTAAGCAGGTCGAAGCCTTCGCGTACGAGGAGGGTGTTGACGGGCGCGACCACACGAAGTATTTGTGGGGGAACGCGGCGTTTGGGTTGGCGGCGCGGATGACGAGCTCCTTTTCCAAGTCTGGTTGGTGCGCTTCGATCCGTGGCGTTGAAAACGGCGGCTTGGTAGAAGGGCTGACAGCGCACAACTTCCGCACGGATGAAGGAGACGTGGCGCTGAAGTGTCCAACTGAGGTGACGATCACCGACCGTCGCGAGAAGGAGTTGGCGGACCAGGGTTTTGTGCCATTGGTGCATTGCAAAGGGACCGACAAGGCGGCGTTCTTCAGCGTGCAAACAGTGAACAAGCCGAAGCTGTACGACAAGCCTGAGGCAAACGCCAATGCCAGGCTCTCCGCACAGCTGCCCTACATTATGGCCATGTCTCGCTTCGCGCATTACCTGAAAGCGATGATGCGCGATAAGATTGGCGGCACAATGAGCCGCGGTCAGGCTGAAGATTTTCTCAACCGGTGGGTGGCGCAGTATGTGCTTAAGGACGACAACGCTTCGGCCGCCGCCAAGTCGCAGCGTCCGCTCCGTGAGGCACGCATCGAGGTTGTAACCGTTCCGGGGAATGCGGGTGCTTTGCGCGCGGTTGCGTTCATGCGTCCCCACTTCCAACTGGACGAGTTGACTGTTTCCCTGAGACTCGTCGCCGATCTGCCCGCTCCGGCCAAGTAACTAGGCCACGCACCGGATCACGCGCGTCTTTCACCCATTTCGCAGGTTTAACTATAAGGAGAAGTGTCATGGCAGTCGATTTTTTTCTGAAGCTTGATGGAATCAATGGCGAATCGCAGGACGAGAACCACAAGAACGAGATCCAGCTCATGTCTTGGAGCTGGGGCGCGTCGCAGACCAGCTCGGTCGCGGGCACGGGCGGATCGGGTGCCGGTAAGGCGAACCTTGCCGACCTGAGCATCATGAAGTACGTCGATACCGCGACAACCCCATTGCTGAAGTCGTTGATCGCCGGCACGCACATCGCGACGGGCGTGTTGTCGGCCGTCAAGGCGGGTGCAACCGGGCCGTTCGTCACGGTGAACCTCGGAGAGCTCTTCGTCACCAGTGTCCAGACCAGTGGATCGAGCGAAGTTCCGATGGAGAGCGTTTCCTTTAGCTATAACACGATCAAGATTGAGTACTTCACGCAAGATGACAAGGGTGTTCTGACGTCCGCCGGGTCCACCGGGTACGATCTGAAGACGAACGTGAAGAGCTAATCCGCATGACTGCGTTTGAACTTTATCGCAGCGGCGATCTGAACGCAGCGATCCAGGTGCTTGGTGACGAGTTGAGGTCTTCTCCGCTCGACACCAAGCGCCGTACTTTTCTGTTCGAGCTATTGTGTTTTGCCGGGAACTATGATCGCGCTGAAAAGCAGCTCGATCTTCTGGCAGGAGGCGGCGGTCAAGCGGCTGCTGGAACGTTGATGTACCGTAGTGCGCTTCATGCCGAGCGAACCCGGCAGGAGTTGTTCCGTGCCAAGAAGTATCCCGAGGCAAGGGAAGACAGCAATTCGCCCGGCGGGGAGTGGAACGGCCGGTCTTTTACAGACTTCCGCGATGCCGATCCACGCGTGGGAGCCAATCTCGAGGTTTATATCGCGGGCAGCTACACCTGGATACCCTTGAAGTATATGGAGGCGCTCGAGATTGAAAAGCCTGTCGCACTGCGCGACCTTCTTTGGGCCCGCGCCAGGGTGCAGACAAGCCCAGCCTTTCGCTTGCAGGATTTAGGCGAAGTGCTCATCCCTGTCCTTGCGCCCTCCTCCTCGGAAAGCGCAGATGGCGAGGTCCGCCTCGGACGGGCTACCGTCTGGGAACGAGATAACGACGGGTACGAGACTCCGCTAGGCCAACGCATGATGTTGATCGACGGCGAAGAAGTCCCTTTGCTTGAAATAAGCAGCCTGACTTGGCAAACCGCGGCGGCGCCTGAGGTAGTTGAGGAACCAGGCCATGCCTCTGCGTGAGGATCTGCTCGAGCCGATCGCGGGCGAGAATCCATCGGGAGCAAACCTCTACTACGACAAACTCTTCGACCAGATCAAAGAGGCGCGTACCGAGGAGGTAGAGTCAGGGTCTGCGGGCGCTTGGGAGCGTGCGCCGAAGAGGGCAGACCACCTTTTGGTGATTAAGCTTGCCGGGGATGCGCTGGCAAAGCAGAGCAAAGACCTGCGATTAGCTGGCTGGCTGATCGAATCGCAGATGAAGCGTGAAGGTATTCCAGTCCTGGCGCCCGGCATCGATCTGCTTTGGAAGTTGCAGGAGCAGTTCTGGGAGACCATGTATCCCGTGATCGAGGAAGACGGCGATCTGGGTCTGCGGATTACCGCGGTTGAAGGGACGGTCACTCGTCTGGCGGTGATGCTGCGGAACGCGCCGATCAACAAGGCCGGTCATGGAATCGTGCAATATGGCGAATCCCAGAGGATGGGGTTCGAGAAGGCTGCGGACACGAAGGAAAAAAAGGCCGCACGCCAGGATTCCATCGATCAGGGACAAGTCACGCCGGAAGATTTTGACGCGAGCTTCGCGGCGACGCCCAAGAGTTTTTACGTCGCGACAGAAGAGTCGCTGACTGCCGCGCGAACGTTACTCGACGACCTCGATCGCTTCGATGAAGAGAAGTATGGCGACGATTACCCCGCCTTAAACAAGTTGGCAACCGCGATCGACGAGGTCAAGCAGGTGGTCACAAGCCTGCTGAACGAGAAGCGCAAGACGGAGCCCGATATTGTGGAGGTTGCTCCGGAACCGGAGCCCGAGCCTGTTGTGATCGCCGCGCCGGTCGTAGCTGCTCCGGCAGTCGTGATGCCCGTGGAATCGGCGGCTACAGCACCCGCACCTCCAGTAGCCGCAGTACTCCCGGCAGCGGTTGTCGCTCCAGCGAGGGGTCCCGTCGGTGACCCGGAAAACGTTGAGCAAGCGTGCGCCGCTGTTTTGGCGGGCGCGTTGTATCTGCGGCAAGAGGACGCGCAATCACCCGCTCCCTACCTCATCTGTGCTGGAGTGCGGTTGGGTGAGACCCGCCGCAAAGGCGCTTCGCCGCAGCCCGATTTCGCGGTGGCACCCACGACTGACGTTCGTCAGGCTTTGCGCAAGCTGGCCAACGAGGCGAGTTGGGACGAGTTGCTCAAACTATGTTTAAAGACGTTGATGGAGCCGTGTGGGCGGGCGTGGTTCGATCTGCACCGGTATGTTTGGCGCGCGGCGGGCGAGACGGGCGCTGCAGCGCTTGCTGCCGCCGTCGTGAG
Source organism: uncultured Acidobacteriaceae bacterium (assembly GCA_964247455.1). Classification (GTDB taxonomy): domain Bacteria; phylum Acidobacteriota; class Terriglobia; order Terriglobales; family Acidobacteriaceae; genus Edaphobacter. The sequence goes on along the minus strand of CAXTUR010000021.1, from coordinate 9,587 downwards.
CACGGTGCGCGGGCTGCTGCTCGACGTGCCGGAGGTCCGCGCCTTAATGCTCGACGACGATACGCCGGCTGCAAATCCCGAGACGCAGACGTGGATCGACACTGTCATCTTTCCGCCTCCTCCTGTCGTAGAGGTGGTCCAGGCACCCGTGGAAGAAGCTATACAGTTTCTGCCGGTGCCCCCCTTCTCCAACGGGCACCATGCGGGGGAGGCAGCGGCACCCGAGATCTACGATAGGGCAGTGGAGATGTTGAAACGCGGAAAGGCGCGCGAAGCCATCACCTTGCTCGTCCGCGATGCGGAGCTACAGCCGAGCGGACGAAGCCGTTTCCAGCGCCGGGTCCAGGTGGCGCAGTTGTGCCTGGTGGCAGACCACGACCCGGTGGCGTATCCGGTGTTGATGGAGCTGTCGCAGGAGATGGAACACCGCAACCTTGAGACGTGGGAGTGCGGGGAGATGCTGGCGCATCCGCTAAGTCTCTTATTGACATGCCTGGAACGCCGGAAGGGATCGACCGAGCACAAGGAGGCGGTGTTCGAAAGGCTTTGCCGCCTTGATCCGCAAGCCGCGATGGCGGTACGGCGTTAATCGAAGAAGACGAACGAGGGAGGCGGCTTGGCGAAGAGCAAAGCGGAACATCTGGTCACGCAGTCGCTGTTCGATCGTCTCTGCGATGTGGACGATTGGCCGACCACGCGGCAGCATTCGATGCGAATGTACCGGGAGTCGGTAAAGCGCGACGTGGAGCTGCTGCTGAACTCGCGCCGCTCCCCCATACCGCGTCTTTTGCAGTATCCGCGCGCGGCGGGATCGGTGATGAACTTCGGCTTGCCTGATATGAATTCGTTCGGAGGATCGAGCGCAGATCACAATGCTTTAATGATGGCGATTCTGCAAACGCTGCGGAACTTCGAGCCGCGTATCCAAAACGTGAAGGTGTTTGTAGTGCGTCAGGAAACGTTGTCGCGCAGTCTCCGCTTCCATGTAGAAGGCAAGCTGCAGTTCGATACCACCGTTGAAGATATACAGTTTGATACCGTGCTGGAGCTGACGCGCGGCGAGTATGAGGTGAAGTAAGCGATGTCCGAGGAGCTGCTGGAGTACTACGAGCGCGAACTGACCTATCTGCGACAGATGGGCGGCGAGTTCGCGCGCAAGTACCCCCGGGTCGCAGGCCGGCTGCTGCTCGACGGCGACTCCTGCGAAGATCCGCATGTGGAGCGGCTGCTCGAAGGCTTTGCGTTAATGGCGGCGCGCGTTCACCGTCGCCTGGACGACGATCTGCCGGAGACGAGCGAGGCGCTGCTGAACATGATCTACCCGGCGTACTTGCGGCCGGTTCCGTCGATGACCGTGGTGGAGTGCCTGTCCGACCCGGCGCAAGGCAAGAAGACGGCTGGAACGCGCATTCCCCGCGGGACAGCGATGGTGACCAAATCTACCGTAGATGGATTGCCTTGCCGATTTCAGACGGCCTACGATGTCGACCTATGGCCGTTTTCTGTAGCCGAGGCGGAATGGCGGCAACCGGAACGTCTGCAGAATCCGGTCAGGTCGACGGGCGATCTACAAGCCGTGTCGGTGGCGCGGCTTCGCCTGAAGTGCTATCCGGATGTGGTCCTCGAAGGATTGCCTCTCGAAACATTGCGCTTCTATCTCTCGGGCGATCCGAGCGTGGTCTACAACCTGTACGAGATGATCTCTGCCAACTGCATTGAGATTCAGCTGCGCGACCCAAAGAATCCGACGCGGGTGATCTCACTTAGTTGCGAGCACCTCACCATGACCGGCTTCGGCAAGGATGAGAGTGTGATTCCGCATGAGCGGCGGTCGGCTGAAGGACACCGCCTGCTTCAGGAATACTTTACGCTTCCGGAGAAGTTCCTCTTCTTTGACCTGAGCGGGCTTGAGTTGCTGACGGAGACCGGCTTTGGGGACGAGGCGGAGATCCTGCTGCTCTTCTCCCGCTTTGAGCGCCCGGAGCGGCAGCAGGTAATGGAGTTGGGGGTGAGCGCGCGAACCTTCCGGCTGGGATGCACGCCGGTGGTCAACCTCTTCGCGCAAACGGCAGAGCCGATCCTCCTGACGCAGACCAAGCATGATTACACCGTCATTCCCGACGGCAAGCACACCGCCATGATGGAGGTCTTTTCGGTCGACGAGGTGATTGCGGCGAACCCGAAGCTGCGGCAATCAGTGACCCTGGAGCCGGTCTATGCACATCGCCATGAGACGCGGGTAGAGCGGGCCGGAAAGGCGTTCTGGTCGATCTCACGGCATACCAACCAGCTTGGCGAACGCGAGCCGTCCACGATGACCGTGTCGATCGTCGATTTAGAAGGACAGATGCGCGACCCCGAGGCGGACGTGCTGACCGTGCGATGCACCTGTAGTAACTTCGACCTCCCGTCGCGATTCACCTTTGGCGCGGCGGATGGGGACCTCGAAGCTCCCGGTTTCGCCGCCGCGAAGACAATCACACTCCTGCGGCGGCCCACCCCCAGCTTCGACCCGCCCAGCGGCAAAGGCCAGATCTGGCGGCTGATCTCTTTACTGAGCTTGAACTATCTATCGCTGACGGAGGAAGGAAGAACGGCGCTGCAGGAGATTTTGCGGCTGCACAACTTCACGGATTCGAGCCATTTGGAGAATCATGTCGGCAGCATTCTCGACGTGAAGTCGTCGCCGTGCTTCGCGCTGGTTGAATCGGACTACGGTCTGGTTCCGGCGCGCGGCACACAGGTGGTGATGGAGTTCGATGAACAGCAGTTTGCGGGCGGCGGTGTTTACCTCTTCGCCGCGGTGCTCGACCGCTTTCTTGCAGGATACGCTTCGATGAACAGTTTTTCGCAGCTGACCGCGCGCACGAACCTGAGAAAGGAGGCGATGCGGCGATGGCCACCACGAGCGGGAACGAAGGTCTTGCTTTAGCGACAGACGGCGAAGAGTTCCGGATGCTGCGGGAGATGCTGGCCGACGAGCCATTCCGCGTCCGTTTCTTCCAGGCCGTGCGGCTGCTGGAGCGCATGGAGAAGGGGCGCGGCGGCGTAGGACATTTTTCGCAGCCGCGCGACGAGACCGTACGCTTTACCACCAAGCCGTCGCTCACCTTTCCACCCAGCGAACTCTACGATCTCGAACGGGTACCGGCGGGGCAGTTGAAGATGACGGTGCAGTTCATGGGCCTGTGTGCCGCCCTCTCCGCCCTGCCTTCGATCTATACGGAGGCCGTTATGGTGCGGCTGCGTGCAAAGGACGCGGCCATGGCCGAGTTCTTCGACCTCTTCAATCATCGGCTAATCTCCTTCTTCTATCGCGCTTGGGAGAAGAACCACTTCTTCGTCGGTCTGGAGGCAGGCAAGGACGATCCGCTGAGCCTGCGTCTGCTGGATGTTCTGGGCCTGGGCACCCAAGATATGCGCAATCGAGCGGGGATCGCCGATCGGACGTGCATCTACTACGCGGGCCTGCTGGGCCGGCAGGTGCGAACGGCCGATTCGCTGCGCCAGATCCTTGAAGATTACTTCGGCGTGCCGGTCGTGGTGAACCAGTTTGCAGGTACATGGCGGACGCTCCCAAAGGAGAATCAGACCTTCCTTACCGGTGGCAACCGGGTGAGCGAACGGCTTGGATTCGGAGTCGTGACGGGCGAAGAGGTGTGGGACCACCACGGCCGCATACGGATTTCCCTCGGCCCGCTCGATTTTGAACAATATGGCTATTTTTTACCCGGTCAGTCGGGGTATCGTGATCTGGCGGGTTGGGTGCAGTTTTACTCGGACGGAGCGTACGAGACCGAGGTGCAGCTGATCTTGAAGCGCGAGGAGGTTCCCTCGTGCGAGATGGGCGGCCAGGGCGCCAAGAGGCCACGGCTGGGCTTGGTCAGTTGGTTAAAGACAAAGCCTAAGGCGGTCGATGCGCATGAGGCGACGTACCTGTTGATGTGAAGAGAACATAGGAAAGAGGCGAGAACGTGAGCTTGAATCTGAAATCGCTGATCGGAAAACTGAACGAAACGACGCGCGACACGCTGAACAACGCGGCGGGGCTATGTATGTCGCGGACGCACTACGACATCGAGATCGAGCACTACCTGCTAAAGACGTTCGAGAGTACCGACAACGACATCGCCGCGATCCTGAAGCACTACGGCGTCGACAAGTCGCGGATGACAGCCGACCTGCAGCGTGCGCTCGACAACCTGAAGACCGGCAACGCGCGGCCGCCCGCGTTCAGCCCGACGCTGGTCAAGATGCTGGCCGAGGCGTGGGCGCTTGGCTCCATCGAGTACGACGCGGGCAGCGTGCGGACGGGGTTCACCCTGCTGGCGCTGCTCACGAACGAGGAGCTGGCGCGCCTGATCAACGAGGCGACGCGGGAGTTCAAGCGCGTCGAGCCTGAAGGTCTGCGGAAGGACTTCTATGCCGTGGTGGCCAACTCCCGCGAGGTGCAGGCTTCGTTAAAGCCGACAGGTGGCACGGGCGATGCGACCACAAAGGAAGGACCGGTCGCGGGAGGAAAGACGCCGAAGCTCGACGCGTACACCGTGAACATGACGGCGAACGCCAAGGCCGGCAAGATCGATCCCGTGCTCGGGCGCGACGCCGAGGTGCGCCAGATGATCGACATCCTCATGCGGCGTCGGCAGAACAATCCCATCCTGACGGGGGAGGCGGGTGTAGGCAAGACGGCGGTCGTGGAGGGCCTGGCCAACCGGATCGTGCAGGGCGATGTGCCTCCCGCGCTGATTGGCGTGCATCTGCATAGCCTTGATCTGGCGTTGTTACAGGCGGGCGCAAGCGTAAAAGGCGAGTTCGAGAACCGGCTGAAGGGGCTGATCAACGAGATCAAGTCGTCGACGGAGAAGATTATCCTCTTCATCGACGAGGCGCATACCATGATCGGCGCCGGTGGGGCGGCGGGGCAGAACGACGCGGCCAACCTGCTAAAGCCGGCGTTGGCTCGCGGGGAACTGCGTACGATTGCGGCGACGACCTGGTCCGAGTACAAGAAATATTTCGAGAAAGACCCGGCTTTGGCGCGGCGCTTCCAGGTGGTGAAGGTGGAGGAGCCGAGCGAGGAGGTCTGCTGCACGATGCTGCGCGGGATCGTGGCCTCGCTCGAGAAGCACCACGGTTTACGCATTCTCGACGAAGCAATTACGGCGACCGTCAAGCTGTCGCACCGCTACATCGCCGGACGGCAGCTCCCGGACAAGGCGGTCAGCGTCCTCGACACGGCGTGCGCGCGCCTGGCATTGGGGCATAGCTCCATGCCGCCGCAGTTGGAGGACACGTTGCGGCAGATCGACGCGCTGGAGGTCCAGAAGCGGGTTCTCGAACGGGAAAACGTCGTGGGCGCGGACCACTCCGAGCGGCTGAAGGAGGTCGAAGAGAAGACTGCGGTGGAAAAAGCTGCGCTCGCCGAGCTCCAAGCGCGTTGGGAGAAGGAGAAGGGAATCGTCTCCGAGATCCGTGGGCTGCAGATCGAGCTCGAAGCCGGCGCAAAGGAGGACAAGGCAGCGGGTGCGGCGGCACGGCGAAGGCTCGCCGATTTGGAAGGGGAGTTGAGCGCGCTGCAGGGTGAACATGGCCTCATGAGCGTTTCGGTCGACGCACAAATCTGCGGGGCGGTGATCTCCGCCTGGACCGGCATCCCGCTGGGCAAGATGATGAAGGATGAAATCTCAACCGTTCTGACGCTCGACACGCACCTTAGAAAGCGTGTTATTGGTCAGGATCATGCTCTCTCGGCCATCGCCCAGCGCATCATGACCTCGCGCGCGAACATGGACGATCCAGTCAAGCCGGTCGGCGTGTTCATGCTCGTCGGGCCGAGCGGCGTCGGCAAAACGGAGACGGCGATCGCGCTGGCCGACCTGCTCTATGGCGGCGAGAAGAACATGATCACCATCAATATGTCCGAGTTCCAGGAGGCGCACACGGTTTCTACGCTGAAGGGATCGCCTCCGGGATACGTCGGCTACGGCGAAGGCGGCGTTCTGACCGAGGCCGTCCGGCGGCGTCCTTACTCCGTCGTGCTGCTCGACGAGGTGGAGAAGGCGCACCCGGATGTGCTGGAGCTCTTCTTCCAGGTCTTCGACAAAGGCCGGATGGAGGATGGCGAGGGGCGCGAGATCGACTTCCGCAACACGATCATCATCCTGACCAGCAACGCCGCGACCGAGACGCTGATGAAGCTCTGCGCCGATCCCGAGACGATGCCCTTTGAAGATGCCCTGCTGCTGGCGATGAAGCCTGAACTGAACAAGATCTTCAAACCGGCGTTCCTCGGGCGGATGCTGATCGTGCCGTTCTTCCCAGTGCGCGATGAGAACCTGAAGCAGATTATCCGGCTGAAGCTGGGCAAGATCGTGCGGCGGCTCCGTGAGACGCACAAGGTCGAGATGACCTACGACGATGCGTTGTTGAACGAGATCGCCTCACGTTGCACCGAGGTCGAAAGCGGCGCGCGCAACGTCGACAACATCCTCTCGAACACGCTTTTGCCTGAGCTTTCGCGGCAGATCCTTGGCCGGCTGGCGGAAGGGACGGCCATTGAGAACGTATCGATCTCCGTCAAAGACGGCAAGATGACGTACGAGTGGCAACCAGCCTCGCAGGTCGTTTCGCGTAAGCTATCGGAGGATGTCGCGGTTTCGAACCAGCCGCATTCGCCGGCGGTACGGGACGGCAATCAGGTTGCCGTAGCCTAAGGACACACGCCTTACCAATTAGATAGAGTGAGCAGGTAGATCATGGGGTCGCACACACAAGCTGACAGGTTGATGAAGTTCACGAGTCCTCTCGGGGCGGACGTTCTTCTCATCGAGTCGCTCAGAGGGGTAGAAAGCATCTCGCATCCCTTCGGCTTTACGGCCGAGCTGCTGGCGGACGCGGGCATGACGATCGACCCGGCCGCTCTGATCGGGCAGAAGGTCACCGTTGAGCTCGCTCTTCTGGATGTTCAGGGAAGCCGCTATTTCAACGGGATCGTGACTGCCTTCGACCAGACCTCCGGCGACGATGAGTTCGATGTGTACTACGCCCACATCGACCCGTCGCTCTGGCAGTTGGGGCTAGGAGCGAACACCCGCGTCTTCCAGGGCAAGACAGTCATGGACATCATCAAAGAGGTGATCCAGACCTATGGCATCAGCATGGCGGATAAGACGGAGGGCACGCTGCAGCAGCTGGATTACTGCACCCAGTATCAGGAGACGGACCTGCACTTCATCTCCCGTCTGGCGGAGCAACATGGCATCTTCTACTGGTTCGAACACTCTCAGTCCGACAATAAAGTGCTCTTTGGCAACAGTAGAACGCCGTATGCGGACTGCCCCTTGGTAAGCACCATCAGCTACGCGCCTAATGCGGATACGGCGCAGGATCGCTACGAGTCCACGATCGACGAGTTCCGCTCCAAGGCCTCCATGGTGGTCGGTAAGCACACGGTCTGGGACTACGACTTCCGCAGCTATCAGGCCAACAAGGGCGACCCGCGGGAGACTGCCAGCCCCTTCGCCAACAATGCATATGAGCGGTATATCTATCCGGGCGGCGAAGAAGGATACGTTAAAGACACACCCAAGCAGTTGACGACGCCAGCTCATGCGAAAGGCTTCAACGAGGCGCGCGCCGGGGCACACGACGCGTCCGCCGAAATATACAGCGGCGTGTCGGGAGCGCGGTCCCTCATTAGCGGATACACCTTCGATCTCGAAGATCATCCGCGCGACGACTGGAACGATACCTACTTGCTCTCCGAGGTCGCGCATCACGTCGACCAGGTACCTCCATACCGTACGGCCGGAGGCGGCAACGAGCGCGCCGGATATCGTAACCGCTTCTCCGCGGTTCCTAGCGACGTCTTGTTCAGGCCGGAGCCGACACACATCAAGCCGATGGTCCACGGCCCACAGACCGCCATGGTCGTCGTCGGCTCGGGAGAAGAGATCCACCTCGATAAGTACGGCCGTGTGTGCGTGCAATTCTTCTGGGACCGCACACGTGCCGCCAACACGGTGGACAACACTTGGGTGCGTGTGGCGCAGCCGTGGGCGGGCAGCGGATGGGGCACATTCTTCTGGCCGAGGATCGGCGACGAGGTAATTGTACATTTCCTCAACGGTGATCCCGACAACCCCATCGTCGTCGGGTCGGTGTACAACGGCGTCAACATGCCGAAGTATGCGCTGCCGGACATGTCGACGCGCTCGGGCTTAGTGACGCGCAGCAGCAAGGACGGCAGCTCGACCAACGCCAACGAACTCCGATTCGAGGACAAAAAGGGCAGTGAGCAGGTCTTCCTAAACGCCGAGATGGACATGGACCACCGGACCGAGAACGATCATCGGCGCTTTGTGGGCGGCAAAGATTCCCTGATGGTCAAAGGCGTGCAATATGACGAGATCACAGGCGATCGGCACAGCAACATGAAGGCCAATCTTGTCCAGAAGATCGCGGAAAAGTCAGACCTGGACATCGGAACCGACCGCAACGAGAAGGTTGGCGGCAACTATTCGCTCAAGGTGGCGGCGACCCACGGTGAGAAGGTGGGCACAAACTATGCTCTTGACGCTGGAACGGAGGTCTACATCAAGGCGGGAGCGACCGTGGTGATCGAGGCCGGTATCACACTTTGCCTCAAAGCCGGAGGTGCCTTCATCACCATCGGCCCCGCGGGCATTGCTGTCTCCGGGCCAATGGTGAATGTCAATAGCGGCGGTGCGGCCCTGTCCGGCAGTCCGCCTCAGCTGACCGACCCCGGCGCTCCGACAGCACCAGACCAAGCCGACGACGGCACCAAGGGCGGAAAGATGTAATCAGCAACCCTGCAGAAACGTACTTAAACGCAAGAAGTACCTCGGAGTTTTATGCCGCCCGCCGCCCGAGTCACCGACATGCACACCTGCCCCATGACAACCGGGCCTGTGCCACATGTGGGCGGCCCGATTATTCCGCCGGGCCACCCGACGGTGCTCATCGACTTGCTCCCAGCCGCGACGGTTACCTCGATGGCGACCTGCGTCGGTCCTCCGGACGTCATCATTAGAGGATCGGCGGGCGTCCAGATCAACTTCCTCCCGGCTGCGCGGCTGGGCGACCAAACGGCGCATGGCGGCGTGATCATGATGGGTTCGCCGACGGTCATCATCGGTGAGATCGGGACGGCATCGCCCGGTCTGCGCGGAGCTGGCGGCGTGATGGCGGGCATCGTTGCGGCGCTCAGTATCGACCGTGCGGCAAAGTCAATCTATAGCGTCGAAAACGCGTTTGTAAAGAAGCTGGCGCAGGTGGGCGCACATCGTTTGGCTGGCAACAAGCGGCTGCAGAAGTGGCTCGCCAACCGCCATCCCTCGGGCATCCAGAAGTTCTTTGACGGGCAGGTGGTGGGAAGAGGCTGCACCCCGTCGGACCCGTCTACAGCGGCAACCGCTCCCGGCATCCGTCCCGCTAAATGCCAGGACCCCGGCAAGACTCTTCCAAAGGTATACTTCGCAAACGGCATCAACACCAAGCTGGTCGGCGACGGCGCAAGCATGTGCGATACCATGCAGAAGATCGCGGACAAGACCTGCGCGGAG
>CAXTUR010000020.1:29157-31409 GCA_964247455.1 uncultured Acidobacteriaceae bacterium | reverse complement strand
AGGTCTTCTGGGGCGAGACCAAAGAGCGCCGCTCCTTTGAGGACCGGCATGAGTCCACCAAGGCCTACATCGACTACATGCGCCCGCGTGTCGTCGAGATCGCCCGCGTCCTCAAAAAGATCGGCAGCTTCTACTATCCTGCGACTGGCACGCCAGCCACTATGTCAAGGTGATGCTCGACCAGACCTTCGGCGAAGGTAGCTTCATCAACGAGATTGTTTGGAAGCGCCAGTCCGCGCATAACGACGCCAAGCAAGGGTCGAAACACCTGGGGCGAGTCACGGAGAGTATTTTCCTCTACAACGGAGGAAGGCCAAACTATCGCTTCAAGCATCTTTACCGACCTTATGATAAGGAGTACCTGAAGACTTTTTACAAACAGCTGGAGCCGGAGACTGGAAGACGCTACCAACTTGGCGATTTAGGTGCTCCCGGTGGTGCGGCACCTGGTAAGGGCAACCCAATCTATGAGTTCCTCGGCATCGAGCGTTATTGGCGATATAGCAAGAAGCGCATGCAGGAGCTCTATGACGAGGTCGCATCATCCAGGGTAAACCCGGCTCCGTTCCTCGCTATAAACGCTATCTCGATGAAGGACAGGGCATTCCTATAGGCAATCTATGGGACGACATTCCGCCTATCCAGTCGCATAGCGCGGAGCGTCTCGGCTACCCCACCCAAAAACCCCTCAAACTCTTCGAACGCATCCTGGAAATCTCCTCCAAAGAGAACGACATCGTCCTTGACGCCTTCTGTGGCTGCGGCACCGCGCTTGTGGACGCCCAGCAGATGAAGCGTCAGTGGATCGGCATGGACATCTCCCCACCGCCTGCCGCGTGATGGCCAAGCGCCTCCGCGACGTCGTCCGCCTTCCCGAGAACGACAAGCTCTGGCTCGCCGGCCGCGCCTTTGTCGTCCGTGATCTTCCTAAGTCGGAAGCCGAACTCCGCCGCCTTCCACCCTTTGAGTTCGAGAACTGGGCTGTGATCGCACTTGGCGGCATGACCAACAACGTCCAGGTCGGCGATATGGGCTTGGACGGTCGCATCTTTCCCGTCTCCGCTCTCCCGGAAATCAAGGAAGGCGCACTCGACTTTATGGATGTCTGGTTCCCTATTCAGGTCAAGCAGAAAGAGAAGCCGGTAGACCCGACATCGACGCCTTCGAAGCAGCGATGATCCGCGCCGAACGCATGAAGGGCTTCTTCGTATCATTCGGCTTTACCGGCGACGCCCTGGTCGAGATTCGCCGCTTTCGACAACAAACAGGCCGGGAGATCGTCCCGCTCACGGTCAAAGAGATCCTTGAGGATGAGATCGCCATGCGAATGGTCTAATCCCGCAACAAGCTATTCCTGCAACAAACTGTCATCCTGAGCGAAGGGGATTACAGTCTCGCTGTGATCGGCGAAGTCGAAGGACCTGCGGTTCGCCAGGGCTCAGTCACACCCGGCGTAGAGGCGCTCGGCCTTCTTGTTTGTCATTCCCAAGAGAATCTGCGTCTTCAAATCAAGCCGCGGGGTGCCCACCTTCGGCGCAGTCTCACCGCGCCTCAAGGCGGCTTTGGCTACACTGTAAGCCATAACGTATGACCTTCCCCCCACCCCTTCGCCGTCTTCTCACCACCCTGCCCGTTTTGTGGCTTGTTGTCTCCGTCGTCTTCCTCCTTATCCATCTCGTCCCCGGCGACCCTATCGCCCAGATGCTCGGTGAAGGTGCCACCGCCGCCGACATCACCGCACTCCGCCACTCCTACGGCCTCGACCAGCCTCTCGCCACCCAATACACTGCTTATTGGCGAGGCCTCGTTCACGCCAACCTCGGCCAGTCCCTCCGCCTCCACGACTCCGTCCTCCACCTCGTCGTTCAGCGGTATCCCTATACCCTCGAACTGACCCTTGCCGCTCTGCTTATTGGGATGGCCCTTAGCTTTCCCGCCGGCATCCTCTCCGCTCTCCATCGCGATCGCTGGCCGGACCGCCTCCTCAGCGTCGTTTCGCTCACTGGCCTCTCCTTCCCCAACTTTGCTCTCGGCCCCATCCTGATCCTGGTCTTCTCCATAACCCTTGGCTGGCTTCCTGTCTCGGGAGCGGGCACCGGCGGCCTCACGCTCTTCGCGCACCTGGCCCTTCCGGCGTTTACCCTCGGGCTGGGACTAGCCGCCGTCCTCACCCGCATGATCCGTACCGCCATGCTCGAAGAGCTCTCCGCCGACTACATCCGCACCGCCCGCGCCAAAGGCCTTCCCGAGTC
>CAXTUR010000020.1:0-29057 GCA_964247455.1 uncultured Acidobacteriaceae bacterium | reverse complement strand
GCCTATACCCTTGCCAATCCTCGCCTACGGCTTTGAGTTTCTTGCTGAGACGAGTGAGCCTGCTCTGCACGCACGGATTCAAGAGTTCACGGTATCTTCATCCAGCTGTTTCGTTTTCGCACAGAAGAAGAGATTTAGATGGAAGGTCAGGAGGTAGCCATGAAACTTAGCGCTACAGCAGTTGCCATGATCGCCTGTGCCGCGGTGTCGGCCACAGGACAAGGACGCGAGGACCGCTATGAGAACAGCCCAATTCGTCATGTGCTGTTACTCAGCATCGACGGTATGCACGCGGTCGATTACACGAATTGCGCTCACGGAGTAGCCGGAGTGAACGGAGGCACACCATACTGCCCAAATCTTGCGGCGTTAGGCCAGACGGGCGTGAATTATGTGGGGGCGAGCACGTCGAAGCCTTCGGACTCGTTTCCGGGCCTGATGGCGCTGGTGACGGGTGGAACGCCAAGGTCGACCGGTGTGTATTACGACGTGGCGTATGACCGTACGCTAGCTCCACCGACGATCACGACCGGCAACGGCGTGGCGGCGGGACCGTGCACCCCGTACGGCGCGACGGCCGGGACGCGGACCGAGTACGAAGAGGGGATTGATCTCGACCAGAGCAAGCTGAACGGCGGCGCGCCGGGAGCGGCGTTGACCGACGGCGGGATCAAGTCGATCGACCCGAAGAAGCTGATCCGCGACCCCAAGCAGGGATGCGCGCCGGTGTATCCGTGGGACTTTGTGCGGACGAACACGATCTTCGGCGTGATCCACGACGCGGGCGGGTATACGGCGTGGTCGGACAAGCACGCGTCGTATTCGGCGGTGGCGGGACCGGGCGGAACTTCGCTGAACGATTACTACTCGCCGGAGATCAACTCGAACGTGATCGGGCTGCCGGGCGTGAAGACGGCGACGGGAGTGTCGTGCGCAACGGTGCGGGACCTGACGCAGACGGGCTCGTGGACGGACAGCTTCCAGAACATTCAGTGCTACGACACGCTGAAGTTGAACGCGATCCTGAACGAGATCAACGGCAAGACGCACGCGGGAGCCAGCGCGCGGACGCCGAACATCTTCGGGATGAACTTCCAGGCGGTGAGCATTGGGCAGAAGCTGATCGAAGCGAACGTGGCGACGGGCGGCTATATGGACAACACGGGCACGCCGACGGCGGAGCTGCTGAACGAGATCCAGTTTGTGGACGCGGCTATCGGCGAGATGGTGACCAACCTGCGGGACAATGGCAAGCTGGACTCGACGCTGATCATCGTGACGGCGAAGCATGGGCAGTCGCCGATCGATCCGAAGAGCTTCCTGCCGATTCCGGGGCACAACAAGACGAACGGGACGGCGCCTTCGACGCTGGTGGCGAGCTATCTTCCGGCTTCGGAGACGGGCGGCATTGGGCCGACCGAGGACGATATTTCCATCCTCTGGTTGACGGACGAGACGCAGACGGGCGCGGCGGTGAGCGTACTGGAGGCGAACAAGACGCAGGCGGGGATTGCGCGGGTGCTCTCGGGCGCGACGCTGGCGCTGAACTACGGCAAGCCGGGGGTGCCGCCTTATGGCGATCCGCGGACACCGGACATCATCGTGCAGCCGAACGATGGGGTGATCTATACGGGCAGCCTGAAGAAGCTATCCGAGCATGGCGGGTTCTCGCACGATGACACGAACGTGATCATGCTGCTGTCGAACCCGTACTTCAACAAGCGGACGGTGTATGCGGCGGTGGAGACGGACCAGGTTGCACCGACGATCCTCAAGGTGCTGGGCCTCGATCCGGCGAGCTTAGACGCGGTGCGGATTGAGGGGACGGCGGTGTTGCCGGGATTGAACCTCCAGCTGGACTATTAGGCACGCCTGAAAGCCCAGCTTCCGCGGTGAAGGGAAGGCCCCACCCCTAACTGGTGTGGGGCTTTTCTCATGAAGGAAGCCCTGAACTTTGAGGGAGCTTATCATCAGGACTATTCAAGCCTTTTGTGGATCGAGCGCAACGAAAGAGGGCATTGCCCTGCCACTCTCAATCTGAACGATTGCCAGAGTAACGGGCAGCTTGAATCGCCGCGGCCCTGCGCTGCCGGGATTCAGGTACAGGACGCCCCGGCGCGTTTCCTCACCCGGCTGATGCGAGTGCCCACTTACCACGACGCCGAAGCCGCTCGCCACGGGATCGATATCGAGATCGTGTACCGAATGGACTAGGTAGAACCAGACGCCGCCCAGTTCCACCGCTTCGATAGCTGGAAGCCGGACACATTGGCCCTTAGTATCGACATTGCCACGGATTGCCGTCATCGGGGCGATCTGCTTTAGTTTGAGGAGGATGTCGTAGCTTCCCACATCTCCCGCATGAAGGATGTGATCGACGCCCGCCAGCGCCTGGAGAGCCTCCGGGCGCAGCAGCCCGTGCGTATCCGAGATCACCCCGACGAGCACGGCTACAGTCCTGCCGCCAGCCGGGTGCGCGGGTCCAGCCGGTCGCGGAGCGCATCGCCCAGGAAGTTGAAGGCCAGCACGCAGCCCATCACTGCCATGGCCGGGAAGAAGACCAGGTGGGGCGAATCGAACAGATGCGACCGGGCGTCATTCAGCATTGACCCCCAGCTGGCCGCCGGTGCGGGGATGCCCAATCCCAGGAAGCTGAGCGTGGCCTCCGCGAGCACTTCCCCGGCCATCCCAATCGCCGCCTGCACGATCAGCGGCTGGAGGATGTTCGGCAGAATATGGCGGCAGATCACCCGCAGGTCGGAGGCTCCCAGGGCGCGCGCCGCCTCCACGAACTCGCGCTGCTTGACCGCCATGACCTGCGCCCGCACCAGCCGCGCGTAGCCGACCCATCCGGAGATGGCAAGCGCCAGGATCAGGTTTCCCAGTCCCGGCCCAAGGAACGCGACAAAGGCGATCGCCAGCAGGATACCCGGAAGTGCCAAAAAGGCGTTCGTCAGGTAGATGTTGATTGCGGTATCCGCCCAGCCGCCGTAGAATCCGGCCAGGCACCCCATCCCCAAACCGGCGGCCAGCGACAATCCCACGACGCTGACGGCCACGACCATGGAGATGCGTGCTCCATAAATGGTGCGCGAAAGGATGTCGCGGCCAAGCTCGTCGGTGCCGAACCAGTGCGCGGAGGAAGGCGCAACCAGCCGAGCCTCCAGATCAATCCGGGCTGGATCGCGCGGAGCCAGTGCCGGAGCGAAGACGGCGCACAGAGCGAAGATCGCCAACAGCACCGAACCGGCAACCGCCAGCGGCTGCCGCGACATGATCAATCTAAGCTCCAGACTCACCCTGCTATCGTATCAATAGACCACCACGCGGGAGCGACCATGGCTACTTCAACGCTTGTCCCCATCGCCGAGTACCTCCACACGACCTACCATCCCGACTGTGAGTACATCGACGGGGAACTCAGGGAGCGCAACGTGGGCAAATGGGAACACGCAAGACTTCAGTATCTGATCGGCTCGTGGTTCGCTCGACACGAAGGCGTATGGCGGGTAATGGGTTCGGTCGAGCAGCGGATGCAAATATCCCCCAAGCGTATCCGCATCCCGGACATCGTCATCGTTGGTCCGCAAGAGCCACCGGAGATGCTCATCGATCCTCCATTGTTGGTCATTGAAGTGTTGTCGCCGGCGGATACGTATTCAGACATCCAGGAACGGGCAGACGATTATCTCTCGATGGGGGTAAAGACTATTTGGATCATCGATCCCAAAATACGCACCGCACGTATGTGCGTAGGTTCTTCATGGGTCGAGACCGCTCATCTTGAGGTGCCGGGAACGCCGATTTACCTCGATCTATCCGAGGTATTTCCGTATCTCACAAAGCCTGGCGGATAGACAGCTTGCGCATCCTCATCTACGGTCTTAATTACGCGCCCGAGCTGACAGGCATCGGCAAGTACACCGGGGAGATGGCTTCCTGGCTAGCCGCGCGCGGGCATGAGGTGCGCGTCGTCACTGCACCGCCGTATTATCCGGCGTGGCGCATCCGCGATGACTACCGCAACAAGCTTTACCAGACAGAGCGCGTGCCCGGCGAGCCGGTCGTCTTTCGCACCCCGTTGTATGTGCCGGAGAAGCCGACCGGTTTGAAGCGTGTCGCGCACCTTTTCTCCTTTATGTTGGGCAGCCTGCCGCTGATGGTGCGCCAGATCTTCTGGCGGCCGGAGGTTGTCTTTACGGTCGAGCCGACCTTCTTTTGCGCGCCGCTAGCTCTCTTTACCGCCTTCGCAGCCGGGACGGAGAGCTGGCTGCACATCCAGGACTTTGAGGTGGACGCCGCCTTTGACCTTGGCCTTCTGCCCGCGCGGGGTCCTGTCCACGCGTTCGCCCTCTGGCTGGAACACCTCTTCACAGGGAGCTTTGCGCGCGTCTCGAGTATCTCCACCAAGATGGTGGAGCGGGCCATCGCCAAAGGAATGTCTGTTAGGAGGACGGTCCTCTTTCCCAATTGGGTCGATGTGAATGCGGTCTATCCGCAGCTTACGGAGGGCAATTCATTTCGCCGGGAGCTCGGCCTTGAAGGCAAGCTGGTCCTCCTTTACTCCGGCAACATGGGCAATAAGCAGGGTCTGGAGCTCCTCGCGCCCTTGGCTCGCGCCTTTGCCGACGATCCCCGCATCCACTTTCTCTTCTGCGGCGACGGTGCGTTCCGTCCGCAGCTGGAGGCACTTGTCGGCGGGCTGCCGAACGTCACGCTTCTGCCGCTGCAACCACTACATCGCCTGAACGATCTGCTCAACGCCGCCGACATCCACCTGCTGCCGCAACGCGCGGGGGCCGCCGACCTGGTGATGCCCTCCAAATTGACAGGCATGCTGTCGAGCGGGCGCCCGGTTGTTGCCACAGCTGACGCCGGAACCCAGGTCGCCCATGTCGTCGAAGGCCGGGGCTTGGTGGTGCCCGCCGAGCAGCCTGAAGCTTTATATGGAGCCGTTCGCCGCCTGATCGAGGACGCGTCGCTGCGCGCCGAACTCGGGGACGCGGCCCGTCGCTACGCTGTGGAGCATCTTGGGAAACAGCAGGTACTACTCCAATTTGAACGCGATCTCGCCGCACTTCTATCGGGTAAACTTCACACAGACCATACGGATGAAGGAGTAAGCGTTTGAAGAAGGCACTGATTACAGGGGTGACGGGGCAGGACGGAGCCTATCTCGCGGAGTTTCTTCTCAATAAGGGCTACGAGGTCCACGGCATCAAGCGCCGCAGCTCGCTCTTCAACACCGCCCGCATCGACCATCTTTATGAGGACCCGCACCAGCCGCATCCCAAGCTGATCCTGCACTACGGCGACCTGACTGACAGCTCGTCGCTGATCCACATCGTGCAGAAGGTGCAGCCGGACGAGATCTACAACCTTGGCGCGCAATCGCACGTGCAGGTCTCGTTCGAGCAGCCGGAGTACACCGCCGATGCCGATGCGCTTGGGCCGTTGCGGCTGCTTGAAGCTATCCGTATCCTTGGCCTGGAGAAGAAGACGCGCTTCTACCAGGCTTCTACGTCAGAGCTTTACGGCCTTGTGCAGGAGATTCCGCAGAAGGAAACAACGCCGTTTTATCCGCGTTCGCCGTATGCGGTGGCCAAGATGTACGCGTACTGGATCGTCGTGAACTACCGTGAAGCCTACGGGATGTATGCCTGCAATGGCATCCTCTTCAACCATGAGTCGCCGTTGCGGGGCGAAACGTTTGTCACGCGGAAGATCACGCGCGGTCTGGCGCGCATCAAGGTCGGCCTGCAGAGCCAGCTCTTCCTCGGCAACCTCGACGCGAAGCGCGATTGGGGCCACGCGCGCGACTACATTGAAATGCAGTGGTTGATGCTGCAGCAGGAGAAGCCGCAGGACTTCGTGATCGCCACGGGAGAACAGTACAGCGTGCGCGAGTTCGTGCAGCGGTGCGCGGCGTTGTTGGAGCTGGAGTTGACTTGGAAAGGAAGTGGCCTTGACGAGCAGGCCGTGGACGCCGAGGGTAAGATAGTCGTCGCGGTCGACCCCCGCTACTTCCGCCCAACTGAGGTTGAGACGCTGCTCGGCGATCCATCGAAGGCCAAGCGTGAGCTCGGCTGGGCGCCGCGCACGACCTTTGATGGTCTCGTGAATGAGATGGTCGAGGCAGACCTGAACACCGCCAAGCGCGACGCTCTTGCCGTCGCACACGGCTTCAGCGCCTTCACCGTTCGGGAGACGTAGTCGAGGAGGGAATATGGATGGTCTTCTATGGTCGCAGTGTGATGCTGTTGAAAGCGTACCGGGCAAGGTAAGCGGCGCGTGGGTGTTCCGCGGGACTCGTATGCCGGTGCAAACCGTCTTTGAGAACCTTGAGGCGGGTATGTCGGTCGACGAGATTACGAAAATCTTCGATGTGACTTCGGATGAAGTGCGCGCCGTTCTTCACTTCGCCGTGCAGAGTCTCACCAAAGAACCCGCATACGCGGAATGAAGATTCTCTTCGACAACGGCACGCTTAGGCCGATCGCTCGCAGACTGGAAGGTGCCGAAGTAACGATGGCTCGGCACGTTGGCTGGCATGAATTAAGAAATGGCGAGTTGATCCAAAGAGCTGAAGACGCCGAGTACGATGTACTTCTTACTACTGATAAGAACATCCGCTATCAACAGAACTTGGCGAATCGTAAGATCGCCATAGTGGTCCTCGGTAACTCGCAATGGCCGCTCGTCCGGCTGCACCTTGAAGAGATTGCGGCAGCTGTAAATGCGTGTGTACCGGGCAGCTATACCGAAGTAGCCAGCCCTTTTGAAGGAAGTGATTGATGGAAGCCGCAAAGCACTATATGCAATTGGACGCCCGCGTTTACATTGCTGGCCATCAAGGTCTAGTTGGCTCAGCCATTTATCGCGAGCTTACACGGCTCGGCTACACGAACCTGCTGACCCGAACGCGCAGAGAGCTTGACCTTCTCGACAAAGCTGCGGTCGACACCTTCTTTGCCGAGACGAAACCCGAGTTCGTGGTCCTGGCGGCCGCGAAGGTCGGCGGCATTCTCGCCAACAACACCTATCCGGCAGACTTCATCCGCGACAACCTTGCCATTCAGAACAACGTCATTGAGGCAGCGTATCAGGCTAAGGTAGACCGGCTCCTGTTTCTCGGCTCCTCATGTATCTACCCTAAGCTTGCGCCGCAGCCTATGCCGGAGTCTTGCCTGCTGACCGGACCGCTGGAGCCGACGAACCGTCCCTACGCGCTGGCCAAGATCGCCGGGATTGAGATGTGCTGGAGCTACAACCGGCAATACGGCACCCGGTATCTGGCCGCGATGCCGACCAATCTCTATGGCCCGGGTGATAATTTCGACCTGGCCAACTCGCATGTCCTTCCGGCGCTGATCCGCAAGACTGCCGAAGCGAAGGCCTCTGGCGCAAAGGAGCTTGTCGTTTGGGGGACGGGGACGCCGCGCCGCGAGCTGCTCTACTCGGATGACCTGGCTCAAGCCTGCGTCTTCTTGCTCAACCTCGAAGAAGCGACGTATTCCACGCTGCTGGGGGAGGACGCGCCTCCGCTGATCAATATCGGCACCGGTGAAGATGTGACCATCCGCGAGTTGGCAAAGACGGTGGCCCGCGTTCTCGACTTCCATGGCGCGCTGGTCTTCGATAGCACTAAGCCGGACGGAACGCCGCGTAAGCTGATGGATGTTGCGCGTCTCCATGCGCTTGGCTGGCACCACACGACCGGCCTGGATCAGGGAATCCGGCTGACCTGGGATGCGGTGAAGGACCAGCTCGTGCCGGTAAGCGCCTGAGCGAGCGACCTCCGCACGAAACCCGGGTCTAATCCGTCATGGTGCGGGTTTTCTTGCTTGTGATCCTTTTCGTTCCGCTTCGGGCGCAGACTGTTGCCGAGCAGTACCTCCTCACAGCGATCAATCAGGAGCGCGCGGCGCAATCTCTACGGCCAGTCCGTGTCGACGCGGCGCTTGCACAGGCTGCAGCCCTCCATGCAGAGGAGATGGCCAGGCGGAGCACGATCTCGCATCAGTTCTCGGGTGAGCCTGACCTTGCAGGACGGGGTTCCGCCGCCGGTGCCCTGTTCGACCGCATTACGGAGAACGTAGCGGAAGGGCCGTCCGTGATCGGTCTGCATGACGCGCTGATGCACTCGCCCGGGCATCGCGCCAACATCCTCGATCCCGCCGTGGACACGATTGGCATCGTTGTTCTCAGCCGCCGCGGGCAACTTTATGCCGTCGAAGATTTTGCCCACGCCGTCGCGCCGCTTACCTACAAACAACAAGAGGCCGCCGTCGCGCTGCTTCTTGACCGCGCTGGCTTGGAACTGCTGCCCAGCAACGATGCCCGCCGCACCTGTGCCCTGTCCACCGGCTATAGCGGGGACGATCCGCCAGCGTTCGTCATGCGCTACACCACGGCCGACCTCAGCCAACTTCCCCTCGCACTGAAGCGTCGCCTGCGTACCGGTCGTGAACGCCAGGCTGCCGTGGGAGCGTGTGCGCCCGACCCATCCGCCTTCAGTCAGTACAGCATCGCCGTCCTGCTCTTCCGCTAAGCCACACCGGCGGTTGCAAGTTCTTCCCGCGCGGCAGGCTGAGTCGGTTCCATCTCCAGCAAGTCGTTGAAGCGATTGAAGTAGTTGAAGAGGCCGATCGCCGCCATCAGCTCCACTACCTCGCCCTCGTCGTAGAAGCTGCGCAAATGGGTGAAGTCCGCCTCGGAATAGCCATGTGCGTCGAGCGTCATCACCTCGGCCAGGTGGATTGCCGCCTTCTCGGCGTCGGTGAACATCTCGCTGCCAGCCGCGTTCTCTAGAGCAACAATCTGCTTGTCCGTCCAGCCCAGCCGTTTGGCGATGGTGGTGTGTGAGGCAAGGCAGTAGGGCGTCCGGTTGAGCTGCGAGGTGCGGACGATCACGAGTTCTTTGAGGGCGGTCGAAAGCGTTCCTGTCTTCAGGACGGCCTCCATATGCGCGATGATGGTCTCAAAGATGGCGGGCCGGTGCGCCATGGTGCGGAACATATTGGGCACATTGCCGCGGTCGCGCAGGTAGCGGTCGTAGATGGTGCTGGTCGAGGAGGCGACCTCGTCGCGGGTCAAACGGGAGATGCGAGGCATGGGGAGTCCTTTCGTGTGCGCCGTTCTCCCGAAATCATACCGTTTGCCCGTGCGCGCGGCTGTAGTTTCTTTGACCCGCTTCGCCGCGTTTGCTATAACTGAGGAAGGGCCAGCGTCACCCGTATTCCTGAGTAGCTCAATGGCAGAGCATTCGGCTGTTAACCGAAGGGTTGTAGGTTCGAGTCCTACCTCAGGAGCCAATTAATGAACATCTAAGGAATCGAAGACCTGGTAGAACCGCAAAAACGGGTCGACTGTATCCATTTTGTACCCATGCTCCTTCGAAACGGGTGCTGTACCCATAGCAGCCGTGCTGGGCTGTGCTCTCCTTGAGAGACTCTCTCCGTCTGAATCGTCTTCCGATTGTCGAGCTTTTTCGTGCTTTGACCAGATTGTTTTCCTGCTGCAATCTCCACCGCGCCTTGATCTGGCGCGCAACGCCGGGATGCGGAGGGAACGATGGCACCTTATAAAAGAGGTGAGATTTAGTGGTACAAGTTTCACTTTGCTGGCCAGCTCTTTGGTGAATCTTTGAAGTCGGTGTCCAAAACGATCGCAAAAGAGCGGAACAGCAGCGAAGGCGGGAGCTTGAGGCTGGCTTCCATGACCTCAAGGAAGTGCGCCAGCAGTGTATCCGCTGTCTTCGGAACATGGCGGGCATGACAGAACCGTGGCGACGTACGCGGCGCGAAACCCGGGAAAGCTCTTCGGCTTCTGTTGTGAAACTAGAGCAATGAAGCGGTTTCCATGACGAGGAACAGTCTCGATGAAGCGGAATGGCCGCAGAGTCGGACAATGACGCAATTTTGAGACTGCCGTATTCAGACTGCGATCGAAATCGACAAACGTGTCGTCGGCCTAAAGCTCATGACGCAACGTTTCACGGGTGACTGATTCACCAGTGTGCTCAAGCAAAGTGCAGAGGACCTGAAAAGGTTGCTCTTGAAGGTTGATGCCGATTCCACGCTTAAGCAACTGCCCCGATCCTGGGTCGATCTGACACACGCCGAGCGCAAACCGGTTGCAATGAGCAATGGACTACATAGAAATCCTTCCGTGAAGCTCGGGATCTTTGCTGAAGCCTACCATTGCGGTCACGACTCCCTAGAGGTTATTAATACACCCGTTTGAATCTATTCATATCAACATGAGAGGCGTTAACACGAGATCGGGACGGCTTGTGTTGACGCTCCACGAAGACTGCATTACGATTGTGCAAAATCACAGTTAGATGCGTTCTGCGTTCTGAAGCCTAGACGACGTAAGGGGAGATCTCATGAAGAAGTTGCGGGAATGCGTGTTGCTACTGCGAAGAGCCGCAAGCTGTAGCTGTGTCCAGCTTTGCTTTTGCTTGTTGCTCGCGTGCAATGTGGCCTTCGGGCAAATCGATCAGGCCTCGATGACGGGTGTAGTGGAAGACAGTTCGGGAGCAGTCGTCGCAAACGCCCTGGTAGTTCTTACAAACGTCGACACCGGTCTCGTGCAGCAGACTCGAACCAGCAAGAGCGGTTTTTACAACTTTTCCCCCATCAAAATCGGCAACTACAGTGTTTCTGCGAGTGCCCCAGGATTTTCAAAAACGGTGCAGGACAACGTACATCTCGACGTGCAGGATCGCAAGGCCGTGAAGCTTACTCTGAAAGCCGGTGCTGTCTCAGAGACGGTCGAGGTCACGGCGGCGCCACCTTTGTTGCAGACCGACGAAGCGTCAGTAGGCCAGGTCTTTGACAGTAAGACGCTCGAAGATACGCCACTGAATGGCCGGAACTACCTCTACGCCGCGCAACTGACCAACGGCGTGGTGAGCGCTTCGGGTTTTCGTGCCGGGGGCGAAGGAGGCTTCAGCTCGAACGGAAGCAAGGCTGTTCTCAACAATTTCGTCCTCGATGGCGTAGACAACAACGTCAGCTCCGTCGACTTCCTGAGCGGCTCGCCGGCAGCGGTTCGTCCCCCGCCGGAAGCCATCTCCGAGTTCAAGGTGCAGACCTCCGACTATAGCGCTGAATTTGGCCATTCCTCGGGCTCTGTCATCAACGCCAGCGTCAAGGCGGGCACCAATGACATTCACGGCGATGCCTGGGAATACATTCGCAACAATGCCTTCGACGCCAGGGACTACTTCAATCCGGCCTCCTGTCCGGCAACAGGCTGCGCACTTGGCGCGAATCCCGGTCCCGCGGCGAAGCTACGCGAGAACCAGTTCGGTGCGGACCTAGGTCTTCCAATTATCAAAAATAAGTTGTTCTTCTTCGGCGATCTGGAGGAGTCCCGGATCGTTCAAGGGACCTCGAATAGCATTTACACAGTTCCCACTGCCTTGGAGCGCACCGGGAATTTTACGGAAATGTTAGATCCGAACCTGACGAGCGCAGGGCTTGGCTACTCACTCTACGAGCCCGGAAGCGGCGGGACCGCAGTACTGGGGAGCGCCTGCGGGAATGCCCCGAACATTATGTGTGCAGGCGAGATCAATTCAACATCGCAGGCTATCCTAAAAGCGTATCCGATGCCGAACACGAACATCGTGAATGGCAACTACGCCTTGTTCAATAATTACGTGATCAGCCAGACTCAGCACAACAACACGTTGCACTGGGATGCCCGCGCCGATTACAACTACAGCGCCAAAGACCAGGCCTTCGTGCGCTATAGCAACTCCAACAACGCCTACTCCTGGAACCCGCCGTTGGGCGTCCTGGATGGCGGCAGTTTCTCTAGTCCACCGGAAGCGCGCAACTTATCCCAGAACGTCGCGATCAGCGAGACCCATGTCTTCAGTCCTTCCATCGTGAACGAAATTCGTTATGCATTCAATTACACGCATTTCCTCGTTCTACAGTTGAACGCGAATAGCAACGAGGCGGCGTCGCTGGGGTTGGGCGGTATTCCCGGCGGGCTGGGCAATGGCGGTCTTCCGAATATCAGCATCCAGGGCAACGCTGGTATAAGCAACGCCGGCTCACCTGGCTACCTTCCCGCTAACGAGCATCAGAATAACTGGCAGCTGCTGGATAACGTCACGATCAACAAAGGCAGGCACGCCCTCAAAATGGGCATCAGCCTGCAAAGCATCCGTTTCTCAACGGTTGAGCCGCCTGATTCGCGTGGCTATTACCAGTACGATGGCACTTTCACGTCCATACCGCAGAACCCTAGTGGTTTGCCTTCCGGTTCTGGAGTTGCGGATTTTATGGCCGACTACCAGCAACAAGCACAGCTGAGCAATCTCGTAACGACTCGGAATTTTCGCTGGGACAATGGTGCGTTTTTCCAGGATGACTGGAAGGCATTGCCGCACCTGACCCTAAACCTTGGCGTTCGCTGGGAGTTGCAGACGCCGATCGGTGAGGTCAACGGCCAACAGGCTTCTTTTACGCCGGACTTGAAATCCTTTCAATGCGTCCCGGATCCCAACCACTCAGGGGTCTGTGACGGTTCCGCCAGCGCGACCTACATTGTTCCCAACCAGACTCCGGTAAGCTCGCTCAGTCCGGCCTTCCTCGCTTACCTCGCCAGCTTTCCGAATCCGGTGAAGGCCGTGAACACGAGCAACCGCTACCTGGTAAATTACTCGAAGCATGACTTTGCGCCGCGCGTTGGCTTTGCCTACAATCCGACGAGCCGCTTTGTCGTGAGGGCAGGCTTCGGTATCTATTATGGTGCCCTGGAGAGCGTCGGTTATGGCGGCCCGAACATGGCCTTCAATTACCCCTTCACCTCCGAGGCGACCTTTGGAAACTATGATTGCAACAATGGCGTGGGAAACTGTGCGCAAACTAGCGGCATTACCTTAAAAACCGGATTTTCAAGTGCATACCTCGGCTCAGGCTTCCTGGCTGCCGCAGGCTCGCAGTTCCCGGAACTGAACGGCACTGCCGACCAGGTGACGCCCTACGTCATGCAAACCAACTTCACGACGGAATACTCCATCACGCACAACATATCACTGTCCGTTGGTTATGTGGGTGCCATGTCGCGCCACGTGAACGATTTCCCCATTTACAACTCGCGCGCGGCGGCGATGGATCAGCAAGCGCAAAGCTCGTCCCTCGCAAGACCGTTCGGCATACGAGCTAGTGATCTCACTTGGTTTCAAACCTACGGCGGTACCGGCAATTCCCACTCGCTCCAATCCAAAATCGAGCGCCGGTACTCCAATGGGCTTCATTTTCTCGGGACCTACACTTGGTCGCACGCCTTGGACGATACCGCCGGCAACGGGATTGATGGTGGGAAGAACCGGGCAAACGCTTTGGTGTGTCCAGAACGACTTTGCGATTATGCCAGTTCAATTTACGACGTTCGGCATCGCGCCACCTTCCTCGGCGGCTATGACCTTCCCTTTGGGAACAAACAGAGATTTCTGAACCATGGTGGCTTGACGAATGTCGCGGTAGGAGGATGGTCTGTCAGCGGGACGATGATAGCCCAGAGTGGCGATCCGCTTACCATCGGGCAGGCCGTAGGTACCATCACAGGTCTCAGTCCGCTGGCGATCAAGGTGGGAGATCCGTACAAGGGAGGAGGCTCGATCCTACCGAGCAACGGCGGTATGGTTCGCGGCAATGATCAAGCGCTTTCTTCATGTCCCGCGCAGGTGAAGACGACACAACACTGGTACAACCCATGCGCCTTCGTAAACAACGCGAGATACACGAGCACCGATCCGAACTGCGTCCAACATAAAAACTGCTTACCACCGCTGATCGGCTATGCAGCAGTGCGCCCTTATCTCGGCGATCGGCAGCAGCAAATCAACGGGCCCGGCTTCAACCGTGTGGATATGTCCCTCTTCAAGCATTTTTCCATGCCATGGAATGAGGCTCAAACACTGATCTTCCGCGTGGATGCTTTCAACGCGCTCAATCATCCGGCGTTTGGCGATCCGTCTACAGGGGTCAACGACAATGCCGGCCAGATCACCAGCACAAAGACGTTTCAGAACTTCACGGTCGATTCCAGAGCGTTCCAGTTCAGCCTGAAGTATTCTTTCTAAAGCGTCCGCCATGGAACGGCATACCCCTGCCGTTTCATCATGCAGTCATAAGTACCCGAAGGAAGGCAGCTTTACCGCTCATAGCCTCAACTGCTCACCTGGCTCTGACACGACGGACTCCCTGCACTTGGCACGACCGTGGTGAGCAAGCCTGAAGGCAAAGGCACCAGCGTGAGCGTCTCGAACGAGGTGGCCAACGACAGTGACAA
Organism: uncultured Acidobacteriaceae bacterium; assembly: GCA_964247455.1. Classification (GTDB taxonomy): domain Bacteria; phylum Acidobacteriota; class Terriglobia; order Terriglobales; family Acidobacteriaceae; genus Edaphobacter. Next base: position 14,738 of record CAXTUR010000020.1, on the reverse strand, counting down.
GCCGCGCACCTGCCGCGTTGTTGTGTGCCTGATCGATCCGTCCGGCAAGGAAGCCGCCGTGCTTCGCGGCGCACCGCATACCGTACAAGCGGGGGGAAGAGCCACTTCCAGAAGCGACATTAGCCGCTCCACTGTTCTCCCTCTGGAGCTGTGAAGAGCCAAGTCTCTACAATGCCGTCGGTTCGCTGGAGAGCGACGGCGTCAAGACCGATAGAAGAGGGACCACCTTCGGCATCCGTTCCCTCCACTTTAATGCAAAACGCCGGACTGCTACTGAGCGGCAAACCCGTCAAGTTGTAAGGAACCTACAACCACGAGGACCATGCCAGTGTCGGCATCGAGTGGTGGTCCATCTACGCTAATAGAAAGTTCTGAGTGGCGCCTTTCGTCAAGACAGAGTTGGAGTCTCGCGGCGACCCCAAGCCCTTGCTCCTCCGTCTCCGTCAGTACGCAAATGGGTGCCATGGATACCTGCGGATTTCCGAAAGACTCCTGTTACTACGAAGTGTTCACACCTCCTATGCAGAGTTTATGAATTAATCATTTCTTGCTCTCGAGAGTGGGGCTGAACACTCCGTAGACAGGCATCCTGGCTGCATCGGAGAGGTTGTGGTCTCCAGCCGACAGTACCCGAAGCACATAGGAGAACTCGGTAGGATCGGACCAGACCATATATTGCGGCAAAGGCTTTGGACCGCAGCTGCTCGATCCCGTACCCAGCGTTTTCGTATCCAGAGTGAGCACCGTGGCGGTGCTCGGCGGTAGATCCTCCGCATGTGCCGCAGCGTCGAGTTGTTCATCCATAAGCGGCAGCGCGGAGATTTGCAGCAGCTTGTCCTCGCTTACTGCCATGAGCGCTGGCAGACCAACGCCCTCTAGAGCAGCCCACCGAACATCCTCATGATTTCCCGCTTCCATCGGCTTGGGGTAAGGTGTCAGTTGTTCCTGCACCGAACTCGAGTACAAACCGACATCCGATCCTCGATCACGGTCCGAGTAGTTTTCCATCGGTCCCCGCCCAAGATAAGTGAACCGGTCCAGGCTCTTATTAAGGAACATGCGAACGCCGATCCTGGCCAGCGGAATTCTTTCTCCGGCCGGGACGAAGCGATTTCTTATGGCGATCGATCCATCACCCACGATCGTGTAAGTGGTCGTAAAGGTCGCGGACCAACCCTCGTGTCCCTCTTCCTGAAGCGTCGCTTCGACAAGTACCGACGAAGCGCTCAAGCGTGTGGCCTTGATGTCTTTGACCGTAGTCCGCAGTGCGTTGATTGCGTACTTGTTCCAGGACTTCGCTGCCCATTGGTCATCGTTGCGATGAGGTGCTCGCCAAAGGTAAAGCTTCGGCCCGCCACCGCCCACTAGAAGGGCCGCATTACCGCGAGTAATCTGCGAGATCGTGCCCTGAAGCTTGTCAAATACGACGCTGAATCGATCTCCCTCGACCGTGATCGATCGATCGTCCTGCCTCAGACCCAACTCCTCTGCGCTTTGCGTACCAGACGTCTGCGCGACCATCTTGTCCGTCGCGGGTGCGGCCGCCAATACGAACTGCTGCGTGGCGACTTCGTAACCGGCCTTGGCCCAGATCTCCGGCTTTGCCAACCCGAAGGAGAGCTGGACGAAGTACTCGCGTCCAGGCCTGGCTAAACCCGTCTCGACTGGTATTGTCACCTCTTTGCTCGCACCGGGCGGCAGATCGATAGGCGCAAGCGTGCCCTGTGCGATCGTCACGCCGTCTTCGCTCAGCGTCCAACGAGGCACAAACTTGCTCAGATTTGTAAACGCGTATCGATTGCGGACGTTGATCCTTCCGTGAGCGACATCGACCGGAGTAAAAGTCACCCATTGGTACGCTCGCTTCAGTTCAGGATAATGAGGCTTAGGTGAGCGGTCGGAAAAGACCACACCCTTATGAATGAAATACTTGTCATTCGGGTAATCCCCGAAGCCACCGCCATAGGCCATGTATTGATGGTCGGGATCGCGGCCGTTCCAGAGCCCCTGATCCTCCCATTCCCAGATCGCTCCTCCTATCAGCGTCGGGTATTTATCAAATAAATCGTTATAGTCGCTCACCGAACCCATTGAATTGTTCATCGCGTGAGCGTACTCGCAAAGGTAGAGCGGCTTGGTTCGCTTAAAGTCCTTTCCTGCGGCTTCCAGCTCGGCCGGGCTTGTGTACATGTGGCTTTCAATGTCGGTGGGCAGGTCTGGGCCATCCCCGAAAGGCTCGTAGTGACTGGGCCGGGTAGAATCTATGGTTTTGATCGCCTGCAACGCCGCTTTGAAGCTGCCGCCGCCGCCGCACTCGTTCCCGAGCGACCACACCACCACAGACGGGTGATTCTTAAGATTTTCCACGTTGGCGACATTGCGATCCACAATGCTCTTCTCGTAACGCGGCTCCCGGTCGAGCACGTTCATATACCCATGACACTCCACGTTCGCCTCAGCCACAAGGTAGATCCCATATTCGTCCGCGAGTTCATACCAGCGGGGATCGTCCGTGTAATGTGAGGTACGCACATGGTTTGCATTGACCTGTTTCAGCAGCTCGAGATCTCGAACCATCCTTTCTTCGGAGACGTAGTGACCCGTATCGGGCCAGTTCTCGTGCCGGTTCGCTCCCTTCAGCTTTACAGGCACGCCGTTGATCATGAAAACGGCATCCTTGATCTCGATCTTGCGGAAGCCCGCGCGCGCAGATAGTACTTCCGCAGACTTTGTATCGCCGTCAAGAGACAGAACGGTGGTGTAAAGATTCGGGGTCTCTGCCGTCCATTTCGCAGGGTTTGCGATTGCCAGTGAGGCGGGAACGACGCGCTCCTCTCCAGGTGCAAGCTCTGGAACCTCGACAGACGTTTGTCCAACGCTGGTTCCGTCGCGAGCCACCAGTTCAACCTGCAGGTGACGCCTCCCCTGAGCCGTCGCGGAGTAGTTCTTGATCTTCGCGGTAACCGCGAGAACGCCGTCGCGATATCTCGAGTCCAGATCGGCCTTCACCGCGAAGTCCCGTACATGGACCTGCGGCGCGCTCCAAAGCGTGACATTGCGGAAAATGCCGCTCAGACGCCACATGTCCTGATCTTCCATGTAGCTGCCCGCGGTATACCGGTACACCTCGACTGCAAGCAGATTCTTTTTCCCGGGAACGACATACGACGTAAGGTCGAACTCCGCGGGGTTGCGGCTGTTTACGCTATACCCGACCTTCTTTCCATTCACCCAAACGAAAAAGCCGGCGTCGACTCCGTCAAATGCGATAAAGATGCGTCGCCCATTCCAGCCCACGGGAACCTCGAACTCTCGGCGGTAGCTGCCGACCGGATCACGTTCGGCATACGCGGTATATTCCTTGGGCGGCTCGCTGGTGACACGGGGCCAGTCCTTTTTGAACGGGTAGGTAAAGTTCGTGTAGATCGGCGTGCCGTAACCTTGCACCTCCATGTTGGAGGGCACTGGTATCTCCTTCCACGCGCTCACATCAAAATCCGGCTTGTAGAAGTAAACTGGGCGCTCCTCAGGGCGAGGAACCCAGTGAAACTTCCACTGGCCGTTTAGGCTGCTGGCCCAGGTCGACGCCCGACGGTCCGCTACCAGAGCCTCGGCGCGATCCTTGTAGGGCATGAGTGTCGCGTGATAAGGCTCCTTGTTAATTCCAAGGACCTGTTCATCTTCGACCTCCGGTGGAGTTTTTATTTGTTGCCCGTGAAGCAGCGGGGTCAGTGCGGAGAGCACAAGAAGGACTTGGAGTACCGGTATGACATTTCGAATTTGAATCATCTTTCCTCAATCTGAGAAATTCATGGGTTGCAAACGGAATCGCCGAACTTTTTGGCAAGCGACTCGAGGAACTGTTTCTACTCAAAAACAAAGCGCGCCCAACGTTTGGGCTTGAACCTGCAGAATACCTCACACATGCCTTCTTATTGAAGTATTTGATGATACAACCCACATGCTCTCGTTAAAGTGTACTCGCAGCACGAGAGACGACATTGCGGAAATGTTTAAGGTGCGGAACCAGAAACCAAACGGATTGAGAAGCTGAATGGCCATGCAACCAGCTTGCGATTCATCACATACAGCCCCGAGTACAGATGCGAAAGCGTCCCAAAAATAACTGCCTCGCAGATCGCCCAAATGGGGGGCTTGCGGAGGAAGATTGTAGCGACGCTCGTAGCGTATCGATCGGCTGAAGAACCGCTGCAAGCATATCGTTTGATGACAAATTGTGCATAATCCGAAAAGGATGCTTCTTATCGTCGTCGTTCTCATCGTGTCTTTCTAGTGGTTCTCTGCATTTCTTTAAGCCGGGTGGCGCTGTCGGCTAGTGCGTTACGGGTACGAGCCGGCGTTCAGTGCCAGGAAGACGGCTGCCCTCAATGGAAGCTGTGGGAGCAAAGAGTGGCAGGAGGCGCAGAGCGGTAGATTTGCTTTCCGAACGGCGGTTTTGCTTGTAGTGGTATCTTGCCTTCATGTGCGGTCATTACCTTCGTAGATCTGATAAACAGCGCATCGCGGAAGCCTTTACATCTGGGAAGCTGCCGAACGAGTTTGTTTTGCCGCCGGACTACAACGTCGCGCCGACAACCTTTCAGCCGGTGATCCGCGACAGCAGGGAATGGACGGAACGGGAACTGGTGCTAATGCGCTGGGGATTGATCTCGAACTTCACGAAGTCTGCGGCCGACTTCAAGGGGTCCTGTCAGAACTCCTACAACGGAGTATGCCAAGACTGGCTTGAGGCAGGAATCCAGCGGCGGATGTAGTGTTCAAAAGTGCACCCGTAATCAGAGATCCGGATATGGACTAAAGATGACAAGCGTTACTGTCAGTTGGCTTAAGGTAGTGGCAATCTTTGCCTGGTGCGGGCTGGAAGCGGCTCTAGCGTTCTCACAGGATTATTCCTTAGATCTGTGGCGACACAAGGATGGCCTTCCTTCCAACACGATCAATGCGCTTGCGCAATCTCCAGATGGCTATTTGTGGCTTGGAACGGCCGATGGCCTTGTGCGCTATGACGGATATGAATTTATCACTATGGGGACGGCTCAATTCCATCTTCGTCCCTTAGGACAGGTTCGGGCTCTTTTGGTAATGAGGAACGGAGCTTTGCTTGCAGGAGGTGAATCGGGAGCGGTTCTTCAACTTCAGAATGGAGTTGCTGAATCGCAATTGTTCAGTTCGCCAATCTCGGCGCTCGCAGCCCTCCCATCAGGAGGCGTTCTCGTTCATACTGTCGATGCGCAATTTGGCTGCTTTCAAGACAAGCAACCGGGATTGCATGCGCCTTTGAAGTGTGTTGAAGATACTTCTTTAGGTAAAGTGCCGCAGGAATCAACTGAAGGCGATTCGAGAAAGCCTGGCCCTGGCTCTGGTGAGACCCGGGTGGCAATTCAGAGGTTCTTTACTGCGATCTCTCCCCATTCAGAGGTATGTAAGATCCTTGCGGCTCGAAATGGCGATTTATGGGTTTCGATTAGAAACAGTGGCCTCTTCGTAGTTCGAAATAAGCGCATTATCAAGCATTTCGCTTCAGCAACCGGGCTATCAGACGACCGGATTTTGGATCTGCTTGAGGATCGTGACGCAAGTATCTGGGTCGCGACACAAAACGGCCTCAATCGCATCCGGGAGAACAGCTTTACAACGTGGAGTGCTCAAGACTTTTTTAAAGGAGGCATCCTACGAGATATCGCATCCGGGCGGGATAAAAGACTCTGGATTGCAGCTTCGACGGGCCTCTGGACACTCGTTGCCGATCGTAGGCCATCACAGGTTTGGCGTAAGAATGTAAGAGCCTTACAGCCAGACAGCCAAGGAGGCGTGACCTTTCTTACCAATAATAGTTTAGGGGGCCTGTCGTCCTTGATGCTGCGAAGGCGCATTGACGCAGAAATCGGGCAGCAATCCTTAATTGCAGCTTCAACAGATGGCCTGCTCTGGTCCTATAGTCGGGAGTTAGGCCTGCGATCATACGGGTCCTTAGGACAGTTTAGACAGCTTGCTCCCCTCCCGCTCAGGGCCGGCCAAACAGTAAGCAGTTTGGCGGCGGGCATAGGCCGGCAAGTATGGGTGGGCATTTCGGATGGCTCTCTACTGCTCCATGATGATCGGGGAGATCACTGGATGCCATTGAAGCAGGGGATGCAGGTGGAAAAGATCTCCTATCTCTCACCGCAGGCAAATGGGACCTTGTGGATAGCCACGGACGCCGGGCTTCGCTTCTTCGATGGACAGCGATTTTTGCGTTGGGACAAGACCTCGGGGTTGCTCGGAGACCGCCTACTCTGGGCTCTTCCGGATCGGCTCGGGCACCTTTGGATTGCGTACACCTTCGGGTTGGCCGCTGTCTCGGTCGACGAGTTGAACCGGCAGGCCAAGGGAATTATCCCTCAGGTTATTTGTGAGCTATACGACGACAGCGACGGTCTCGAAAACAATCCCGAGATACATGGGCAGACACCGGTAGCGTTAACGGACGATGGCAGACTCTGGATGACAATCAGGGAAGGTCTCACGGTGATTGACCCGGCGCGCGTTACTACGGCTCTCCCACCACTCACACACATCCTTAAGGTCAACGTCGATGGCGTTGACGTGCCGCTTGGTCGCAGGATGCAGTTCAGGCCACTCACTCGCACCGTAACGGTGACCTACACCGCCGTCAGTCTTTCTGCGCCTCGCAAGGTCCGCTACCGCTATCGACTCGATGGCTTCGATGAGCTCTGGCAGGAAGCCGCTGCATCGCGAACGGCCATCTACACCAATTTGCGACCGGGCAGTTACCAGTTTCGCGTGGCGTCTTCAAACGGCGAAGGGTGGACGGATTCGGAAGCAGGTTTTGGCTTCCAGGTACTGCCCGCTTTCTATCAGACGCTCTGGTTCCAAGTGCTCTCTTCCATCCATCTATTGGGTGTGCTTGTGGTTCTTTATCGGTATCGCCTGCGGCGCAACGAGAGACGCCTGCGAGTGCGGTATGAAGACCGAATTGCGGAGCGGAACCAAATTGCACTGGATCTGCATGACAATCTTATCCAGGAGATGATGGGTGTGAGTCTTCAGCTTGAAATCGCCGACGCAATCACGCCCGAAGCTGCAGGTGCAAAGAAACCAATCGGTCGCGCTTTGGAGCTTGCCCAGAAAGTTGTTGCTGAGGGCCGGGTAACGCTCGGAACTTTGCGCCGTAAGCCTCTTGCACTTGCGGACTTAAGAGCGACGCTTGAAGATACAGCAAAGATAGCTGAAACCGCCAGATCGGTCCGAATGATCTTCTCAAACAAAGGTTCAGAGCAGCCATTCGCACCAGAGGCCAGTGACGATATTTTGCACATCGCCCGGGAAGCGTTGCGGAATGCTATCCATCATTCGGGGAGTGATACGGTGCAGGTTCAGACTGAATTCAGCCTTCATCAGTTTTCCGTGGTAGTTCGTGATTATGGCCGAGGGATCGATGCAGAACACCTGCAAACTTTCCGCGCCGGACACTTTGGGATTTTCGGAATGCGGGAAAGGGCCAACCGCATGGGAGCTACGCTTGAGCTGCACACCGAACTGGGTTCAGGAACCGAGTGGAGGCTGAACGTTCCGGGTAAGGTCGCCTACCAGGACAACAAATCATCCTTAATATCTCGCGTCTTGATCGCTTTAGAAGAATGCCTTTCGCTATGGAAAGATGAGCCATGACAGGTCCATCCATCGTCCGCATCCTCTGCGTGGACGATCATCCGATTGTGTTGGAGGGTCTAAGCAGCGTTTTGAGCCTTCAACCAGACTTTAGCGTTGTAGGCGTCGCCGCCAGTGCTACACAAGCGATCGAGCTGACCAAGAAGCTGCATCCTGACGTACTTCTTCTTGATCTCAGGTTGAGAGACGGTACCGGATTTCAGGTGATGGATGAGATCCTGCGACTTCGTGCCGGAACATACATCCTGGTGCTGACCTCGCTTGAGGGAGATGCGGATGTGGAAAGAGCCCTTGCTCACGGTGCGTTGGGTTATTTGGTAAAGGGGGCCAGTCGGGACGAGCTTGCGCGTGCCATCCGCACTGTTTCCAAAGGACGAAGATACCTTGCGAGTGCCGCGGCTTTGATCGTCGCGGAGCACTCGTCTTCAGAAAGACTCACACCGCGTGAGCAAGCCGTTCTTGAGCTCATGGCGCAAGGTCTCAGAAATAAAGAGATTGGAGCTGAACTGGCGATTGCCGAAGATACCGTTAAGATGCACGTCAAGAATATCCTCGCCAAGCTGGGAGCCCGGGACCGGACGGAGGCGGTCATCATCGCGATCCAGCGCGGCCTACACCATCTTTAAATTCTTCAGTTACACCCTTTCGAGGGTATCGCTGTTTTCGCTGGATGCCTATCTTCAGGACTGACGAGGACTTATTGTCCACGGCATCAGGAAGAGGCCCGCTATGTGGATCGTTCGACTTGCCCTATCGAGACCCTACACATTCGTCGTGCTCGCGTTGCTCCTGTTCCTGATCGCGCCCGTCACTCTTCTCCGCACGCCCGTCGACATCTTCCCAGCCATCGATGTTCCGGTAGTCAGCATCATTTGGACCTATAACGGCTTGGTCCCGACCGAGATGGAAACGCGCATTACCTCCATCTACGAACGTGCCCTGACGACGACCGTCGGCAACATCGAGCATATCGAATCGGAATCACTGAACGGGGTAGCTGTCGTCAAGGTCTACCTGCAGCCGAAGGCCAATGTGGATGGTGCTATCGCGGAGGTCATCGCGGAGGCGCAGGCTACCCTCAAGCAGCTACCCACAGGCATCACGCCGCCGTTGGTGATTCGTTACGACGCATCGACCGTTCCCATCCTGCAGCTTGGCCTTTCGGGCAATGGCTTGTCTGAGCAGGAGCTGAACGATCTCGGCGTCAACTTCATCCGGCCGCAGTTGGCCACCATACCCGGCGCCTCTGTTCCGATCCCGTTCGGCGGCAAGGTGCGTCAGATCATGGTCGATATCGACCCTAAGCAGCTTTACGCTCATCGTCTTTCGGCAACCGACGTGGTCAACGCCGTCAACGCGCAGAACGTCATTGTGCCGTCCGGAACCGCGAAGATCGGCTCGACTGAGTACAATGTCGGCTTGAACGGAACGCCCGGGACCATGGAGGAGCTAAACCAGATCCCGATTAAAACCGTAAACGGCGCAACCGTCTTTATGCACGATGTCGCCAACGTGCGCGACGGGTTTGCGGTGCAGACCAACATCGTGCGCCAGAACGGACAGCGCGGAGTCCTGCTGACGATTGAGAAATCCGGTGGCGCGTCCACACTTTCGATCGTCTCTGCCATTCGCGCCGCACTGCCCGGGATACAGGCTAGTCTTCCCTCTCAATTGAAGATTCTCCCGCTCGCCGACCAATCCGTCTTCGTCAAAGCCTCGCTCTATGGCGTCCTTCGGGAAGGGCTCATCGCGGCCGGGCTGACCTCCATCCTCATCCTGATCTTTCTTGGCAGTTGGCGGAGCACGCTCATTATTTGCGTGTCGATTCCATTGTCGATTCTCACGTCAATGCTAATCCTTACCATGCTTGGCGAGACCATTAACATCATGACGCTGGGCGGCCTTGCGCTCGCGGTCGGCATCCTCGTTGACGACGCCACCGTAGAGATCGAAAACATTGAGCGCCAGCTAGCCACGGGCAAAGACCTGCACGATGCCATCCTTGACGCTGCCCAGCAGATTGCCGTGCCCGCCTTTGTCTCGACCATCTGCATCTGCATCGTCTTTGTGCCCATGTTCTTCCTAAGCGGCGTGGCCCATTATCTTTTCGTGCCGCTTGCTGAGGCGGTCGTGTTCGCGCTGCTGGCGTCCTATTTCTTCTCTCGCACCATCATTCCGACATCCGTTATGTTCCTGATGCGCAGGGAAATTGAGCACAAACGACGCATTGAAGCAGGAGAGGAAAAGCCTGGTGCGTTTGGCCGCTTTCATGAGCGTTTTGAGCATGCCTTTGGGAGCTTCCAGAACGGGTATCGCGGCATTCTCGAACTTTGCATTGCACGACGCTGGCTTTTCATTGGAGGCTTTGCGCTCTTTTGTATTGCCAGCCTGGTGCTTGAGCCGACCCTGGGCAGTGACTTCTTCCCGACAGTAGACGCCGGACAGTTCCGCCTGCACATGCGGGCCAAGACCGGCACGCGCATTGAAGAGACCGCGCGCGAAGTGGATCAGGTTGATCGCTTCATGCGTACGAAGATCCCACCTGCCGAGGTCACAGGCATACTCGACAACATAGGCCTGCCTACCAGCGGCATCAATCTCTCCTACAGCAACAATGGCGACATCGGCTCCGCTGATGCTGACATCCTCGTCTCGCTCTCCGCCAACCATCGTCCTACGGCCAGCTATGTGGCGTCGCTACGTGACGAATTGCCCAAGCAGTTTCCTGGAACAGAGTTCTTTTTTCAGCCCGCTGATATCGTGAGCCAGACACTCAACTTCGGTTTGCCCGCTCCGGTCGATATTCAAATTATTGGAAAGGACCGCAACGGCAACTTCACTGTCGCCACGAAGTTGGCGGAGAGCATACGCGCTGTACCTGGGGCGGTGGATGTCCACGTCCATCAACTTCTCAACCAGCCCCGGCTTCAGTTTGATATGGACCGAGTTCGCGCGCAGCAGGTAGGCCTCACGGCCCAAAACATTTCGAGCAGTCTGCTGGTCGCGCTCAGTTCGAGCTTCCAAACAGCACCGAACTTTTGGCTCAGCCCGGTCAATGGCGTCTCGTACAACGTTGCTGTGCAGGCACCTCAGTACCGCATGGATTCAGTGGACGCTCTGCGCACACTGCCTGTCACAAGCTCCCCTAATGGGCAGCCTCAACTTTTCCAGAACGTCAGCACCATGCACCCCATGATGGAGCCAGCCATTGCCAGTCATTACAACGTGCAACAAGCGATCGATGTCTACGCCAGTGTGCAGGGCTCGGACCTCGGCACCGTTGCCACGCAGATCGACAAGCTCACACAGGACGCTAAAGCGCATCTGCCTAAGGGCAGCAAGCTGGTTGTGAACGGGCAAGTCGCCACCATGCACTCTGCATTCGTGGGCCTCTTCGGCGGCCTGGCGTTCGCGGTCGCCTTGGTTTACCTGCTGCTGGTCGTCAATTTCCAGTCCTGGAGCGAGGCCTTTATCATCATCACGGCATTGCCAGGTGCGCTTGCCGGCATCTGCTGGATTCTTTTTCTCACGCATACACCACTCAGCGTTCCGGCCCTCATGGGTGCCATTATGTGCATCGGCGTTGCCACCTCAAATAGTGTGCTCGTCATCACTTTTGCGAACGAACGCTTTGCAGAGACGAAAGACGCGTTTCAGTCGGCGATCGACGCAGGAGCGACTCGTCTGCGACCGGTCATCATGACCGCCACCGCCATGATCATCGGCATGATTCCGATGGCGCTCGGACTCGGAGAAGGCGGCGAGCAGAATGCTCCACTCGGCCGTGCCGTAATCGGCGGCCTCCTCTTTGCGACCCTTGCCACCCTCTTCTTCGTTCCTTCAATCTTCGCCCTAGTCCGTGGCCATCAGAATGACCCTGCCGACGCCAGGAAGGACCTTTCTCATGCAAACTAATCCGCAAACCAGAACCGATCGGCTCTTGTCCGCCCCGACACAGCCGCCTCACTCCGCCGCGCGTCTGCTCTGGTTCCTCGTATTACCCCTTACCCTGATGGTGGCTGGCGTCTTCGTCTTCATGAGCCGGCAACGGCAGCAGCACGCCTTACAGGATCAGACTCAGACGGCTCTACCTATCGCTGTCAGCGTGACTCGCGCCAAACCAGGCGACGCCACCAACGAACTGGTGCTGCCTGCGACCCTACAAGGCCTTGATGAGGCTTTGCTCTACGCTCGAGTCAACGGTTATGTTCGCGGCTGGTATGCCGATATAGGCAAGCACGTCCAAAAGAACCAGGTGCTTGCCGACATTGATTCTCCGGAAGTAGACCAGCAACTCATTCACACCCAGGCCACTCTTAGTCAGGCCAAGGCCAACCTCGTCCTGGCCCAGACCACGGCCAAACGCTACCGGGAACTCATTCAAGACAATTCCGTAGCGCAGCAGGAGGTCGATCAGACGACACAGAATCTCTCCTCACAACAGGCAAGCGTCGTCGCCACCTTAGCCGACGTAGCGCAACTCCAACAGCAGCAGACCTACGAAAAGGTTGTGGCTCCTTTTGAAGGCGTTATAACAGAGCGACGCGTCAACATAGGTGATCTCGTCAATGCCGGCAACAATGGCACCTCGGAGCTCTTCCGAATCACCCGCACGTCCATCATGCGCATTTTTGTCTCCGTCCCCGAGGCGTATAGCGAGCAGATTACTCATGGCAGCGTAGTTCAGTTGACCCTCACCGAACTTCCAGGTCAAAGCTTCACCGGACAGGTCACCCGCACCGACAACGCGATAGATCAAAACACCCGTACATTGCTTGTTGAAGTCGACGTGCCAAATCCTACCGGCAAGCTGCTGCCTGGAGCCTTCGGCCAAGTTCACTTCAAGCTGGCTTCAAGCACGCATCCCCTGCTAGTTCCCACCAGCGATATCCTCTTCCAGGCGGCAGGCCCCCAGGTCGGCATCGTTGATGGATCGAACCACGTGCATCTTCGCAAGGTCACGATCGGCCGTGACTTCGGCACCAACATCGAGATCACCTCCGGGCTTTCCGCGCAGGACACACTCATCTCGAACCCGCCCGACTTTCTTATCGACGGGATGCCGGTCAGTACGCAAGGCGCGAATCCAAAAGCAGGTGTGCAATGAACAGCAGACCAGTAGCGCCGATCTCCGCATCCGTGGCTCTCCTGCTCGCAGGCTGTCGCGTTGGTCCAAATTACGTAAAGCCTGTTGTCCCCGCACCCCCCTCCTTCTCGGAGCAGCACGCTGACTCCGGCGCACCAACGCCTTCGCCTAAAGACTGGTGGACCATCTTCAACGATCCTGTGCTCAACGATCTGGAAGCACGAACCATCAACGCAAATCTTGATATTCGCGTTGCGGTCGCTCAGGTCGACCAGGCCGATGCCCAACGCCGCTCAGTGCGCTCGGGAGAGTTCCCGACCGTTGCCGCTCAGCCTTCTTACGGCCGCACACGCGAATCACAGGATCGTCCCAACAACGGCAACACCAATGGTCAGGCGGCCACCTATAACGATCTTCAACTTCCTCTTGCGCTTAACTACGAGATCGACGCATGGGGCAAGATTCGTCGCCAGGTGCAATCAGCCGTCGCCACGGAGCAGGCGAGTATAGATGACTTGCATTTTGTTCAACTTACCGTGACCACGACCGTGGCTACTGACTACTTCTCCGTACGTGAAGCGGATGCTGACGCAAAGATCGTCCTTGCGGTTGGCACGGATTTGGATGAGGGCCTTCGGGTGACCTCCGATCAATACCGCCGCGGCCTTATCAGCGAACTTGCCGTGACGCAGGCCCAGGCCATCCTCGATCAGGCGCGGGCGCAACTTCAGGCTATTTATCTTCAGCGCGCTCAATCCGAGCATGCTATCGCCATCCTGACTGGAACACCGGACGAGAACTTTCACATCGCTCCGGCCAATGATCAGGGAAGCCTCTTGCATCAACCCGTCATACCTCCAGGGCTGCCGGCCGCGATGCTCGACCGCAGACCGGATGTTCAAGCGGCGGAGCGGCAGGCGGCCGCCGCAAGCGAACAAATTGGAGTCGCGAAAGCTGCCTACTATCCGCAATTTACGCTGAATGGTAGCGCTGGCTACGAAAGTGTGAACCCTGCAAATCTCTTTGCCTGGCAGAACACGCTTGCTTCGCTCATCGGTTCGGCGACTGCGCCCATCTTCACCGGCGGCCGCCTGCGAGCGGGCGTGGACAGCGCGACGGCAAGTTACCGGCAGTCCGTTGCAAACTACGAACAGACCGTGCTGGTCGCTTACGGAGATGTCGAAGATCAGCTGTCGGCAATCCGTTATCTTGGCGATCAGGAAAGATCCGAAGCAGCCGTGGTCAAGAGCGCGCAACGTTCCGCTGAAATTGCGAACCACCGCTACAAAGCTGGTCTTGTTAGCTATCTTGACGTCGTCTTCGCGCAGCAGACGCTGTTGCAAAACCAGCGGGCGGTTACCCAATTGCAGGGTCAGCAAGCAGGCTCTACCGTTGGCCTGATCCGTGCGCTTGGCGGGGGATGGTAAGGGTCTTTTAAGGCTATGCAATCTTCGTCGAATGAACAAGCATGCCAACGAAGATTGAATCCAAGGCACTGCAAGAACGACTTCTATGCGGCGCAAAGAGCGGAAAGGGTCAGCCACCGCAATGCAGTGCCTGACCCAACCGAGAACAAACGATCACCAAATCGAGAAGGGGAGATCTAGGCGGTAACTACAACCAATCCTCAAGTCTCGTTATTTTGGAAGTACGTCAAAACTGCTCTGTGGAGCACTCCGGATCGTTAGTATCGGGATCTTGAGATGTGCTTCCGCCATCTTGTCCGGCATCCGCGCGATCCACTCGTTAAGTGAAACGTCAGAGTAAAGAGGTGCCTTGAACATCTCCAGAAACACTAGATCCTCGGTGCCCGTATTCTCGATGCAGTGCCCAGCCATAGTCGGAACGTAGCCTACATCATTGGGATGGAAGTCCATCGTCCTCGCCTTCGCTCCGGTGCTGACCACCGTCATGCGGCCTTTACCCTTCATCCAGTATTGCCACTCACTCACAGTTGGGT
>CAXTUR010000019.1:0-32416 GCA_964247455.1 uncultured Acidobacteriaceae bacterium | reverse complement strand
GCCTTCACCGAGAAACCACCCGCCGGCGCGTCAACCAGATCGACATCATGGCCGCTCTTGATGGCGACGCCAGCCGCCGTTGCCAGCCACTTGGGATAGTACAGGGTGCCGCTTTTGGTTACCGCCGGGCTCCGTTGTTCGCGAGAAAACCGGGGGTGAAAGGGCGGGTTCAGAAACAGCACACGCATTCGTTAGAGCCTCCAACTGCATCGATTAGACCATACCCATCGTTGGTCTCCACTGAAGACCAACGGTAACCAACGGCGGCGGGAGATAGCTTCCCAAAACCGTATGGACAGTGTATCCGAGTACATCCGTTTCGCGCCATGGACTATGGGGCGGACACCTGCGGCGAATGTAGTGGCCGATCACTTCCTGGTACTGTAAGCTCTACGCATCCCCGGAGACTTCGACGATGCTCCTCCGTTACGCCGCCCTTCTTGCCCTCGCAACGACCCTCCACGCCGCGCCGAAGCAACTCGATGGCTCCTACAGTTTTAAGAAGAACGGCTGGACCTACGTCCATCTCCAGGGAACGCCCGCTGAAATTGGCTTTCAGCATGGGTATCTCCTCTCCGCCGAGATCGAGGACAACTACCACGTGTACCGGCTCGAAAACGAACATAACTCTGGCCGCGATTGGAACTTCTTCCGCGACGCTTCGAAGAATGTGCTCTGGCCGAGGGTTGAACCCGAGTATCGCGCCGAGCTGCAAGGGATCGCGGACGGGCTGAAGGCAAAGGGCTCCGCGCTTGACCTTTGGGATGTAATTGCGCTCAACGGCAACCTCGAACTCACCGACTACTACCTGCCGTGGCTCAACAAGAAGGAAGGCAAAGTGAACCCGCCCAAAGATGTCGCTCCGGGCAAGTGCAGCGCCTTTATTGCTACGGGCTCGATGACGAAAGACGGCAAGATCGTGATCGCCCACAGCAACTGGTCGCCCTATGCCGAAGGCGAGCGCTGGACGGTCATCTTCGACATCGCGCCCGCAAAGGGCCAGCATCTGCTGATGGATGGTGCCCCGGGAATCATCACCAGCCAGGACGACTTCGGCGTCAACGCCTCCGGCTTGATGATTACGGAGACCACGCTGCCAAAGGCCTTCGGCTGGGATTTAACTGGCACGCCGGAGTTCGTCCGCTCGCGCAAGGCCATGCAGTATGCTACTTCCATCGACCAGTACGCCACCATCATGCGGGCGGGCAACAACGGCGGCTATGCCAACTCCTGGCTGGTCGGCGACCGCAAGACGGGCGAGATTGCGTATTTAGAGCTCGGCCTGCACCACACGCCGCTTACCCGCAAGAGCGACGGTTACTTCGTCAGCTCCAACTTCGCCGCTGACCCTGACGTCATCCGCGACGACACGCCGGGCTTCGACACGACCAACAAGTCGAGCAGCATGAACGCCCGCCATCTCCGCGCGGAAGATTTCATGCAACAACACAAGGGCCAACTCGGTATCGCGCTTGCCGAGGCCTTCCTCTCGGACCACATTGACACCTTTGTCGCCACCGACCGACCGGATCAGCGCTCCCTCTGCGGCCACGTCGACAAGGCGGAAGAGGGCGAGCCTGTCTGGGGTGAAAAGCCCTACGATCCCATGGGCGCGGTGACCGGCAAGGTCATGGACGCTGGCCTCGCGGCGAAGATGAGCTTCATCGCCCGCGCCGGCCACCCTTGCGGAGACGACTTCCTCGTCCAACCCTTCCTCGCCGACCACCCGGAGTTCGCCTGGGAGAAGCCGATCCTGAACGATATGCCCGCAGGTCCCTGGACCACCTTCACCACGATGGAAACGAACTCATCTCTTGCCGCTCGCCGATAGCAATGCAGCACTGGGTCGAGGTCGACCTTACCGGTTTAACTGAACTGATGCACCGCTTTGCCTCATCTAAACTGAACGTATGCATCCCTTGGCCTCATCGCTCCTCCTGCTTACCGCTATCTCTGCTACTGGCCAAACTCCCGACCCCACTGCGCCTCCCGCAACGCAGCGGCCCGTGTTGACGCTACAGGGACGAGGAACGCAGGTCTATCGTTGCGAAGCTACCGGCCCCACCTTTGCGTGGACCTTCCAGGCACCGGTCGCACGTTTGTTCGACGCACAGGATCGTGAAGTCGGCACGCACGGCGACGGGCCGACCTGGACCTATCAGGATTCGAGCTCGGTCGGCGGCAAAGTCCTTGCACAAGCCTCTCTGGACCCCGCAAGCGTTCCCTCGCTTCTTCTCGGGGCCATCAACCCCAAGCGCACCGGCCTGCTGACCACGGTCGAGTATATTCGCCGCTCCGACACGCACGGCGGCCTTGCCCCGGCTACCGGCTGCGACGCTGCGCATGAGAACGACCTTGCGCGCATCCCATATACCGCCACCTACACCTTCTACTCGAGCAAACCGGGGAACGGTTCTTAAGCGGTTTACGCTAACGCCTAGCGGGTACGAGGCGGATGCGGCCCCAGGCCTTCGGGCGCTCCCGGAACTGGTACACGCGTTCCATCCGCCAGCACCTCGTTGCTTTCGACGTAGAAGTTCATCAAGTCCGCATTGCCGAAGCTGGTCGTGATGGCTACGTCGGCGGCGTCGCGGCCCGTGGCCATCAGCACGCGGCCATGGCGCGGATCGTTGTGCCGCGCGTCCATCGTCACCCAGCGACCGTCCAGAAATACCTCGTACCACGCGCTGAAGTCGCCCGCGCCGCTGTAGTCGTGGCGAAAGTCGCCGAGGTATCCCGTGACGTAGCGAGCGGGGATGTTCTGGCACCGCGACAGCGTAATCGCCAGATGCTGGAAGTCGCGGCAGACGCCGATGCGCTCGGTGAAGACATCCATCGCAGTCTTGGTAGGGCGCGCGGTCTTGTAGTTGAACGCCACCTTCTCATGCACCCAGTCGCGGATTGCGGAGGCACGCGTCCAGCCGGGCGTCATCCAGCCGAAGAGGTCGTGCGCGATCGGCACAAACTTGTCCACCTCGCAGTACCGGCTAGCCAGCAGAAACTGCAGCACGTCGGAGGGAAGCTGGTCGACTGGGGTCTGTGGAGCGTCGGCCATGATCTGGTCCGCCACTTCGGGCAGCTCCACCGTACTGGTTCCCGTCAGCTTCAACCGCCCCGCCGGAGCCACAAATCGGGTGCAGCGATTGCCAAAGCTGTCAAGGTAAGGTCGCGTCAGCACGGGAGTTGTCGCGTACTCGCCTACGTGCTCGACAATCAGCTCATTGCCCGAACGCACCCTAGGCTCGAGCGAGGGATGCAGATGCAACATCGCGATCATCGCCGTCGGATGGGCCAGCTGAAACTGAATGTCGTACTCGTTGAAAGCAAGCATCCGCACATCCTTCTTGGGAGGGGAACGTGTTTGCTGAAAGGCACCCTTGCCGACGGCGTGTTAGAAGGCAGTCTACCCGAAGACGCCCTCATGCACAGCAGAAAAGGGGCAGACGAGCTTCGCCTGCCCCTTTGACGAGTTAGAAAGCGGCTACTGCGCGGTAAGTTCCAGCGCGCCGGCTTGCTCCTTGAGGACATCTGCCTTGTCGGTAGCCTCCCAGGTAAAGCCGTCGCCCTTACGTCCGAAGTGGCCATAGGCGGCGGTCTGCTTGAAGATCGGTTTGCGAAGGTCGAGGCTCTCGATGATGCCCTTCGGGGTCAGAGAGAAGTTCTTCCGCACCAGATCTTCGAGCGCGCCATGATCGAGCTTGCCCGTGCCGAAGGTCTCGACCAGCACGCTTACCGGCTCAGCCACGCCGATCGCATAGGCAAGCTGGACTTCGCAGCGATCCGCCAGACCCGCGGCGACAATGTTCTTCGCCACATAGCGCGCCATGTAGGCCGCCGAACGGTCCACTTTGGTCGCGTCTTTACCAGAAAATGCACCGCCGCCGTGCCGTCCCATACCGCCATAGGTGTCAACGATGATCTTGCGTCCGGTCAAGCCGGTGTCGCCCATCGGTCCACCGACAACAAAGCGACCAGTCGGGTTGATGTGGTACTTCGTGTCCTGATCGAGCAGCTTGGCGGGGATGGTCGCCTGGATGACGTGCTTCAGGATGTCCGCGCGCAGCTCTTCGTTGCCAACCGTCTCCGCATGCTGCGTCGAGATGACAACCGCGTCGACGCGCACGGGCTTGTTGTCGGCGTTGTACTCGACCGTCACCTGGCTCTTGCCGTCGGGCCTGAGATAGCTCATCATGCCGTTCTTGCGGACCTCGCTCAGCCGCTGCGCCAGCCGGTGTGCAATCGAGATCGGCATGGGCATCAGCTCCGGCGTCTCGTTGGTCGCGTAGCCGAACATCATGCCCTGGTCGCCCGCGCCCCCCGTATCGACGCCCATGGCGAT
Source organism: uncultured Acidobacteriaceae bacterium (assembly GCA_964247455.1). Taxonomy (GTDB): domain Bacteria; phylum Acidobacteriota; class Terriglobia; order Terriglobales; family Acidobacteriaceae; genus Edaphobacter. The sequence continues at coordinate 28,077 of CAXTUR010000019.1, read as the reverse complement.
GTCGCCGGACTGCTTATTGATCGTCGAGATGACCGCGCAGGTGTTGGAATCGAAGCCGTAGAGCGCGTTGTCGTACCCAATGGCCGAAACCGTGCCGCGCACCAGGCTTTGGAAATCGACATAAGCCTTGGTGGTGATCTCGCCCGCAATGACGACTAGGCCGGTGCAGGTCAGCGTCTCGCACGCTACGCGGCTGTAGGGGTCCTGCGCAAGGCAGGCGTCGAGGATGGCATCGGAGATCTGATCGGCGATCTTGTCGGGGTGTCCTTCGGTGACGGACTCGCTGGTAAACAAAAATTTGTCGCGCTTTGCCAAAACTGCTCCTTAGAAAGACCTGGGAGACGCACGAAGCGTCCCACAGCGGGTAACCGGTCTATTTTACCCGGCTCTCTCGCGTGCGGGCAATGCGGTAGTAGGTACGGGTGCGAACGCAACGCTCAGCCGCTCCCGGATGACATAGTGCCACGCAAGCCAGCCACAGACCAGCAGCAGGACAAACAGTAGAAGTACGCCCAGCCAGCGCATGCCTGTGGGCGCTCCCGGCGCGGCGCGGTTACGCTTCACGTTCTCGGCAAACTCCGCCCACTCTCCCGACTCCTGCTCCGCCGCCGTGCCGGACGCACGCAGGCAGGTCTCAAACCGCTCCATCCAGGCGGCTTCTTCGAGCGCGACGGCCGCCAGGTAGCTCCGCACGATCCCTTTGCGAAAGACCCCGCCTGGCAGCTCCTCCAGATGCCCCGCTTCGAGCGCCTCCATGTGCCGGGCCGACACCTTGGTGATCGCGCACACCGTCTCGATAGGGACACCGCGCCGTTCGCGCTCCCACCGCAACTGCTGCCCGAACTCGACCAACAATCCGTTCTCCGCGTACACAGGCCGTGTCCTCTGCGCCAAACGGCTGATCTACAAAACGATAGCCGCCTCGCGCCAGAGAGTCAAAACCTAGCTATGAGTTTGCGCCGCGTCCGACGGGCCGTCACTCCCATACACTGGTAAGCAGATGAACAAACTCGTCGTCGGCAATCTCGTCCATCGCCCCCTGCGCTCCGTCATCAGCGTCTTCGCGGTCGCGATTGAGGTCATCATGATCCTCTCGATTACCGCCATCCTGATGGGCAAGCTCAACGGGTTCAAAACTCGTCAGAACGGTATCGGCATGGATATGTTTGTCCGCCCGAATACGACGAGTAACCTGATGGCCATGAGTCCTGCCGGCGTTTCTATCAGGGCGGGCGGAGTGATCGCGCAGATCCCGCATATCCAGGTTGTCGCGCCTGTTAACGTGCAGATCACCGGCACACTCGACAGCATCTACGGCATCGATTTCAAGTCCTTCGACGCGCTGAAGCCGTTCATCTTTCTATCTGGCGGCCCCTTCACCGGCCCAGACGACATCATCATCGATGACTATGCCACCGCCGGAAAGAAGGTGGGCGACACCATGCAGCTTATCAATCACACCTTCCACATCTCGGGTATCGTTCGGCACGGCAAGGGCGGCCGCAAGTTTATTCCGCTCGACACCATGGGCGCGCTCACCGGGACAGAAGGTAAAGCCACCATGTTCTACCTGAAGACCGAAGATGCGCCAAAGTACGAAGACGAGATCAAGAAAGCCATCCTCGCCACACCGGGCATGCAGACCTACAACGTCGCCACCACGGAAGAGTACCTCGCCGCCATGACTCCGGAGACCCTGCCCGCCTTCAACATAGGCCTTGAGGTGGTGATCGGCATCGCCGCCGTGATCGGCTTCCTGGTCATCTTCCAATCCATGTATACCGCCGTGATGGAGCGCACCCGCGAGATCGGCATCCTGAAGTCGATGGGCGCGTCACGCTCCTACATCGTGGCGATCGTGCTATCGGAGACCGGCATGTTGGCCGTCGCCGGGGTGGTGGTCGGCATCGTAGCCAGCTTCGCCCTGTCCGGCATCCTGAATATCAAGTACCCTACGCTCGATTTTGTCATCAACATTCCCTACGTGTGGCGGTCCATCTTTATCGCTCTGGCCGGCGCATTGCTTGGGGCCTTTTACCCCGCCCTCAAGGCCGCCCGCAAAGACCCGATCGACGCGCTGTCTTACGAATAAGCGCGGTTGCTAGAGTACAGAAACGAGGACGATTCAGTGAACAAGCAGAGGCACCTGCCCGGTCTCGATGGCCTGCGCGGTCTTGCGGTGCTCCTGGTGTTTGTGTACCACTATGGCGGTGGCACTCACTCGTCTGTGTGCGCCGTGCAGATCTTTGGCTTCCTCAACAAAGGCGGCTGGGTGGGCGTCACGCTCTTCTTCGTTCTCTCCGGGTTCCTGATCACCGGCATCCTTTGAGACTCCTTCGACGACCCCCGTTGGTGGCGCAACTTTGTGGTCCGCCGCGCGCTTCGTATCTTTCCGCTCTATTTTGCCACCCTGCTGCTGGTACTGCTCGCCTCTTTGGCGGCAGGCACGTTTCTTACCGCGCTCCGCATGATCTGGGTCCCAGCGCTGTTTTTGCAGAACGTTCCACAACTCGCCGGGAACATCGACCATCTGCCCTCGCCGCTGCCCTTGTTCCACTTTTGGAGCCTGGCGGTGGAAGAGCAGTTTTACCTCATCTGGCCCTTCCTGCTTGTTCTTCAAAAGACCCGCCATCGGGCCAGGCTGCTCTGCCTTGTGACATTCGCCGTATCCTGTGCTTTTCGTATCGCGTTATGGCATTTTGCGGTCGATCCCGCCGGATATTGGGAGTTTCTGCTGAGCCGTGCCGGGGAACTTGGCGCCGGGGGCTGGCTTGCGCTCGCGTACCGCGGAGAGCCGACGGAATGGAGGCATGTCGTCCGGATCGCTCCGTGGTGCGTGCTCTCCGGCCTAGCGGGCTTCCTTGCCGCGGGTCTCTATGCGCACGGCTTTGAAATCCAGACACGCACCATGATGCAATGGGGCTTGCCTTCGGTCGCCCTCTGCTTTGCGGCCATCCTCGTTTTGGCCATAGAGCCGGGCTGGGTCGCCACGCTCGCCCGTGCCGCCTGGCTCCGGTGGCTGGGGGGCATCAGTTATGGAATCTATGTCTTTCATGTGCTGCTCGGACCGGCTTTTCACGCGCTGACACTCTTGATTGCCGGGCGGCGCGGCATACTTGCTCAGAATGCCGTTAACTTCCTGGTGGCCGCCGCGGGCACGATTGCCGCCGCCCTACTTTCTTCGCGCTTTTTCGAGCAACCCATACTGAAACTCAAGAGCCGCTACGCTCCGGTAACGATTCGGGGTGACGAGCGGACCTCAGCTGCGCCAGCCGCTTGATCAACGCTCCGCGGAGCGACAATGAAGGCTGCTCAATCACTTCATACGAGAACATCGCCATCAGGAAGAAACCCAGCCAGCTTACGGGCGGAATGGTCAGCCAAGCTAGGTGTCCAAACACCGGAACGTTTCGATGATGTAGAAAGAGCGTTTGCCAAAGGTAGATGCTGTACGAGAGCACACCGACTCGCGCCACCGGCCGCCAATTCAGGCCCCTGCCGATTGCGGTGTGCGGATTACGCGTACACCACAGGAGAAACACGGCGATGGCCGCGCCATTGAGCGTGTAGCCGACCGGGAGATTGAAGTAGTTCTCATACCGCGCCCCCAGTACGCTGCACACAGCCATAACCGCTAAGGGCAGCCACCAGATGCGCGTAGCCGCCCGATAAACGGCCTCGAATCGTGATGTGCCTTGCAGAAGGGCGACGAGACAGCCGAACATCAGGAAGTCGAAGTTGAGATAGTTGACGCCGATCCGGTGCAGCAGCGGATCGCTCGAGCGGCCCAGGACGACGCGCGCCACAGGCGAGACGATCAGTATCAGCAAAGGTATCAGCGACGCCGCGAATCGTCCGGCTACTCCCGGCTTTCGCAGGCAGAAGACGAACAAAAACGGCCACACGAGGTAAAACTGCTCCTCGACGCTGATCGACCAGAGATGTTCAAGCGACCACGTCGGCGAGTTCTGGATGTAGTTGTGGAAGAAGAAGAGCGAGCTGAGAAGATCGCGCCGGTCGAGCGTGAGCCGTCCCAACAGGCCCAGCACCACGATGAAGCCGATGTAGAAGTAGAGCGGCGGCAGAATGCGGAATGCGCGCCGGAGATAGAAGCCGCGCAAGCTGATCGACCCGCGCTTGGCGTGCTCGCTGAGCAGGAGCGTTGTGATGAGAAATCCACTGATTTCGAAGAAGATGAAGACGCCGCTCGATCCGTTGAAGATCGCGTACCAGAACCAGCCGACAGGGTGCGTCTCACTGAGCCGTTGCACCGTGTGCAGCCCGACCACCAGGAAGATCGATAGCGCGCGCAAGCCATCCAGGCTGGGGATGCGGTGCGGTGTCTGATTTGGTGGAGCGTCGGCCATGGCGTTCAGGTGCGATGATACCGGACGCCGCACCTGTACTATTCTTGTGCCAGCACGTATCTGATTTGTAGAGGCGACTCGTAACCCGTTGGCGCACCCTCTGTACAGTCCGTCCGTCCGGCGTCGCGCCTCTACCCTCTGCACGGCTCTTCTGCTGCTGGTTGCAGCCGTCTTCGTCGCGTTGCACTTCGTCCATCTGACGGCGGACTTTCCCAACCATTCGCCATGGATGGATTGGGCCAAATATACTGACGAGGGATGGTACGGCGACGCCGCGATCCGCCATTACCAGCGAGGCCATTGGTACGTGTATGGCGACTTCAACCCCGCCGCCGCGCTTCCTGTCTGGCCGTTGGTCGAACTGGCGGTCTTCCGCTTTACCGGGGTTACAGTAACAGCAGCCCGGGCGCTGACGGTGACCATCTTTGCCCTTACACTCGCAGCCGCGTTTCTGCTGCTGCGCCGCTGGCTGCCACCCGCGAACTTCCTCGTTCCAGCAGCGGCCGTGATGCTGTTGGCGGTGAGTCCGTTCTGCTTTGTCTTCACCCGCATGGCCATCCTGGAACCGCTGCTCGTCCTGCTGATGCTCCTTGCCTTGCTCGCAGCCTCGGCTTCGCGGCGTCGCGCCATCCTCGGTCTGAGTGTGTTGCTGCCGCTTATGGTGCTCACCAAGACCACGGCCGTCTTCCTGTTTCCCGCCATCTTTCTTTTGCTCTTCGCGTCGACAGGCTACCGCCTCTTCCCCTTTTTTCGCGTCGCCCTGCCCACCAGTGCGATCGCTCTTGCACTCTGGATCGGCTACTTCGCTCTCTTTGTTCGCCCGCACTATCTCGCCGATTACCGCTATCTCTTCAGCGCCAACGCCTACACGGGGATCACCGCCGAGAACGCTGCAACTGTGCTCACAAACACGCTCAAAGATGGAATGTGGATGGGCAGCCTCATGTTTCCGCTAAGCCTCGCCGGGTCGGTCACTTCCCTGCTGCTTCTACGCCGCCGCACTCCACCTTTGATTGGTGCGCTGTTGCTCTGGGCCGCCGGATACGCGTCCTTCCTGGCGTACCACAACAACTTGCAGCCACGGTACTATCTCGTGGTCGCGGTGCCGCTGACGCTTTTGCTGCCGCTCGCCCTCCGTGAACTGACCGTGCGGCTGACGCCAGCGACGCACTTGACGGGCTTGGCCGCCGCCATCGCGCTTGTAGGTCTGGTCGCTGTGCATGACGCGCGAAGCACCCTGCGTTACGTCCGCGCGCCCGAGTACACCTTCGCCTCCGCCGCCGCCAACGTAAAGAAGATTGTCGCCGCCAACCCGACGCGCAGCCCGCTCATACTCTCCATCTCCGGCTCCGATCTGTCTTTGATGACGGGGCTGCCATCCATCTGCGACGATTTCGGCACCATGGAGCTGGCCCAGCGCGTGGAGACCTATCGTCCCGGCTGGTACGCCGCTTGGAACCAAGTCGATGACGATAAGATGGAAGCACTCGCTCCACTTTATCGCCTGGTGCGCGTGGCGGCCTTCCCCGCGATGGACGACCCTGAACGCAACCTGCTCATCCTCTATCGCCTCGATCCGCACGAGTCTATCCCACGCGGAGTGCGCCGTCACAAGCCTGTGGTTCCGCGCCTGCTCGAAACTAAGATGGGTCAGCAGCCAACCGCCGCGCAGCTGGAGCATTAGAAAGGTTTGATTTGACTGGAACGCAGACTCTGATGGCGCGCGCGGCGCTCGGGACGGCGGGAGCGGTCGCCAGCCTTGTGCTCACGCGATGGACGCGGCTTCGTAAGTTCCCCTCCGGCACCTTCGATCGTGGCTTCATCGCTGTGCTGGCGTCCAGCCGTATCGCCCTCTTCGTCATCCTTTTTGGAGTGCTCCATCTCGCTCCGCGCGGGGATGTTCCCGGCTTTTACTTCCCACAGGCCAACGCTGTTCTTCAAGGGCAGCTGCCCTATCGCGATTTCGCAAGCAGCTATGCTCCGCTGCACGCATACGTCGACGCTCTCTTCATTTCTGTATGGCGAACGCCGCTCGCGATCATCTTTGCTTCGATTCTAGGGGAACTGGCGCTGCTTCGGCTCTGGTTGCGCCTCGGTCGTCAGCTCTTTGAGGAGAACACGCTGCGGATTGCCGCCTTGCTCTACCTCGCCAGCCCGGTCAGCCTTCAGTTCGTCACCGTAGACGGACAGGATAACGTCCTGATCGCGCTTCTGCTCGCGGCGGCATTACTCCTGGCGCTCCGCAACCGTGCATTTCTTTCGGGCATACTCGTCGGACTTGCGGCGGCTACGATCAAGTTCCTTCCACTGCTCTTCGTACCCGCCTTCTTGGTGGCCGTTCCACGACGAACGCGCTGGGCTATAGGCGCCGCGCTCCTGCTTGTGGTGGTGTACGGTGGTTCGATGCTGCTGCATCTCCCCATCCTTCAACCTCTAACGGCCGAGGGTGCTATGCGGTCGGCAGGCAACCTGCCCTATCTCATAGAGTCCATCAGCGGATATGAGCTTCCAGCTTATCTGAGTGACTCGCTGCTGCTGCTGGTTATTCTAGGCATTCTGGCGTTGATCACGCAAACCGCCCGGCAGGTGTCCCCCGTGGATCGTCTGCGCGTCCTGACCTACGGGATGGTCGCGCTAACGCTTGCCCTGCTGCTGTTCTCCAAAAAGTCCTGGCCTCCGTACCTGATGATGTCCCTATTCCCTCTTTGCCTACTTGCGGCGAGCGTAAGCCGGCATCTGCGACGAACCCTAGCGCTCTTTGCCTTGTTTAGCCTGACAGCGGTGACGGAACATAGCGTCTGGTCGAGCCTGCTGCTTGAAGCCCCGTCAGCCAGTCTCCACGCGGCTGTCCTTGGAGGGAACCGGGTCGCGGAGCTTTATCTGATGCTCCATACGGCATTATTGGCGGGCTATCTGTGGCTCCTGATCCTTGCTATAGGCCAAGTGAGGATGAGCAGTTCAGGCCTGCGCGCCCGGTGATTAGGTTTATCCGCTTGCGGGAACTCCACGCGGCTCCGCCGATCCAAGATGCTCCGTGGTACCGGTCTTGAAGCGCTGGTACCACTCCGCCGCAAATGCAGCCACAACGCCTAGAAACAACCCCAGTACCAATGCCGCGGGCAGGATGAGCGAGGGCTTCGGCCAAGACCGCTTGTCCGGCATCACGGCTCGATCCACAACCTGGAGCACGGCACCCTGTTTGGCCTCGTCCACCTTGGCGGCCTCAAACTGGCGCGCTAATAAGTCGAAGATCGTCTCGTAATACTTCACGTCCCGCACCTTGCGAACGTATTCAAGCCCGGACTCCTGCATCACGCCTTTCGGAATCAACAGGGCGTTTGCGGTGCCGCCGGAAGCACCCATCTTCGCCAGCTCCTCGCGCAAGCCGGCAAGCTCCTGCTCGGCCATCTGCAGGTCCGGGTTCTCCCCTGTCGCGAAGCTCCGCATGGCACGGATCTGCACGTCTTTTGCGGCGATCTGCGCGCGCAGCTGGGCAACCGACTCGATCGTCGCCCGAGCCTGGCTATCCAGCTGAATCAAGCCCGTCCGCTGCTCGGTCTTCTTCAACTCTTCTTCCGCCCCGGCGAGATTGTCCTTGGCTTGACTGAGCTGCTGCTCGAAAAAGAGCCGCCGCTGCGATGCCTCCGTAACCGCCATCGTGGCCGAGAACGCCTTATAGATCTCGATGTAGCCGTTCGCCATGTCCGCGGCGCGCTGCGCGTCGTGGTCCGTGACGGACAAGCGGATCAGGCCGTCCTTCGCTCCATTGTCGATGGCCACACGGGATTCAAGTTTGTTGCGCGCATCCGAGAGCCGTTTCGCTTTATAGAGCTGCATCAGGTGAAAATGGTCGATCATCGCGTCCTCGACGGTGCGGCTCTTCATCATGGCGACTTGCAGGTCATTGGGGTTCTTCAGACCGAGGCCACCGCTGCCTAGGGACGCAACTGAACCCAACGCATTCAGCTGCGCCATCATCGCCGTACCACTGGAGCTTCCCTGCTGCGGAGGCAGGATCGCGGTGGATGCCGTATACTGCGCAGGGAGCAGTATGCATGCCAAAACGCCTGCAACCAGGACGGCCAGCGTGATCAAAGTGACTCTACGAAATCGTCCCTTCAACAAGGCGTACAGCTCAAATAAAGAGATTTCTTCTTCCTGGCCGAACGGAACACCTAAATCGACAGTAGCTGGAGCGTTGCTGGACATTCATTTCCTAACTATTATCGAGCCGACGGCGTAGGTAAGCCGGCCCGATGACCTCAATTGTACCCTGCATGGTGCGTTCCTTGGAACAGTGTGATTCTTGCTAGAGGATATCAAATGGAATGGAGCCTGTTGTATGCGATCGACTTTGCGGCCATTCTTTACTTTTGTAGGTCGTACTATAAGAACTGCTACAGGCTTGGCTATCGTATAGATTTATGGTACGGTTTTGTGGGTCTATCATGTGTATTCCCATGTATGGCCATGCTACCGCTTGAACAGAGTGAACTAAATGCCTTGATTGTTGGGCGAGATTTCAACGACGTAGTGGCCGCGATACCAAGCGTTTTCATGATGGTAATTCTGGGCTTTTATGCGCTACTTATCGGACGGACCTTGTGGCGCGTGCGTCTTGGCTATGGGATTCGCGAAACGACACAGCGCGCTTTCTCGGTTGTGCCCCGAGCTTCGATGATGCTAATGTCCTCACGAAGTCTCCTGCTTTTTCTAACCGTTATTTGCTTGGGAGTGCAAGCCGTCATGTTGGCAATTTACTTTGCCCACGACGGATTCGGGTTCGACCTTCGAGCCTACACCTTCGCAAATCCCAGCATCCGTCCCGTGGCGCAAGTTGCAGCTATCGGCACAGTTATAGTGGCTTCTCACTGTTTCGCTAGGTATATCGACACGCGAGAACGTATTCTGCTAATGTGCACACTTGCGCTGACCGTTGGTCTGGTGTTCTTTGGCCAACGCACCAACCTCATTGTCATTTACATCAACATTGTCATTTGCTATCTAATAAAAGCGCGGACTAGATTTAATTTATGGCGCATGATCACTGGTACCATGGCCACTGTGCTTGTTTTCCTCTACTTAGGAGCGGCCCGCGCAGGGGTGTATTCCCCCACAGCCTTCCTAATTTCACTGACCGCTGAGCTATTTTACGGAAACAACTTCTCCGATCTTCGTGACTTTGCCTGGATATACTCTCACTGGAACCATGAGTTATGGTTGGGAAAGACATATCTTGCAGGTCTGGCCACCTTTGTGCCGCGAGGATTATCCGATTTTCGGACAACCTGGAGTTTTGGAGTGGCGACAGACTGGACGGTAGGTCTGGACACAGAATTGCATCCAGGACTCAAGCCGGGCATGTTTGGCGAGTCTTTTTTCAACTTTGGCGGCCCTGGGGTCGTAGCGGTCGGGATTCTGTATGGAATTCTACTCCGCCGCGCGGATCTCGATATTAAAGCTGTGTTCGACTCCCCATCGCCGACGATGTCCAGGGCGTTTGCCTCCACCGCGCTGTTGTATGTGGCGTCCTGTTTTTGTTCCAGCCTGGCCATTCCAGCCCTTTATGCGTTTATTGGTATTTGTATGTTGGGATGGGGATTTCTTAGCTTTCGGCGCGGATGGCGTGCAAGGGTTAGCGCTCAGTCGCTTGCAATGAAAGGGTATGATCGAGCAACCACGCTGAAAGGTGAGCCTTGCGGATAGCTAAATGGGTTTGCCCTACTAAATTTGCCTACGCGCGTCGTTGGGTCCGCGGTGAAAAGCTCGTGATCCTAGATATCGGCTGTGGCAATAACTCGCCGACGACTACGAAGCACTGGTTCCCGGGATGCTATTATGCGGGCGCGGATATACAGCAGTACAACAACACGCAAGACGACGACGCTTCCACGGATGCCTTCTATCTGCTGGGTATTGATGGCTCTGGGTACGAGCAAATACCCGAAGAAAGCTACGATTTCATCATCATGCACCATGTCGTGGAACATATGAATGACCCGTTGCCTATACTCGCCACTCTTTGTAGAAAGCTGAAACCCGGCGGCGTGTTGTGGATTGCCTTTCCATCGCTTCTTAGCCTCTCATTTCCTCCCGCTTCTGGAACCCTCAACTTTTCAGATGATCCAACTCACGTTCGCGTTCCGGAGATCCGAGAGATCGCCAATGTTCTCCTGGAGAACGAGGTGCGGGTTGTTCATGCTGGCCGGTCTAGATCGTTTTGGCGCGAACTTATAGGTGCCCTTATCTTGCCATTCGCTTTAGCGCGTAAAGCGATCACTGGCAAGATGTCGTCCAAAGGACTTTGGTATATCCTTGGCTTTGAAGACCATGTGCTTGGTCGGCGCGTCGGTTCCAATCGCCTCTCCTAGATATGTCACCCACATAGTCCAGCAAACATCCTTTAGGATAGAATGGCTAAATCTCAGAAAAATGTTCTGATCCTCAAGTTTGGCGCGATTGGCGATTGCATTATGGCCATACCAGCCGCGCATCTTCTTCACCTGCAAGGGTACGAGGTGTTCTGGGCTTGTGGGATGGCTGTTAGGCCATTACTTGAATGCTACACGTGGATCCATGTGCTTGCCGTAGACGACCGTGCAATCCTTAAGGGCAGCGTACTGGCTAGAGTGAACAGTATGCTCCAGTTCTGGAAACGATTTACAGGGCGGAGATATACGCTGTGCGCCACTCTCTACTACGACACGCGTTATAGATTGCTGGTCTGGCCGATTCGGGCCGATTCAAAGTTCTTTCTGTCTAAAGACGTACGTGAAGCAAGACTTCTGCCGGGGCGTCATCACACGGACGAGTGGGCGCGCGTAATTCTACAAGCCGAAGACACCTGTCGCGATCACAGCACCGTCCCAGTTCCGCCTACAATCCTCCCAGAGTCGCCTTGGCCGCCAAGGTCCGCCGCGCGCCGCATCGCAATCTTCCCGGGTGGAACCAGCAACCTCCTGCGCGACCAAACTCTGCGCCGGTGGCCCGTCGAAAGGTATGTCGAGTTGGCCGAACAGCTCATCGCTCGCCGATGGGAGGTTGCAATCATGGGAGGAGCGGAGGACGCTTGGGTACCCCCTTACTTTAAACATCTGGGCATCGTCAACAATATTGGAGTGCTCAGCCTTCCACAAGTGGTGAGCGCATGCAATGCCTCGGACGCCGTCGTCACGCACGATACTGGTCCGCTTCATCTTGCCGGACTAAGCGACACCTGTTTGCTGGGCATATTCGGCCCCACTGATCCGGCCACGCGCGTGCCCCGTCGCCCGTATGCGACCGGACTTTGGGGTGGCCGGGGCTTCGCATGCCGTCCCTGCTACGACGGCCGAGACTTTGCGCCCTGCCAGCATAACGGCTGTATGCACCAAGTCACCGTCGCCGATGCCCTTGCCGAACTAGACCGTCTGCTGGACGAGCGTGACCGTGGTCTTCAAACGCCGTGGAGGGTCGTCGAGCCAAGCTTAGGGGTCGAGAACGGTGCCCTCGTCTCAATTAAGCACGTAGCTCAGGCTGATTGACCGCGTTTCAGTTTGGCTGACACAAACCGGAGTGTGACGACAGCCTGCCTAGTGGACGATACTGGAATGAGAACGATGGCGGAACACAAAGAGACAACACTGATCAGAGGGAACGCACTGCCGAGCTTCTTTCCTGGGCGGCAGTGGCAGCAGGTGCTGGAGCGGGACTTCGCGGCCGATGGACAATTCTTTTACGCGGTCAAATCGACGAAGATTTATTGTCGGCCAAGCTGCCCCAGCCGCAGACCCGCACGGAAGAACGTGAGCTTTTATCCGACAGCCGAGGCGGCGCGGGAGGCGGGGTACCGGGCTTGTCTGCGCTGCGAGCCAGACCGCGCCGCGGCGAAGGCCGATCCGCAAGCCGGCGCAATCGCCACCGTCACGAACTACCTGAGGGCCCACGCAACCGAGCGGACGCGGTTGGACGACGTCGCAAAAGCAACGGGCGTGGGGCGGCTGACGATCCTGCGCGGCTTCAAGCGGGTGCTGGGTGTAAGTCCCGGGCAGTTTGCCAAGGCGGCACGGGTGGAAAGCTTCAAGAACGGTCTGCGGGAGCCGCGCAAGAAGGTGACGGATGCGATCTATGAGGCGGGGTACGGATCGTCAAGCCGTTTATATGAGCAGTCGAATGCCGCGCTTGGGATGACGCCACGCGTGATGCGCGAGGGCGGCGCTGGCTCCGTGATCCGCTACTGCACGGCGGCAAGCCCGCTCGGGCGGATGATGGTCGCGACGACAGATGTCGGTGTGTGCAGCATCACCTTCGGGCGCGACGACGCGGAGCTTGTGGCAGACCTCCGGGCGTCGTTTAGTAAGGCGCAACTTATTCCAGCTAAAGGGAATACGGGATGGTTGGCCGAGGCGGTGGCGTTCGTGATGAGCCAGACAACAGAGCATCCGGCGGCGGCGACCTTTCCAATGGATGTCCGTGCAACAGCATTCCAGCAGCGCGTATGGCGAGCTCTCCGGGAGATTCCGCGCGGGGAGACCCGCAGCTATTCTGAGGTGGCGTCGGCGCTGGGTACACCGAACGCCGTGCGAGCAGTGGCTGCGGCGTGTGGAGCGAACCCGATCGCCGTGGCGGTCCCATGCCATCGTGTGGTCGGCAAAGATGGCAGCTTGACCGGGTATCGCTGGGGCCTGGAGCGGAAGCGGAAGTTGCTGGCGGCGGAGCGCGGGTGAGCGGTTCCGGGTCAAGGAAGAGTCACGAACGAATTAGTTTTGAGGACCTGCTTCTCGGCGGTCTGGGCTTGGTGATGCTGATCGCCTCCATCGTGGCGAAGTTGGCGGAAAAGCATGTCATGGACGCGAGACCTCGTGTGCAGTATGGGCTGGCGCATCTTCCAGGAGCGCTGTTCGTCTCCTTTCTCTTCTGTGTGCTGATAGCAGCGGCTCGGTGGATGCTTACGCGAAACGACCGTTGGCGCGATCTGAGGACAGCGTACTTTGTACTCGCGGTGGCAATCACCTTTGGTATGTTCTGGTTGCCGGCGGTCCTTGCCGGGGGCTTCGACCGGGACGATTGGATGCTGTTGGGCGCGGCCTCCGTACGAAGAATGCTGATCGGCCATCCGGCACTCGCCTGGAACACATTGGACGCGGTGGACGGCAATTTTCGCCCCTTGGGCACCGTGCTCTATATAGGCATCATGTTGAGGCATTTCGGCGTCTGGGCACGTCCGTTCCTGCTCGGGCTATTTGCTGTCAATCTCCTGGCAAGTCTCCTGGCGTTCGCCATCGTACGTTCTCTGGGCTACTCGCGGTTCACGGCAACTGCGGGAGCAATCCTCTATCTGTCGCGCAGCGAGACCTACACCATTGTCACGTGGACATGTGCGCTGGGCGACGCACTCGTCATCCTGCTTTGCGGGCTGATGGCGCTTGCACTGCTAGCGGCGATCCGGCGACGAGGGTGGCAGTCGTTTGCGCTGCACCTCGCCGCGTGGGCGTGCTTCTGCCTGGCAACGCTGGCGAAGCAGAGCGCCTTTGCCGCGCCGCTCATTGCCGGTCTGCTCCTGTATCTTAGGCCGGGAACTACGGATAACTTGCCCCAATTGCGGCGGCTATGGCATGCCTGTCTGGCCATGGGGATCTATGGAGTGACCGCGGCTGTGCCCTTCTTCCACGCCAAGCGGTTACTGGCCAGCCCGTCGCCTTACCCGATCGCATTTTCGTCTAACGCGCTCTTTCGGGTCTTTGGCTACGCGACGTGGTATGTCGGTACATTCGAATTCCCGACAAAGTACGAGAGCTTGCAAATGCTCCCCAACATCGTCGGCTGTGCTGTCCTCTGCGCGGTAGGGGTGATGCTTTGGCGGGTGCCGAAGCTGTCAGGAGAGCGGCCGCGCGATATCATCTTCTGCCTGCTGGCCGCGGTGGCTTCGGTATCGCTCTTCGTCGTGCTACCGGCGCGGGTTGCCCCCTACTACGGCTCCATGGCCGCATTCTGGGCCAGTATCGCGTTAGCCATCGCGCTGACGCGGTTTGGATGGGCACAGTGGGATAATCACCACGCGAGGGTGTGTTGTCTCTTTTTCTGCATGCTGGTGGTCGTCGGGTTTGCGGATGTTCGCCTGAAACAAACCGGACTGCTGCCGGCGGGTGGCTATACCTGGGGAGCGTCAGAGATAGGGCTCGAGCGAACGGTGTACGACGGCATCGCGCAGGAGCTCACGCTCGCTCCACATACCGAGACGCTGCTGCTCGAAGATATGCCCGACTACGATGGCTACTTCGCCGGCATGGCCCTCGCAGCCGATCCGCGCCTGAAACGCATCTTGACGTACCATACCGGCTCGGCGGGGTTCCTGGCCAACGATCGCGCGGGCCTCATCCCGCTGGACGACCTCGCCAGTCTGCGCGATGCGCGAGCGTACAACTGGTATGTACCGATGGATCACAACGAAGCAGAGACCCTACTGTCGAGGGGAAGCGTGCTGCGGCTGAAGTTTCATGACGGCAAGATCGAGAGTGGGAATTAAAGCTCAATGGGTCTTTAAGCAAGGTCCGGGTACGGCTTGACGAAGAGCCGGATGGTATTCTAGCCGTGCTTGCAGAACACGATCTTAAGGAGATTACATGGCGACAGCAACGATGGACATACCGGCGATTTCTGAGGCAAAGCCCCAGTCGGGCGGAAAGACTGGCCGCGCAGCCCAGTACAAGGTGGCGGACATCGGTCTTGCCGAGTTCGGCCGTAAGGAGATCGACATCGCCGAGCAGGAGATGCCGGGTCTCATGTCCATCCGCCACAAGTATGCCGCGGGCAAGCCTCTGGCCGGGGTCCGCGTGACCGGATCGCTGCACATGACGATCCAAACAGCTGTGCTGATTGAGACGATGGTCGCACTGGGCGCGAATGTCCGCTGGGCCAGCTGCAACATCTTCTCTACCCAGGACCATGCGGCCGCGGCGATCGCTGAAGCCGGTGTGCCGGTGTTTGCTTGGAAGGGCGAGACACTCGAGGAGTTCTGGTGGTGCACGAACGAGTCCCTGAGCTTTCCCGACGGAAAGGGCGGCCTGCTCGGCCCGCAGCTTGTCATCGACGATGGCGGCGACGTCACCTTGCTGATCCACAAGGGCGTCGAGATGGAGCAGGGCGGCGATTGGGTCAACTCTCCCTCCGGTTCGACTGAAGAAGACGTTATCAAGCAGCTTTTGAAGAAGGTCCATGCAGAACACCCGACGCGCTGGCAGGATGTGGCGAAGGAGTGGCGCGGCGTCTCCGAGGAGACCACGACCGGCGTCCACCGGCTCTACAAGATGCTGGAGCACGGCAAGCTGCTCGTTCCCGCGATCAACGTGAATGACTCGGTGACAAAGTCGAAGTTCGACAACCTATACGGCTGCCGCGAGTCTCTGGTCGACGGCATCAAGCGCGCCACCGACGTCATGATCGCCGGCAAGGTCGCGGTCGTCTGCGGCTTTGGCGATGTTGGCAAAGGTTCGGCTGCGTCACTCCGCGGCCTCGGCGCTCGCGTTGTCGTCACCGAGGTCGATCCCATCAACGCGCTTCAGGCGGCGATCGAAGGCTACGAGGTGACTACGGTCGAAGAGACCCTCGGACGCGGCGACATCTACGTCACAGCCACCGGCAACGTGGACATCATCACCGTCGAGCACATGAAGCTGATGAAAGATCAGGCCATCGTCTGCAACATCGGCCACTTCGACAATGAGATCCAGATGGAGCCGCTCAACGCGCTTCCCGGCGTGACCAGGCTGAACATCAAGCCACAGGTGGACAAGTACACCTTCGAGAACGGCAACAGCATCTTTGTCCTCGCCGAAGGCCGTCTCGTCAATCTCGGCTGTGCGACCGGTCACCCGAGCTTTGTCATGTCGGCGAGCTTTTCGAACCAGACGCTGGCGCAGCTTGATCTCTGGGCAAACAAGGACACCTACAAGGTCGGCATCTACATCCTTCCAAAGAAGCTGGATGAAGAGGTCGCCCGGCTCCACCTTGAGAAGATCGGCGTGAAGTTGACGACCCTCTCAAAGAAGCAAGCTGATTACCTGAGCGTCCCCGTGGAAGGGCCATATAAGGCCGAGCACTACCGCTACTAGACTTGTAAAATGCAGAAAGGCCGCCCACGGTACCGGGCGGCCTCTTTGTTTGACGGACTCTCACTGCTTGCGAGCGTTGTGCTTGTCGCGGTAGATGCGCTTCGATTCCTGATTCTGCTGGCCCTTGATGGTGCTCCGGTCCTGCTTGGTGAGATGGCCGTTGTCCTGGGCGCGCATGCCACGCTCCTCCTTGTTGATGCCGGATTCCTGATGCTCCAGATGCGAGGTCTCGCGTGGCGTAAGCTGTCCGCTGCTGACGCCTTGGCCAATGCGTCCCTGCTGGTCGGCTTTGCGTTGGTTGATGGTAGGCGTGGCTGCGGGCGCGGTGGTTTGTGCAAAACTGGCCAGCGGCGCGAGGACGATCGTGGTGGCGAAAATGAGGTGTTTGAAGTTCATGGCGTATCTCCAGTTCGGTGTCCGGCGTGTGGCCCGTGCTAATCCGGCATACGAAGGCATAGACACACGTTTCGCAGCTGTGTCGCGGTATGCCGACAAGTATGTTTCTTTGCTGAAGCGCGGTCATGCCTACAATCCGGTAGTCCCGAGTTACCCATTTGAGCTCGGGCCAGTTTGGCAGATTGTTCAAGATTGAAACAGATGAGACGCCGGCAAAGGCTGTGAAACGGCTAAGATCGGAGATTCGCACGAGAGCGGATAGAAGGAGGTACGGAGTCGGTGACGTATCGCCGCCGCGGGATTTCTGATCCCGAAGAGATGCGGCGCACCTTTGTACGGCTCTATGGGGAACCTCACAGTCCCACCCGTCGAGTGGCGCGGCGTGGGTCCTGGTGACGATTCACGTCTCTGAGGAACTCCACGATTGAGAAGCCTGAGTTCCTTCTCGAAAGCGGAAGGTGTTGCTGGCGATGGGTGGTTGACAGTTTGTTCCAGGCAGTCTGCCGCACAACAAATAACCTTTGGCAAAGTTCGTGGTGTAAACTCGGGTGATCTGGTGTTCGGGAAGACGGTGCGAGTCCGTCGCTACCCCGTAACTGTAAGCGTGGAGAATCTGACATGTGTGGTCACTGGGGCTTGTGTCCTGGGAAGGCCGTCAGATTCGGTGATGCGTAAGTCAGGAGACCGGCCAGAGTACGAGTGGGCCCATTCAACTTCGCTGGGAGAGTTGAAGAGCATATCCACGCGCGCCTTCTTAGGAGACGCGATGGCTGCTGCCTGAACATAACTTCCCGCTCAACACCCGGAGATCTTCCTTCCGGATGTCAGGAGCGACGTGTGCCGCAAGATAAAACTGCTTCCGTAACCCTTGTTCTGGGGGGAGTTCGCAGCGGAAAGAGCCGATTTGCTCAGCAGCTTGCCGGTCAGCTTGAGCGCGTCACCTTTATCGCAACGGCAGAGCGCCGTGACGACCTGGAGATGCACCAGAAGATCGAGCGCCACCGAGCCAGCCGCCCTGCTACTTGGATCACGATAGAAGAACCACTCCACCTCGCCAGTTTGATTGAGCGCCCCGGCCCAAACTGCAATCTTCTGCTAGTCGACTGCCTCACTCTGTTCGCTGCCAACCTGCTTGAAGCATCCGGGGACAACATCGATTCGTTATCTACCCATATCGATCGCCTTTGCACGGCGCTTGCCAATGCATCCTATCCCATCATCCTCGTCTCGAACGAGGTTGGCAGCGGCGTCGTTCCAGCATATGAGCTTGGCCGCCGCTTCCGAGACCTTGTCGGCGAAATCAATCAGCGCGTCGCCGCGGTGGCCGACACCGTCCTGCTGATGGTCGCCGGCCTTCCTTTCCCGCTTAAAGGCGTCGTGCCGACGGACGTGCGGCCATGACCGGCTTTCTGATCGCCGGAACAGCCAGCGGCGTTGGCAAGACCACCGTTACGCTGGCGCTCCTTGCCGCGATGCGTCGGCGCGGCCTGGTTGTGCAACCGTTCAAAGGAGGCCCCGACTTCCTCGACACCGGCCACCAAACCCGTATCGCGGGGCGCCCCGCCCGCAATCTCGACACCTGGATGCTCTCCTCTAAATCGAACCGAGATGTTCTCCTTCAGGCTTCCGCCGGCGCGGACGCCATTGTGGTTGAAGGCATGATGGGTCTTTTCGACGGAAAGGATGGCGCTACCGAGACGGGCAGCAGTGCGGAAATAGCCAAACTCCTACAACTGCCAGTCGTGCTCGTGCTGGACGCTGGCAAGAGCGCGCGCAGCATCGCTGCCGTGGTTCTCGGCTTTGAGCTGTTTGATCCGCAGCTGCCATTGGCTGGTGTCATTCTCAATCGCGTGGCCAACGAGCGTCATTTCAATATGTTGCAGGCTGCCATCACCTCCGCCTGCCGCACCCCTCTGCTCGGCTCCATCCCGCGGGAACCGCTCATTGCAATCCCCGAACGCCACCTCGGCCTGCGCACCGCCGAAGAGTCTTATGATGAACAGGATTTAGACCAGCAGATCGATCGCCTAGCGGCTTTGTGCAACGAACAC
The DNA here is from genome assembly GCA_964247455.1 of uncultured Acidobacteriaceae bacterium. Taxonomy (GTDB): domain Bacteria; phylum Acidobacteriota; class Terriglobia; order Terriglobales; family Acidobacteriaceae; genus Edaphobacter. The sequence continues at coordinate 9,174 of CAXTUR010000019.1, read as the reverse complement.
CTCAACCTGGACACCTTCCTCGCCTTGCAATGCAGCCTTTCCCCCGCAAGCGAGCCTGTCATGGTCGAGCGCTCCGATCGTAACCGCGTCCGCATTGGCGTGGCGAAGGATAGGGCCTTCACTTTCTACTACGAAGACAATCTGGACCTGCTGCGGGAGCAAGGCGCGGATATTGTGCCTTTTAGCCCAATGCTTGACGCTGCACTCCCCGCCGAGCTTGACGCTCTTTATTTCGGCGGCGGCTACCCCGAACTCTACGCGGCACAACTCAGCGGCAACACCAGCATGCTTCGATCCGTGCAGGCCTTTGCCGCCACCGAGCGACCTATTTACGCCGAGTGCGGTGGCATGATTTATCTCTCGCAGGTCCTCGTCACCAGGGATGGCCACCTCCACCCCATGGCTTCCGTACTGCCTTTTTCCATGGAGATGACCGGCCAGCTTGTTCAGTTTGGCTACGTCACGGTCGACCTCACCCGCGACTGCCTCCTCGGCCAGGCTGGCACCCAGCTCCGTGGGCACAGCTTTCACTACTCTCGCATAAGCGGTCCGGCCAGCTTGCCCACCTGCTATCACCTTACTTACTCGCTCTCTCACTATGAAGAAGACGAAGGCTACCAAAGCGGAAATATTCTCGCCAGCTATATTCACCTCCATTTCCGAACCGCGCCCCGAGTTGCCGCTCACTTTGTCGCGTGCGTGCGTTCCGCTAGAACGAGAGGGTTAGTTCCCGCATGAATAAGCTTGTACTCGCCCTGTTTTGGCTCACCTGCGTAGCCTCTTCGCGCTGCTTCGCGAGCCATACCGTCACCGATGAAACCGGCCGCACCGTCGCCGTTCCGGATCACCCGCATCGGATCATCTGTTTGGTCCCCAGCATCACGGACGCTGTCTTCGCCCTTGGTGCCGGCGACGATGTGGTCGCCATAAGCGACTTCGTTAAGTATCCGGCGCAAGCAATGAAGAAGCCCAGCGTTGGCTCCATCAGCAATCCATCGATGGAGACCATCCTCTCCCTCCACCCCGACCTCGTCCTCGGCATGCCCCATCAAAGTCAGCCCGCAATCCTGGATCGACTGCAACACTTTGGCATTCCGTTGTACATCGTCGATCCGCATGGCATCGCTGGTATTCTGCACTCCGTCGTAAGCCTCGGTCAGGCGACCGGCCGCGAGTCACAGGCCAGCGTACTAGCGGCCGATCTGCAACATCGAATAGAAGCCGTCCGCACCCGGGTCAAAGATCTCCCCGTCATTAATGTCTACATGCCGGTGTCCTACGATCCCGTCATCACCATCGGAAAAGGCTCTTTCATCACCGACATCATCGAGGCGGCAGGCGGCCACTCGATTACTTCCGACATCGCGCAGGAGTGGCCGCATATCAGCATGGAGGCCGTTATTGAACGCGCCCCCGAAGCCCTGCTTATGATGCGCGGCGGGGTCATGACCCTTGACCTTCTCAAGGATCGCCCCGGCTGGAACGTCTTGCCCGCGGTCAAGCACCAACGCGTGTACTACGTCGACAAGCGCGTCAACTTTCCCAGTCCGGTCGCTATCGAGGCATTGGAGGATCTCGCCAGACAATTTCATCCTTGAGCTGATCCGTGGCGATCCGCTCACAACCAATCGCAACAGCAGGGTGTCTGGGAAGCGCGGTGAAACTCCGCCACTACCCCGTAACTGTAAGCGCCGAGAAACATGCAAGGACGTCAACGCCACTGGGCAACACTCCGGGAAGGCAGCATGAATCAATGAAGCGCAAGTCAGGATACCGGCCCTGCTGCAACCTATCCCGAGGGGGAACCATGTATTTGAAAGCAAGAAACAACACGGGCGTCACTCGATCTACGCTCGCCCGGACGCTCGACCAACTCGCTTTGGCCTCTGTCTTAACCGCAGCAGCGTTCGGCCCGGTCCTGCACGCACAGGGCCTCCTGACTCTTCAGGGCGCAGTGCGCGATCCGCTAGGCGCAATGGTGGTCGGCGCCTCCGTCGATCTCCTCGATGGCGATCGCATTGTAGCTTCCGTGAAGACAGATTCCGATGGCGCCTACCACTTCATGATCCCCGCCGCCGCCCGCTACCACATCCGCGCCAACGCGCCAACGTTCCAGACGACGACCACGCCAGCCGTTTATCTCAGCGGCTCCGGCAATGCGGCTCTGGACATCACGCTCGCAACCCAGACGCTCACCCAGGAAGTGACCGCCACCGCCACCGGAACCCCCCTGCCGGAGGCACAAACCGGCGCGGCGGTTACTGTTCTTCTCGCGGAGGACTTCCGCTATATGCTGGAGGTGCAGGAGCCGCTCCGCCTCATTTCCGGCCTGCAGGTCACGCAAACCGGCCAGAGGGGTGGCACGACCGGCCTCTCCATTCGCGGCGGCGGCACCGACGCCAACAAGGTGCTGATTGACGGTGTTCCGGCAAACACCATTGGCGGCGGCGTCGAGTTCGCCAATCTCGCCTCCATCGGTTTTGACTCCATTGAAGTACTGCGCGAGCCGAACAGCGCCCTTTACGGGTCCGACGCTCTTGCCGGTGTCGTTAGTCTCTCCACCAAGCGTGGCAACAGCCGGCTGCCATTCGTCACGTACGCGGGGGATGCAGGCAACTTCGGAACCTACCGCAACGAGGTCACCGCCGGAACCACCTACCGCCACTTCGATCTCTACTCCGCCTTTGCGCGCATCGACACCCGCAACAACATCCCGAATAGCCAGTTCCACAATGCAACCTACGCCGGCAACTTTGGATGGGCACCCAACCTCGCAAACGATCTCCGCTTCACCGTGCGTCACGTCGTCGTCTCGAGCGGTCAGCCTAATGCGATCGCCTTTTATGGCATCCCCGACGACGCGCAGCAAAAAGAGCAGGACGACTTCTACAACGGTGTTTGGAACAACCAGACCACTGCGACATGGCACAACCAGATTCGTTACGGCGGCCTGCGCCAGAATGGCTCGTACAATAGCTTTGGCGCGACCGGTATCCCCGACGGCTTCGGCAGCTATAACGGCAAAGCCGTCACCATCACCGGTGCCAACGGATATAGCGTCACAGGGCAGGCAGCCTTTCAGTTCAGCGATCAGCCCTCACAATTTTTGACCCCCACCAGCCGCGACTTTGTCTACGCTCAGACCGACTACCACGTCACCCCACACCTGCTCGCACTCGGCGGCTTCAAGTTCGAAAACGAACGGGGTTCCTCCGGGTACGCCGGTTCCTCCCCCAAGCTGATCGAGCGCGGCAATTACAGCTACACCATTCAGTTCTCGGGCGACATTCGCAACAGGCTCTTCTTCAACTTGGGCGCCGGGCTGGAGGACAATGGGCTCTTCGGCTTCGCCGCCACACCCCGTGCTTCACTCGCCTACTATCTCTTCAGCCCTTCAAGCTCCGGCTTCTTCAGCGGCACCAAGCTCCACGGGAGCTTCGGGAAAGGCATCAAGGAACCCAGTGTTTTTCAGCAGTCGAACTCCCTCTACGCCGATCTGCAGCCCGCACCCAACGGCAACCAGCTCATCCGTCAGTACAGCATCCCGCCCCTCGGACCTGAAAACTCCCGTACCTTCGACGGTGGCATCGACCAGCAAATTGTCGAGGGACGTGGACGAGTCGGCATTACCTACTTCCATAACGAGTTCACCAATGGCGCACAGGACGTGCCCCAGGCCAGCCTCATCCAGTTCGGCGTGCCAGCCGCGCTGCTCACCCAATTTCCTTTCGGCGCCTATCTCAACGGCGCAGCTTTCCGCTCCATGGGCATTGAGCTTGAGACCGAGTACAGGATCAGCAGCAGCCTCTTCGCACGCGGCGGCTATACCTACACCGATGCCGTCGTTCAGCACACGATTGCCGGTCCCGCTGTAGGAACCAGCTTTCCCAACATCTCCATCGGCGCTTACGCTCCGCTGGTCGGCGCGCGTCCCTTCCGGGTACCGCCGCACACCGGGTACTTCGGCCTCAACTACACCCACCGTAAGGTCTACGGATCGCTCACCGGCACGCTCGTTGGCCGGCGTGACGACAGCGATTTCCTTTCCGACGCAAACTTTGGCAACACCTTGCTCCTGCCGAACCGTAATCTACTCGGCTCCTATCAACGCCTAGAACTCGGCGGCGGCTATCAGGTCACGCCGCGCCTGAACGTCTATGCCAACGCGCAGAACCTGCTCAGTGAGCACTTCTACGAGGCGTTCGGGTACCCCGCGCTTCCCTTTACCTTCCGCACCGGCATTCAGCTCAACTTCGGTGGAGAGTCATGGAAGCTGAAGTAGCCAAAGTCGTCATGACCCCTCTCTCCTCCGCGCCGCCTGGACGAAGGCGGGAGGGGTTTGCCGCAGCCTCGAATCCAGTTCTGCACAATGCGACCTTCGTCTTAGTCCTTGTCGCTCTAACGGCTTCGCTGGTTGCTGCAATCCTTGTGTCGGTTTCCTTCGGCGCGGTCCACATCTCCACAGCGTCCATGCTCGCGGCGCTGCTGCGTTCCCAGTCACTCACCGAGGTCCAGCACACCATCCTCTTTGCCGTCCGGCTCCCGCGTGTCTTGGCTTCTTCGCTCGTCGGCGCTGCTCTTGCCGTCTCCGGCCTCATGTTCCAGGGGCTTTTCCGCAACCCCATGGCCGACCCCTATATTATTGGCGCCTCGGGCGGAGCCGCGCTCGGCGCCTGCGTCGGCATCGTCTTCCTCTCGCAGATCAGCATCTTCGGCTTTAGCGCGACCACGCTCCTTGCCTTCCTGGGCTCAGTCCTCACCATGGCTGTCGTTTACACGCTCGCTCGCACCCGCGGCCGAACCAGCGGCGTCACCCTTCTACTTGCAGGCTTTGCCGTGGGCACCATGCTCACCAACTCCACCTACCTCTTTGAACTCATCGACCCCAACTCCACCTCCGGCACCAGGATCGTCGCCGCTTGGCTCCACGGCACCATCGGCATTCCCGAGTGGCGGCAACTCGCCATCACATCTGTCCTCTGCGCCGTCGCCCTCCTTGCCGCCCTTCCCCTTATGCGTCGCCTCAACACGCTCGCGCTCGGTGACGAGTATGCCCATCAACTCGGCCTGCGCGTCGAAGCCACACGCATTTCGATCATTATTGCCGGCTCCCTACTAACCGCCATCGCCGTCTCGCTCGGCGGCCTCATCAGCTTCGCCGGCCTGATCGTTCCGCACGTGGCACGTCTCTTTCTCGGCCCCGACAACATTCGCCTGCTTCCCGTCACGGCTATCGCCGGAGCCATCTTCCTCGTCATCGCCGACACCCTCGCACGAACCCTCCTCGCCCCCTCCGAGCTACCGGTCGGCATCCTGATGGCCTTTCTCGGCGGACCCTTTTTCCTGTATCTCCTCCGCAAGGGCAAGAAGGAGTACACACTTTGACGCCTCTACTCCTGTTCGATAACGCCAGCTTCGCGTACGCCGGTTCTACCGTCCTGTCAAAGATCGATCTAACGCTGCACGAAGGCACCTGCGCCGCGTTGATCGGAGCCAATGGTGCAGGCAAAACGACCCTTCTGCGGCTTGCGCTTGGCACGCTTCGCCTCACCTCCGGCAAGATTCTTCTTGAAGGCCAACCTGCCGCCGAGATGCCGCTTCGCCAGCGCGCCCGGCTCGTCGCTCTTGTCCCGCAACAGCTCGACGTTCCTTTCGACTACACCGTCCAGCAGATGGTGGAGCAGGGCCGCACACCCTATCTCGGTCTACTCCGCGGGCCCATGCGCGAAGATCGCCTGGCCGTCGAACGCGCCCTCGATCTCACCGACACCCTCAGCCTGCGTCATCGCATCTTTAACGAACTCAGCGGGGGTGAACGCCAACGCGTCAAGATTGCTCTGGGCCTGGCACAGCAATCAAAAATCCTTCTTCTCGACGAACCCACTCAGAACCTCGACATCGGACGCCAAATGGAACTCGTCGATCTCCTTCACCGGCTGCGGCAGGAGGGCATCACCATCCTTGCGTCTATGCATGATCTCCACCTCATCCCCGACAACTTTTCCGCCGTCCATCTCCTCGGCATCGACCGTTCCCTTACCAGCGGGTCCTCCACCGCAATCCTGACCGCGCCGCACCTCGCAGCCGCGTTCCGCTTCTCGCCCGCGCGTTACCCCATGACCTTTCAGCCGCGTTTTGAGGAGGCACAATGAAGACTCCGAGCGAGCTCCTACTCACACAGATCACCGCCGGCCTCGAACCGTGCAGCGAGTCTTGGCGCGAGACGGCCCGCGGTCACCTCGACACCCTCACTAAGCCCCTCGGGAGCCTCGGCCGGCTGGAAGACCTTGCTGCCCAGATCGTCGCCATTCGCCAGCACCACTTCGCCGAGCCTCCCTCAAAAGCCGTTTACGTCTTTGCGGCCGATCATGGCATTACGGCCGAGGGCGTCAGTGCCTACCCCCGCGAGGTCACCTACCAGATGGTCCTCAACTTCCTTAATAAGGGCGCGGCCATCAACGTCCTCGCCGCTCTCCACCAAGCCGAACTCACCGTCATCGATGTCGGTGTCGACGCAGACTTCGCGGATCTTCCCGGTCTCCTGCATCGCAAGGTTAGTCGCGGCTCCAGCAACATGCTGCATGAGCCCGCCATGTCCGACAGACAACTCGCTGAGGCCCTTGGCGTCGGAGCCGCGATTGCCGCCAGCGCCGCAGAAGCGGGCAAGACCCTGGTCGCTGTCGGTGAAATGGGCATCGGCAACACCACAGCGGCCAGCGTCATCACATGCGCTCTCACCGGTGCCTCGCCCGCGCTTGCCACCGGCCGCGGCACAGGTGTCTCAGAAGAAGCCTACGCTCACAAAATTGCTATCGTCGGTGCCGTGCTTCGCAGACACTTCAGCATCGCCACACGTCCCTCGCCACTCAACATCCTGCTCTGCGCGGGTGGTCTTGAGATCGCCGCCATGACCGGCATGATCCTGGCCGCCGCAGCCCATAAGCTCATCATCGTCGTCGATGGCTTTATCTCCACTGTAGCGGCCGCGCTCGCCGTTGCGATGGCGCCCGCAGTGTACGGCTACCTTGTCGCAGGTCATCAGTCCGAAGAACCCGGCCATAAGCTGCTTCTCGATCATCTCCGCCTGACCCCGGTCCTGGCACTCCATATGCGCCTGGGTGAAGGCACCGGTGCCGTTCTCGCCATGCCCCTCCTCGAGTCCGCCATCGCGCTTTACACCTCCATGGCCACGTTCGCCTCGGCGGGCGTTAGCAGGGCATCGTGAACCGCGCCATCCGTCCGCGCCGCCGCGCCTGGTTCGACTTCCTTTCAGCCTTGCAATTCCTCACGCGCATCCCGGTCCCATCGCCGCCCCATACGGAAGATTCTCTGGCTCGTTCCCTCGTTTTCTTCCCGCTCGTTGGCGTTCTTATCGGCAGCGGGGCCGCGCTCTTACACCGCCTGCTCGTTCCTCATCTTTCCAGACCAGCCTCGGCCTTCCTTGTTCTGCTTTATTTCGTCATGATTACCGGTTCTCTCCACGAAGATGGCCTTGCTGACACCGCCGACGGCTTCGGTGGCGGTACTAGCCCGGAGAAGATCCTGCTCATCCTGCGCGACAGCCGCATTGGAAGCTACGGCGGCGTTGCCCTTGTCCTCAGCCTGGTCGGTCGCCTCGTCCTCATCGCATCCATTCCCCTTGATCATGTGTCGTGGCTCCTGATCACCGCGGGCGTGCTCGGCCGGTGGACTGCCCTTCCGCTCAGCTACTACCTGCCTCCAGCCAGCAGGCCGGAAGCCTCAGAGAACGCCGGTCAGGGAGCACGCATCGCGGGTCTCACCTCGCCATTCACACTGATAACCGGCACGATCTTCAGCTTTGCCCTGGTCGGCTGGCTGTTGCGGGCCCAGGCTATCGCTCCTATCGTCGCCAGCACCTCGCTCGCCTTTGTCAGCGGACTTTATTACAAACGGCGTCTCGGAGGCATCACCGGCGACTGCTTCGGTGCCACAAATCAACTTGCCGAGGTCGGCGTTTACCTATGCGGAGCGTGGACGCTATGAGCAAAATCTTCTTTATCCGTCACGCGGAAACAGCCTTGGCCGGCACCTTTTGCGGCCACTCCGATCCTCCTTTGACTGCGCGCGGCCACGAGCAAGTGGCTACCCTCATCCGGAACCTTGGCTCACAGCAGTTCGCTAAGATCTATTCCAGCGATCTCCGCCGCGCCCAACAGACCGCCGATCTCCTCGCCACGCTCTCGACATCACCCGTCGAAACAAGATCCGCTCTCCGCGAGATCGACTTCGGCGATTGGGACGGCCTCACCTGGCCGGAGATCGAGCAGCGCGATCGCGTCTATGCCCAACGGTGGGTTGCGGACTTCCCAGTCTTGCCCGCACCCGGCGGCGAACCATACCACCTCTTCAAACCTCGCGTCCTCGCTGAAGTTAGCCGCATCCTCTCTCTTGCGGGCGAGCAGCCTTTCGCAGTCGTCACCCATGCCGGTGCCCTTCGGGTCATCCTTGAAGCCTTGTTCGGACGCTCCGGCCAACGGGCGTGGGACCTCACTAAACCGTACTGTGCCGCCTTTTTGTACCAAGGCATCGGCTCCCATCTGGAGCTTGTCCAATGAGTCATCTCGACACACCTGTTCGCGAACTACCGGTTGGGGCTTGAGTCCCGTGTCGTTCATCTCGCAACCCATACAGCGAAGCCTGGTTCGACGAGACCACCTAGACCCTCCTCCGCGATCGCAGCGCCGCCCACTGCAACGCCGAGTCTGACGACCTCGCCACCCCGGAGGTCCACACCGCCGCCACCCATGCCTGCTTCCGCTTGCGCCGCAACGGCGGCTACACCCCCAACAAGTTGTCCGCCCTGGCCATCCGCTTGGCCAACCTCACACAGATCGCGACGTCTACGCCTACTTCAAGCATGAGGACGAACCCACCGGTGCGCTGACGCAGTCGCTTTCCTCGCGGCTGCCCAAACCGCGATCAAGCCGGCATCTAAACCTGCAATCAGACCCGCCGCTAAGACTCCCAGGAGAACCCGTTGACCGAAGCAGCCATCGCTCCCCCCACCTTTCAGCCGGCTCCCTTCAAACCTCGCCTCCTCCTCCGCAACGGCCACCTTCAGACCATCTTCGGCAACTATCTTCATCGCCGCGATACTCTCCCCGAACCCGATACCGAGTTCGTCATCGTCTCCCCCTCCACCCCCACACAGGC
>CAXTUR010000018.1:0-33287 GCA_964247455.1 uncultured Acidobacteriaceae bacterium | reverse complement strand
GGCAGGGCATTGAGGAGAAGGTGGCGAACGCGATCCTGATCAAGGTCAACCAGATCGGGACGATTTCGGAGACGCTGGAGGCGATCGAAGTGGGGCGGCGGTACGGCTATGCGTCGATCATCTCGCACCGGTCGGGGGAGACGGAGGACACGTTTATCGCGGACCTGGCGGTGGCCACGGGCGCGGGGCAGATCAAGACGGGGTCGGCGAGCCGGACGGACCGAATCGCCAAGTACAACCAGTTGTTGCGGATTGAAGAGGAACTGGGACAGTCGGCGGAGTTTTTGGGGCTTGAGTCGCTGAACTTTGGGGAGTAGAGCCGGATCAGAGCGACAGACGATCAAGCGAAGCGATCGCGTCGATACCGGGAACGGTCAGCCTTTGCAAGCCGCGGTCGTTAGTGATGAAGAGATCGATGCCGGCAGATGCGGCACAACTCAACTGGATCGCATCCGGAGATCTGATGGCTGGAGTCTCGCGTATTTCGGCGTAGAGGTCTGCCGCCGCTTCGGTGAAAAGGAGGATGGTGCAGGTGTGGCGGATTGCATCCCGGTAGCTTCGTGCCTCGGCGAAATTCCTTGCTCGCCGGGGTCCCACTTGGATCTCGCCTGCAGTCATCACGGATGTGAAGAGCTTGTCCTGCCGCACCTGTATGCCTTGCCACAGGGAGTTGACCGGGCTAAAGAACTCGGGATGCCGTTGAAACAGATAGATGAAGAGGTTGGTGTCTCAGACACGGCTCATGGACGTTGGTCCCATCCTTGGCGCAAGCTCGCGACGTACTCGTCGGCCCCTCCATAAGTCCAACTTCCCACCAGTCGCAGCAGCGGATCGGGCGAGGCGTCGATGGACGCTTGATCCCAACGCTCATACCAATCGCGCAAATAGTAAAACTCTTGCGGCAGCGTCTCCCATGCGGGATGTCCGGCCGCGCCCCAGCGTTCCCTTTCCACGGAGTCGAGAGTCTGGAAAACGCGGCGCGTTCCGTCCGGCAGAGCGAAGAGCATGGAGACGCGTTCCGTCTCAACCTCCGGCTTGCGATTGGAGACAGCGAGCCGGTCGACGAAGTCCGCGACCACTGTACGGGTGGCATGAGTTAGCCCGTGTTGTAGGACCGAAGACACGATCCCGTCGGAGGGGAAGCTCTGCCGATCCGGGTGCTCATAGTGGAGCAGCGCGGTGGCGATCCACACCGCGTCGGATGGAGGGAGATCGTAAGACCGTGCGACCAGATGCGCGTGAGGCAATGTAGTGGAAGGAGCGGCCACGGGTTCCTCCTTGCGAAGCTTCCATCCAGTATAGAGTGTGCGTTTCTGCCTCTGTGGGAGAATCAGCTATGGGTAAACCTATCGTTCTCACCATCCTCGACGGCTGGGGCTATCGTGCCGAGACCCGCGGCAACGCCATTGCGCAGGCACGGAAGCCCGTCTACGACAAGATGCTGGCCGAATACCCAAACACGCTGCTGCGGGCGAGCGAGCACTTTGTAGGGCTGCCGGATGGACAGATGGGGAACTCCGAGGTAGGGCACCTGAACCTGGGTGCGGGGCGGATCGTGCGGATGGACATGACCCGCATCGACACGGCGGTGGCGGATGGAAGCTTCTTTAGCGATCCGACGCTGGTGCGGGCTTGTGAATTGGCGGGTGAGAAGGGGCGGGCCTTGCATCTGCTGGGCTTGGTGTCGGATGGTGGAGTGCATTCGCACCAGCGCCATCTGTATGCCCTTCTGCGGCTAGCGGCGGAGCGGGAGCTGACGCGGGGTCGGACGCAGATTTGGGTCCACGCGTTTACCGATGGACGCGACACGATGCCGTCGAGCGGGCTGGGCTATCTTGAAGCGTTGCAAGCGAAGATGGCCGAGTATGGCGTCGGTCGATTAGCGAGCGTCTCCGGCCGGTATTTCGCGATGGACCGCGACCTGCGCTGGGAGAAGGAGCGGCAGGCCTTCGACGCGATGGTGACCGGGCAGTCGGAAGGCGGCGTGTATGCCGATGTGCTCGCTCGCGTGCGGGAGTGCTACTCGAATGGGGTGACCGACGAGTTCATCCCACCGTTCACGGTCGACCGCGAGGGGCTGATCCGTGATGAGGATGTGTGTATCTCCTTCAACTACAGGGCGGACCGCGTTCGCCAGATCACTCGCGTGCTCGCCCGCAACTCTGACCTGAACGCCGACGCTGGCCGCAGTCTGCCTAAAGCCGTCGAACTCGATGCCGCCATCTCGCCGCACAAAGTACCGCGCGGGCTGCACTACGTCACCATGACGCAGTACGATAAGCACTTCCAGCTGCCGGTCGTCATCCCGGCTGAGTCGATGGACAACCTGCTGGCCAACCTGATGGCGCAGGCCGGTCTACGTAACTTGCGGGTGGCGGAGACGGAGAAGTACGCGCACGTCACGTACTTCTTCAACGGCGGGATTGAGACGCCGTTTCCGGGGGAGGACCGTGCGTTGGTCGCTTCGCAGAAGGTGGCGACATACGATCTTGCGCCGGAGATGTCTGCAGCCGGGATCGCGGACGCAGTGGTGAAGGCCGTCGACGATACGGCGTTTGACATCGTCATCGTCAACTTCGCCAATGCGGATATGGTCGGGCATTCGGGAAAGATGGAGCCGACGATCCGCGCGGTCGAGACGGTCGACACGCAGCTCGGCCGCATCTACAACGCGATCCGTCAGCGCGGCGGCAGCCTGCTCGTTACCGCCGACCATGGCAACGCCGAGATGCTGATCGACCCCGCAACCGGTGGCCCGCACACCGCGCACACGACTAATCCGGTGCCCTTTCTCCTGATCACAGAACACCGCAACAAGACCGGCCTGCGCGAGGGCGGCAGCTTGCGCGACATCTCCCCCACTATTTTGGGGATGATGAACCTCGACCTGCCCGCGGAGATGACCGGCGGCGACTTGCGTGTGCCCGTAAGCTGTCCCTAGCCATTTGACCCCGGCTGTGCGAGAATCGTGGCAAGCGGACCCTCCGTAAGCTGACGAGAGGCCCTCATACGAACCATCAGGAGCTCACCATGCAGAGAAGAGCCTTCCTCCGCCAGGCCGCCGTCGCCGGAGCCGCCTGGGCCTCGTCCCGCTTCGCCCGCGCAAACGCCGCCCCGATTGACCTCCAGCCGCTTACTCAGAAGTTCACCGCGCATGACGAAGTGACGCTCGGGAAGACGGGCATCCGCACTAGCCGCCTCGCCATGGGCACCGGCACCATCGGTTCAGGTGGCCACTCGCGCCAGACGCGCCTCGGCCAGGACCCCGCCGTTACCCTTGCGCTGAACGGCTTCCACGAGAATGGCATCCGGTTCTTCGACACGGCTGACTCTTATGGCTCGCATCCGCTGGTCGCCGCCGCGCTGAAGCAGTTGCCGCGCGACAAAGTGACCGTCCTCACCAAGACCGACACACGCGACCCCGTCGGTGTGCGCGCCGATCTTGACCGCTTCCGACGCGAGCTCGGCACGGACATGATCGACATTGTGCTGATCCACTGCACGACCGAGGCCGACTGGACGATGCGCTATCGGGGTGTGATGGACGTGCTGTCCGAGGCGAAGGCGAAGGGCGTCATCCGGGCACACGGTGTCTCGTGCCACTCGCTGCCCGCTCTCCGCGCCGCAGCCGCCTCGCCTTGGGTGGATGTGGACCTCGTCCGCCTCAACCCGATCGGTTCCAACATGGACGCCGACCAGGCCACGGTCCTGAAGGTGATCCAGCAGATGCGCGCGGACGGCAAGGGGATCATCGGGATGAAGATTCTGGGACAGGGCGACCTGCGCTATCGGCAGCAGGAGGCGATTCACTATGCGCTGCAGACGGGCGTGCTAGATGCCTTTACCATTGGCGCAGAATCGCAGACGGAGCAGAACGACCTGACGCGGCGTATTGCGATGGCGGCTTAGACCCCGCGCTTTTTTGATGAACAATGATTACTCGCGAGGCAGCTCTTGCCGCTCTGGTGGACCTTCGCTATGCAGTCTGAGTTGTGTCAATAAGCGAGTGCGTTCTTCGGCCAGCACCTCCATCGCCGATCCCTGAGTCAGCACCCGTCCGCCAGCGATCCGCACAATCTCCGCTCCAAGGAGAAACGCTTCCCCCACATCGTGCGTGACGGAAAGGACCGGCACCCTTCGCTCCTCCAGCCAGGAGCGGAGCTCTCTAGCAATTACATCCCGCAGCGCGAAGTCGAGTCCACCGAACGGCTCGTCCAGCAGCAGCAACGCTCCAGGGCGAGCCGCCGCGGAAGCCACCGCGCGCGCCGCCGACACACGCTGCCGTTCCCCTCCGCTCAACGCCTCCGACATCTTCTGCATTACGCCATCCAACCGGAACAACTTCACCACCTCGTCGATTGCTGGCGCCGAAGCTCCATACAGAAGATTCCCCCTCACGGTCATGCCCGCAAACAGGCGCGGCGTTTGCCCCGCGCTCCGCACAGCTCGCCGATGGGAGGGCACAAACACCTTCCGCACCGTGTCGACGAGCGTCTCCTCGCCCAGCACGACACGCCCCGCGTCCGGTCGCACGAAACCCGCGATCGTCCGCAGGACCGTGGTTTTGCCGCTTCCAGAAGCTCCAAACAAGACGGTCCAGGGAGCGGTGAGCGTAAACGCAACATCGAGCGCAAGCGCGCCTGCCTGATGCCGTATCTCGACCCTAAGCAAGCTATCCACCGAGGTTGCCCCGCGTCGCTCCGGCTCGCCGCGCCTGCAGAAGGTAGAAGCCAAGCAGCGCCATCAGAGCGAACCCCACCAACAGCCCCGCTGTTCGATTTGCCGCCACGTAGTCGAACTCCTGCACCTGATCGTAGAGCACGATGGACAACGTGCGCGTCGCTCCGGGGATGTTTCCGCCGAGCATCAGCACCACGCCGAACTCTCCCACCGTATGTGTAAAGGTCAGGACTGTGGCGGTCAGCAATGATCCTGACGCCATTGGCAAGACCACACGCCGGAATGTTCGCCAGGGCGCAACTCCCAAGGCGGCGGACGCCTCCATATAGCCGTGGTCGATGGCCGCAAAACCCGAGACAAGCGGCTGCACCGCAAAGGGCAAGCTGTACAGCAGAGAGCCAATCAGCAGACCGCTGAAATTGAAGGCGACCGGATGCCCGGTGAGCTGTACATAAGCTCGGCCAAGCGTTGTTGAGGGTCCGAGGGCCACTAATAAATAGAAGCCGATCACCGTCGGTGGAAGGACAAGCGGCAACGCCACAACCGCTTGCACGACCGCTCGTCCCGATCCTTCGCCCGACGCGATCCACCAGGCGAGCGGCACCGCCACGAGGAGCAGCAGAGCCGTTGTACAGGTCGCCAGCCGCAGAGTCAGCAGAAGAGCAGGGAAGTCCACTTGCGTCAGTGTAGCGGGTGCGCCTTAGTTCACGCCCTGCAACCCGAACTGCGGCAGCTTCGCCTGCACCGCCGACGAGGTAAGCCACTCCATGAACGCGTTCGCCTCCGCCTTGGCCGCCGAGTTCTTCAGCACGACGCCATACTGCACGATCTTTGGATAGCTGACCGGCGGCACGAGCACATAGCTTCCAATCTGTTTGAAGTGTTCGGACTCCGCCGCCGTTAGCGAGATCAGTCCCAGTTGCGCGTTGCCCGACTCCACAAACTGCGCTGTTTGCGAGATGTTCTCCGCCACGACCAGCTTCGGCTTCACCAGCTCATACAACTTCAGGTAGTGCAGCGCGCTCGATGCTGCCCGCCCGTACGGCGCATGAAGCTCGTTGCCGATCGCTACCGACTTCAGGCGCGGGTCGGATAACGCCTCAAGATGCAGCGGTTGGAAGGGAGAGTCCTTGCGAGCCCAGAGCACCAGAGTTCCCTTTGCGTAGGCTGTGGGAGCTTTCGCGTCGGTCAGCCCTGCGGCGACCACGCGCTCGGGAAAGCTGAAGTCCGCGCCGAGAAAGACATCGACCGGTTCACCGTTGACGATCTGCATCGCCAGCGTAGCCGACGAGCCGAAGCTCACTACCAGCTTGATGCCCTTTTCTTTCTCGAACGCGTAGGCAAGAGCGGGCATCATCGGCTGGAGGTCGGCCGCCGCCGCAATCTTGATCTGCTTCTGCGCGGATTGCTGTGCAGCCACGGACAGGCCCATAAAGGCTCCGCATACCAGCCCGAATGCCACGAAATCCTTAGTCGTCCCCACCGTCTTGCGGTAGGCTTGTCTCAGTACCAATGATCTCCACACACCAACTACGATGCACCGAGTGCGATACACGGATTGAAGGAGCAGCAGTCTCGAGCGATTTCCGGTGCCATTGTGGGGGACTCTATGAGGTCGTCTATCCCTGGTCGCTGACGCCGAGCGGTGTCGGGAGCAAGCTGCCAAATCCTTCGGCGCTGCGCCATCTTTGGGAAGAACGCCGTACCTCCACGCTTCCCATCGATCAATCGGGCGTTTGGCGCTTCCGCGACGTGCTGCCCATCCTCGCCGATACGAGCCACGCGGTGACGTTACGAGAAGGCAACACGCCGCTCTACGACCTGCCCCGCTGCGCCAAAGCCGCCGGAATCGACTGGCTGCTGGCCAAGCACCAGGGGATGAATCCGACCGGCTCTTTCAAAGATACGGGCATGACCGCCGCCCTTTCCGTCGCCTTTGAGCGCGGCTTCGAGTGGGTCGCGTGCGCCTCTACAGGAAATACATCAGCAGCCATGGCCGCCTACGCCGCGCGCGCAGGTCTGCGCTCTATCGTCTTCATTCCAGAAGGCAAGATCGCTTGGGGCAAGCTCTCGCAGGCGATGGACTACGGCGCGCTCACCATGCAGCTTCGCACGGATTTCGACGGCTGTGTCCGCATCCTCACCCACCTTGTGCGCCGCTTCCCGATTTATCTGCTCAATTCCGTGAACCCCTACCGGCTCGAAGGGCAGAAGACCCCGGCGTTCGAGATTGTTGAGCAGCTTGACGGCCAGGTGCCCGAGCACCTCGTCGTTCCCGGCGGCAACCTCGCCAACTCGGCCGCGCTCGGCAAGGGTTTTGCGGAGATGAAGCACCTCGGCCTGATTCCGCGCATCCCCAAGATCAGCGTCATTCAGGCCTCCGGCGCAAACCCCCTCTACCGATGGTTTCTCGACTCAAACCAACAGATGCAGCCCGTCACCGCTGACACCCGCGCCTCTGCCATCCGCATCGGCAACCCGGCCAGCTGGCGCAAGTCCGCCGCCATTATCGCCGGCATGGGCGGCTGGTGCGAAGACGTCTCCGAACAGGAGATTGCCCTCGCCAAAGCCCAGATCGGGGCCGAAGGCGTCGGCTGCGAACCCGCCTCCGCCGTCACTCTCGCCGGACTCAAGAAGCTCGTTGCCCACGGCAAGGTCACGCCGGAGGAGCGCGTTGTGCTGCTTCTTACAGGCCACACGCTCAAAGACTCCGACTACACCATCCACTACCACCGGGACGAGCTCCTCACCGCCGAAGAGTCCGCCGGCATCGCCCCCGCCGATCGCGCGCTCCACGCCACCCTCCGCAAGCCGCCGATGGTCCTTGACGCTGACCCGGATACCGTGCTGCGGACGCTTGAATCGCATATGCACACGTTGCAACCCGCATGATGCTCTTGGTAATTGAGTGGTCGAGGATCAACGCCACCTCAGTCGCACCATGATCTGGTTCAATCGCGTTCATGAATTTGACTTCGCTACAATCGTGGGGAGGAGCATGCCATGAGCACAGTCCAAGATATCGAACAAGCCATCTCATCGTTGGATCCCGATCAACTGGACGTCCTCTGTGGATGGCTCGATGAAAATCTTCCGCTCCTTACGGATGCGCGCGTTGAACGGGACATAGCCGCTGGCCGTCTTGATGGAGCGATTCGTCGTGCTCTTGAGCATCAGCGTGCAGGCTTGACGAAGCCGCTCTAGTGCTTCTTCAACATTCCACGGAACCCGATTTCTGGCGGTTTACCACAAGCTGCCGCAGTCAATTTGCTCATTCGCCGACAAACAGTTCGTCCTGCTCAAAGCTGATCCGTATCACCCTTCCTTGCACTTCAAGAAGGACGGTCAACAGTTCGGGAATGAAATCTGGTCCGCGCGTATCAGCATAAGCTACCGAGCCTGGCAACCAAGACACTGCCGGAATACCTCTGGTTCTGGATTTGCGATCACAAGACCTATGACCGTTTTCTATCGAGCTTCTAACTGAAGGACTAAGCACGTGTTCCATCTCAAACTCCCCGCCACCTCCGCCAACCTAGGCCCCGGCTTCGACGCTCTCGGCCTGGCACTCTCCCTCTATCTCCACCTCGACGCCAGCCCCGCCTCCACCTTCCACATCGAAACCACTGGCCGCGACGCCGCCCTCTGCGCCAACCCGGAAACCAGTCTCATCCTCACCACCTACCGCGACCTCCTCAGCCCCGCCGCCCTGCCCCTTGCCCTCACCCTCCACAACGAGATCCCCCTCGGCATGGGCTGCGGGTCGTCCGCGGCGGCGCTGCTGGCCGGGGTCGCGCTTGGCAATTATTTTGGCCAACTCGGCTGGTCTCCAAAGCAGATCCTCAACGAAGCCTGCCGCCGCGAAGGCCACCCTGATAATGTCGCCGCTTGCTTCTACGGCGGCATGACCGCCTCAACGATGATCGAGCGCGAAGCCGTCACCGCCACCTGCGGCCTCGATCTTCGCTGGAAGCTGATCCTCGCTCTTCCCTCGACCACCTCTACAGGCGAGAAGACCGAACGCGCTCGCGCCCTCCTGCCAGCTGCCTACACCCGTGCCGACGCCGTCGCCAATGTGCAATCGACCGCTCTGCTCGTCTCCGCCTTCGCGCTCAACCGCCCCGAGCTTCTCCGCCATGCCATGCGCGACCGCCTCCACCAGCCCTTCCGCATGGAGACCAGCCCGCTGCTCGCTAAAATGCTCCCGCTCACCGGCACCGGCGGCATCCACGGCGTCGCTCTCAGTGGAGCCGGCCCCTCCGTGCTCCTCATCGTCGATGAGCACGCCGACCCCGAGGCCCTCGCGCGGGTCATCCACCAGCACGCTGAAGACGAGCAGCTTGAAGTGCTCATCACCACGATCAGCCGTGGCGCAACCCTATAAACCGACATAGCAGGTCTTCCGATAAGACGTTGTGAGGGAAACGAGGGGCTTTATCGATCGTTACGAAGTGGGCATGGCTGGACCCGTATCGGGAGTAAGCGAGACGTGGCAAGATGTCCCCGATCTAATTCACTCCTCGGATCACGACTATACTTGTTTACAAGATTGTGATCTTGGCTCTAGACTACAGAAGTAGGCAGTTCTGGGGAGGGCTGCTTCACCCGCCCGTTGACCTCAACCCGAGGTCCGGGCGGTCTCCTTTTGGCCGCTCTGTCGCTTGCACCTTCCTGACCTTTCCTGCATCTATTAAACTAATTCGTAAACGAAGCACGTCCGCTACTGACAACCAGCAGCGACGGGAGGAAGAATCATGGCAGGACAGTTCGTAACCGAAGTGAACGACGACTCTTTTGAGAAGGAAGTCTTGCAATCCGAGCAGCCCGTCCTGGTGGATTTCTGGGCAGCTTGGTGTGGCCCCTGTCGCGCTCTTGCCCCCGTAGTCGACGAGGTAGCCACGCACTACAATGGCAAGCTCAAGGTCATGAAGATGGATGTGGACAAGAACAACTCCACACCGGCACGGTATGGCATCCGTGGCATTCCGGCGCTTTTGATCTTCAAGGGTGGTCAGGTCGCTGATCAGATCGTAGGCTTTGTTCCAAAAGATACTATCGACAAATCTGTTACCAAGGTCCTTGCCGCCGCACCGGCCGCCAAAGTCCTTGCATAATTTTCTTTGCAGCGGGAAGCCCTGGTACAACCAGCCGGGGCTTCCTGTTTAAGGCCTGCAGCATCTAGCTTCTTGTACCGACCTGCTTACCGTCATGCTTGAGTGGATGCTCTTCCGCGGAATCCTGGTGGCCTTCTTCATCCTGGCCAACAGCTTCTTTGTAGCTGCAGAGTTCGCGCTGGTCTCCCTCCGCGAAACCCGCGTTGAGCAACTGATTGCTCACGGACGTCCCGGTGCACGAACTGCTCTCAAGCTCAAGCAAAACATCGACGAATTTCTCCCTGCCGTTCAGTTCGGCGTCACCCTTGCCGCCCTCGCTCTCGGCTGGATTGGCGAGCCGGCCGTCACCGAAATCCTCCTTCGTCTTGCGGACCGCATCTTCCCTGTCATACCGCCCCACTTCATCCTCTACGCACACGGCCTCGCCGTCCTCCTCTCCTTCTCGCTGATTACCTACTTTGAGGTCCTCCTGGGGGAGTTGGTCCCGAAGTCACTTGCCTTGCAACGCGCGGAACGGATCGCCCTCGCCGTGGCCGGCCCCATGGACGTCTTTATACGCATAACACAGCCAGCGGTTCGTCTGATGAACGGCTCCGCCACCTTAGTGTTGCGTCTTTTCCGCGCTCCCCTTCGCGGAGAGAGTGAAAGCCACTCGCCTGAAGAACTAAAGCTGATTGCCACCTCAAGTCGCCGTACCGGTCTCCTGTCCATATCTCAGGAGGAGATGATCCATCGCGCCATCGAGCTGAACCGCGTCACGGTTCGCGAGATCATGACCCCTCGCGGCAAGATCTTCTCCCTTCCCGCTGACCTCCCGCTGGAAGCCGCCAGCGCCCGCATCATCGATGAGCAGCACTCCCGCGTTCCCGTCTTTGAGCCGTCTGGCGGACCCGACCAGATCGTCGGCCTCGTCTACTCTAAAGATGTCGCCCGGCTGATGCACTTCGGCGGCGTTGGGCAACGATTTGGCGCGCAGAATTCGCTGCTCATCCTTCGCCAGATCATGCGCGAGGCCATGTTCGTCCCGGAGACCAAGCTCGCCGTCGATCTTCTCCAGGACTTCCAGACGCGTCGCCGCCACCTGGCCATCGTCGTCGACGAGTTCGGCACCACGGTTGGGATCGTCTCGTCCGAGGACGCGCTCGAGCAGATAGTTGGCGAGCTTGATGATGAGTTCGATACCGCCGCTCCGTCCGCATCTCCCAACACTACGGGTCCGATCGTGCTCGACGGCAGCACGACTCTCCGCGACCTCGGCACGCAGCTTGGTTGGGCTTTCCCGCGAGAACCCGGCGTGGAGACGATCGCCGGCTTCTTGCTCTCTCACCTCGGCCATATCCCGCAGCCAGGAGAGTCCCTGAACCATCACGGCCGCCGCTTCACCGTAGCTGGTATGACCGAGCACCGCATCAGTCAGGTTAGGGTCGAAACGATCTACAAAGAAGTGCCTGTGCCCGAGTCCGAGGGCATCGAAGTGACCGCCTAAGCAAGCTGCAGGCTTTGCTCTTCGTGATTGCTTGCGAATGCCGAGTTCACAGGAGTCAGTTGAGCTCGGGAAAGATCGTCGGGAGATCAACATAGATCGGGGTATTCGGCATATTAAGTCGGTCAGCCGTCAGCTTGAGCAGCCCATCCTTAGCGTAGTCGTAGGCGACGCGCTCACTGGGATCGATGATCCAGAGGTGAGGGACTCCCATGGCGGCGTAATCATCCATAACACGTGCGACGCGGGGAAGACGATCTTCGGGAGAAAGGATTTCGACGCAGAGCAACGGAGGCGTGAGGAGAACCTGTTCGTTGGGAGCGTCGCCGCGAAGAAGGCACAGATCGGGGATGCGGACTCTGGAGAACGTCACGCGCGTACGTTGCTCGGGAAGAACTAGGATGTTCCAAGCTTCTTCGTGGGCGAGAAACCATCCACCCAGGAGGATCTGTGTACGGTTATGGTCCCGTTCGCCCACATTGCGCTCCTCAAGATGCCCGTCTACAAAGTCGCAATCCGGATGATAGCTGGTGTGGAGATACTCTTCGAGCGAAAGCAGAGCGGGAGGCGAGATCGCGGTGGCCATAAGTGCACCTCATTCAGTAGTATGCGACGAATTGCCGGACGCGCGCTATTTTTTGCCGAAGACATCGCCCATGCGACGGATCTGGGCACCAACGCCGCGGAGCTTTTCTTCAAGACGCTCGTAGCCGCGATCCATATGGTACACGCGGTCGAGGATGCTTTCCCCGTCGGCGACTAGGGCAGCCAACACCAGAGACGCGGAGGCGCGGAGATCGGAGCACATCACAGCGGCGGATTGAAGTGGAGACTTGCCGCGAACGGTGGCGGTGCGGCCGTGGACGGAGATATTGGCGCCCATGCGGATGAGTTCCTGGACGTGCATAAAGCGGTTTTCGAAGATGTTTTCGGTGACGGTAGTAGTGCCTTCGGCCTGGGTGGCGAGGGCCATGAACTGCGCCTGCATATCGGTGGGGAAGCCGGGGTACTCTTCGGTAGTGATGTCGGTCGCACGGAGTCCGGAGGCTCCTTGCCCACCTTCTGAGCGGACGCGGATGTTGTCCTTGCCGACGTCGAGGCGGACGCCGCATTGGCCGAGCTTGGCGATGAGCGAAGCAAGGTGAGTGGGGTCGCAGCAATCTACATTCAGGTCGCCGCCGGTGATGGCTCCGGCGATCAGGAAGGTGCCGGCTTCGATGCGGTCGGGGTTGATGCGGTGGCGCGCGCCGTGGAGTTTGGCTACACCGTGGACGCGGATGGTGGAGGTGCCCGCGCCTTCGATCTTCGCACCCATGGCGGTGAGGAGGGCGGCAAGGTCGGTCACTTCGGGCTCCCGGGCGCAATTTTCGAAGAGGGTTTCGCCGTCAGCCAGGGTGGCGGCCATCAGGAGGTCTTCGGTGCCGGTGACCGTGATCTTGTCGAAGACGATGTGCGCGCCGCGGAGCCGGTCGGTCCGTGCTTCGAGGTAGCCGTGGTCCTGGGTGATGGTCGCGCCCATGGCTTCGAGGCCCTTGATGTGGAGGTCGATGGGGCGGCCGCCGATGGCGCAGCCTCCGGGCATGGCGACCCGGGCGATGCCCGTGCGGGCGACGAGCGGACCAAGGACGAGCGAGCTGGCGCGCATCGTCTTGACAATCTCGTACTTGGCGACGGGATCGGACAGGACAGCGCACTGGATGGAGGTGCGGTGCTGGGCGCGACCGTAGCCGAGCTCGACCTCGGCGCCCATGGATTCTAGCAATCGGCGCTCAGTTTCGATATCGCGGACTTGGGGGATGTTTTCGAGGACGACTTCGTCTTCGGTAAGGATGGCGGCGGCCATGCACGGGAGGGCGGAGTTTTTAGCTCCGGAGACTTTAATGGTGCCGAGAAGGGGGTTGCCGCCGCGTACAACAAACTTATCCATCTCCGTAGTTTACGGGAGATGAAGAAGACCGGAAGGCTACCCGTTGTCGGGAGTAACGATGAGCAACTCAGGGAAATCTTGCTTGAAGCGAGCGGCGTCGAACGTCATAAGACGGTCGGCGTGCAGCATGGCGTGAGTACCGATGATGAAGTCCGCCAAGAGTCTTCGCGGGCCTTCGTTGATTGCAGCGCGACGTCGATCCGCATAGAGCGAGAAGCGTCGGCCAGTTTCCAACCATACGTTCTCGGTGATTTGAAGATCGACTTCGACGCCTGTGTCGGCAAGGAAGAGACGTAGAATATCATCAGTGATGCGGGGGTATGCGCGCAACTCGGTCCGAACCACGACCGAGATGAGGATTGGGCCTTTCCCTCTAGCCTCTTCCAAAGCGCCACTCATGTGCGAGGCGTCGTGTGTTCCACTGAGCAAGCGTGAAAGTACGTTGGTATCGAGCGCTGTTCTCACACCAACTCTTCATCATGGCCGCGCATATCGCGTATCCATGCGTTGATCTCTTCGACACTGTTGAAGGCCGGTAACGCGCCTATCCACTTGTCGAACGGGTTAACGTTGAGTTGTACAGGGCGTAGCACGGTCTTTCCATCCTCAACGATGAACTCCACGCAATCGCCGGGCTTGACGCCGAGCCATTTGCGGATAGCGAGAGGAACGGTAATTTGTCCTTTGCTGCTGATCGTGCTTGCGGAACCCATCTTTACCTTCTCCACTGAAGTAAAGATAACAGGTGCTTCACTGAACCAAAAGGGACTGTAGAGCCTTCGCGAGCGGATGCGGCAAGCGGGAGATAAGCAGTTTGAGCCGTGTTTTAGAGTCAAGAGTGACAGAGGTGAGGTTCGACAGGTGCGAGACAACCGCGTCGAACTCGCCCCTGCGGAAGGCACCATAGGAGAGCTCGACCCGCCGGACTTCGATTTGCTGATGAAGCACCATCCGGGTGCCGTCGCTTACATCGTGATGCTGAAGCGCATAGCGCATGATCTCAGTCTCACCGCGCGCGTTGGCTTCAAGATTGCGGGAGAAGTTCGCGCCATGCTTTCTCACCCCTACCAGTGGCTCCGGCAGGATGCCGATTGGGCCTTGTGCGACGCAGCGCAGCGTAAACTCAAGATCTTCCGAAGGGACACGTCCCAGTTCTTCGCGGAACCCGCCCAGCGTATCAAAGAAGGCCCGCTTAAGGACGATCGTCGACGGCCAAATCGGTTGGAAGACGAGAATCTGGTCGTATAAAGGCCCGCTGTGCACAAAGGGCGTCGCTTGCTGGGCGAACTCTGGGAAGAGATCCGCAGGAGCATCGTGGAACTTGGTGCTCTCCGCCCATGCATCATCCACTACCAGGCGGAAGTTGGTAAATGAGTAGTCGAGCTGAGGATTGTCTTCATGTAGGCTCATCTGCTGGGCCAGCTTATCGCTCCGCCAAAGGTCATCCGAATCGCAGAAGGCGAGAAAAGGAGAGGAAGCGAGGCGTGCGGCGATGTTTCTAGCGCGGCAGACCCCGCCGTTGTCCGCCCGGTGATAAGTGATCCTTGCGCCAAAACGGCGAATGACCTCATGCGTCGCGTCGGTCGAGCCATCGTCCACCACGATAACTTCGCTCGGCGCTAAGCTCTGCGAAAGGATGGAGTCGAGGGTTTCGGGCAGCAGATGCGCGCTGTTGTAAGTGGGGATCAGAACACTTACCGCGCTGTTCATCGCTATCTTCCCTCTAGCTAAGAGATGCGGATCGATCTATAGTTCGAGGCGGGAATCGTCGATGGCCAGGCGAACGTTGCCATCGGATTTAGTGAGACGGCGGACGGCCTCCATCTTGTCGACATCCGCCTTGAGCATAACGACCGCAATTGGAATCGACTTGCCGGCGGATTTGATGGTGCGTATGGCGGTGTCGCGGTCCACGCCAGTAACGTTCATCAGCACACGGATGCCTCGCTCGACCAGCTTGGCATTTTTCATGTGGACGTTCACCATCAGGTTGTCGTACACGTAGCCGAGCCGCGTCATCGCGCCGGTGGTGATCATGTTGAGGATCATCTTCTGGGCGGATGACGCCTTCATGCGAGTGGAACCCGAGATGACCTCCGGGCCTACCTCAGCGACGATGGTGGTGTCGGCGACTTCGGAGAGAGCGGTGCTGTGATTGCAGGTGACGGCGGCGGTCTTCGCTCCGCGAGCACGGGCGTACTCGACCGCACCGACAACATACGGCGTGAGACCGCTGGCTGACACGCCGATGACGATGTCTTTCCGCGTGGGACGGCGGCGTGCGATGTCGCGCTGACCGATCTCAGGCGAGTCCTCATTCACATCTGCGGCCGAGGCGAGAGCTTTCGGTCCGCCCGCCATAATGTACTGCACCTGCGAGGGCGCGGTTGAGAAGGTAGGGGGGCACTCAGAGGCATCGAGCGAAGAGGTCCGTCCGCTGGAGCCCGCGCCGACATAGATAAGACGGCCGCCGTCGCGCAAAGAGCGGGCAACGGTGTCGATCACGATGGCAATCTCGGGCAACGCCTTCTTGACGGCGGAGGCAATCTTGGCGTCTTCGTGATTGATGATTCTGGCGATCTCGAGCGCAGACTTGGTGTCAAAACCCTCAGAGGCGGTGTTCGAAGTCTCGGTGGTCAAGGTGTTGAGATTGGCGGAGTTACGATCATGTGACCGATGAGGGTCAGGGTGCGAATTGCCAGGTGCTGTCTGCTCGGTCATGGTCAGAGTTGCCATTCAGTGTCGCTCCAGACTCAGTACGTACATTCTATGCCTTTGCCGCTGCTTCCAGGGATAAAAGAACAAGCACCACTCACCTTGGTTGCGTCTGGTGTGATGCGAACGGTTGGCTGTGTGGATAGCTCGTTCTCGCACCAAAGTCATGTATCCTCCATGCGTATTCGTCGGCTAGCGTACACAGGTGGTTGCACATCTTGGAAGAAGGCGAATCATGACGAAAAAGGCTCCCACATTAAGGTGCGGCATGAATAGGCCAGCTGAGGCTTGCGCCTTCTGCGAAGATGGACAAAGTAGCCGTAGCGGCGTCTAAAGGAATCGGGAGCAACGTGAGCGCGTGATAGAGGAGATACAAAACGGCAAAGCCGAAAGCCTGGACCATCCCCGTAGCCACTCAGGTGCGAACTCGTGGCTTCGCGACTTGATGGTGTCGGTCGTGGTATCGGCGTTCATCATCATCTTTCTCTACCAGCCAGTAAGAGTGGAAGGGACCAGTATGTTGCCGGTGCTTGAGGACCAGGACCGGCTGTTCATCAACAAGATGGCCTATCGGGTGGGTAAGATCGAGCATGGTGACGTCGTGGTCTTCCTGTATCCGCACGACCATGCGAAGAGCTATATCAAGCGGGTGATCGCCTTGCCGGGCGACACGGTCAAGATCGACGAAGGCATCGTGTATGTGAACGGACAGCCGCTGACCGAGCACTACGTACCGAAGCGCTACCAGGATGAACGTTCGCAACCAGAAACGGTAGTGCCGCCGCACGAGTACTTCGTCATGGGCGACCATCGGTCGATTTCAAGCGACAGCCGCGACTTCGGGCCGGTGGACCGGAGCCTGATCTATGGCAAAGCAGCGTTTGTGTACTGGCCGATGGACCAGATGGGCGTAGTGCGCTAGGACGAAACCTTTTCGCCATTGCTGCGAACGGCGTTATGGATGAGCTGCGCGAAGGCCTTGGGATTGAGGCTCGCCCCGCCCACCAGCGCGCCGTCAATCTCCGGCTCCGCCATTAACGGAGCGATGTTTTCGGCCTTTACGCTGCCACCATAGAGGATGCGCATCCCGTCGGCACACGACTGGCCGAGACGCACGGCCACCTCGCGGCGGATGATGTTGTGGGCCTCTGAAACCTGCTCGGGCGTGGCGACGGAGCCGGTACCGATGGCCCAGATCGGTTCGTAGGCGATGATAATGGGTTTGGCCTGTTCGGTGCGAATGCCGTTCAGCGCGCAGGCCACTTGCCAGTTGAGTACGGCTTCGGTGAGGCCAGACTGCCGTTTATCCAGCGACTCGCCCACGCAGACGATGGGCGTCAGCCGGTGCGCGAGTGCGGCCTTCAGCTTCCAATTAACCATGTCGTCCGTCTCGTTGGCGTAGATTCGTCGCTCCGAGTGGCCCAGCAGGACGTGGTTGCAATCGATCGAAGCGAGCATGGTGGGGGAGGTCTGGCCGGTGTACGGTCCTTCGTTCAGCCAATGCATCGTCTGAGCCCCAGCCGAGACGTTGGTGCCCTTCACGCGGTCGATGACGTACCCCAGCGACGACATGGTGGGAAAGAGGGTAATGTCGTGGGCGGCGTGGTCGCGCATCAGCGGAAGAAACTCGTTGAGGAAGGCGAGCGACTCTTTGGGCGTCTTGTACATCTTCCAGTTGCCGGCGATCAAAGGTTTGCGCATGGACGTGTAGTATTCCATCTCGCTGCTCTGTTGGGAAGAGCGGTGTTAGGGATGCGCGGAATCCCGCACCTGGGAGATAGCCCATTGCAGCGCCTCCAGATAGAGCCGGACGAGGTCGTCCTCCGCAAGGGCGATGTTTTGACGAAGCGTGGCGCAAGACTCCCACTCGTTCTGCTCGTAGCAGCGGATGAGGCGCAACGGCAGATCGGCGGCGCTATCCTTGCCCAGCAATACGTGAGCGGCGGAGGGGCGGAGTGGAAGGCAATCCAGTACCTTCAGCATCGGGACTTGCAACATGGCGTCCACCACCGAAAGGAGGCCGATGAGGTACTGCTCAGCGGGCTGCTGTCCGGCGAAGGGGGCGAGCAGTTCGCAGAAACGGGCCCGATGGAGGCTGAGCAAGGTAAGCTCGGGAGAAAAGTTACCGTTCTTCTGGAAGCACGCGGCGGCGGCGACGGTGACGAGGCGATGGAACTCTTCCTCGCCAATCAGAAGCAAGGCCTGCCGGATGGAGGTGATGCGGCCTCGGACGCCGAAGCGGGCGGAGTTGACCAGACGCAGAATCCGAAAACAGATGGAAGTGTCCGCCATGACGAGGCGTTCCAGTTGGTCGCAGGTCGTTTTGGGGTTGGCGATGGCGGCTAGCAGATGAATATAGACAAGACGGTTGGACGGAATATCGCGGTTGGCCACGATGGCGGGCCGGGCAAAGAAGTAGCCTTGGAAGTACCGGAAGCCGCTGAAGAGGGCGGCCTGGAACTCTCCAAGCGTCTCGACCTTTTCCGCCAGCAGTGCGGCGGTGGTGTGGCGCAGCGTGTATTGGTGCTCGACGAGTTGGGCGGCGGTGGAGGCGCGCAGATCGAGCTTAATGAAATCGGCGAGTTCCAGCAGGCGGTCGCTGGTGCCGCCCGGGATGAAGTCGTCGAGCGCGATCTTGTATCCGAGGGCTTTGAGGTCGCGGCAGCTGGCAAGCACTTCGTCGTCGATCTCTACGGTCTCCAGCACTTCCAGCACGGTGGAAGCGGGCGGCAGGCAGGTGATGAGGCGGCTGACGAGCGCCTCGCGGGTGCAGTTGACGAAGGCGCGGGTGCCCGAGGTAAGGGCCTCGATGCCATGGAAGAGCGTGGTATCGATCATCTGCCGGGTGGAGGAGTCGGAGTCGCCGGTGAAGTAGTTCTCCCAGCCGACGCGGAAGAGCAGTTCGTAGGCGAACACGTTCTGGTGAACGTCGAGGATCGGCTGCCGCGCGATAAAGCTCATCGTGAGGGCGGGCGTATGTTCGGACCGCGGCGGAGCGGACGCTGAGTGGAGCTGCGACACTTCGTGGTTATCGGCTGGGAGCGACGGAGGATTATGCCTGCTACAGGGAGCACCGCTGTGGTGGAAGACAAACAATCACAAGAAGGACCACCTACTAGCATCGGGTGCCCAATCCTTCGCGCTCTTGCGAAGGGTGGGTTCGTATACTCTCGATCAACGATGCCCACAGGGTTAAAGCGCTATCAGAACTGAAAGCAGTTCCACTTCATCACATTTAGCTGCCACGATCGTAGACCACTTCTCCAGTCATCCGCAGCAAAGGACGTCTTCAAGCAAGTGTTGGAAAAGGTGCGTTTATCGTCACAGCCTTGCTGTAGCTGGTTACGTCATCATGCCAGAGCACGTTCACCTGCTCGTCGACGAACCTCCAGCGACGCCTCTGGCTACGGTTCTTCAGGTGCTAAAGCAAACGTCCTCGCGGCAGCTCAAATCACCTGGTGAAGAACGC
The DNA here is from genome assembly GCA_964247455.1 of uncultured Acidobacteriaceae bacterium. Lineage (GTDB taxonomy): Bacteria > Acidobacteriota > Terriglobia > Terriglobales > Acidobacteriaceae > Edaphobacter. The sequence continues at coordinate 13,899 of CAXTUR010000018.1, read as the reverse complement.
TTCTGGCTGCCTCGCTATTACGACTTCAATGTGTCAGCGGCAGTAAGTATTTGGAGAAGCTACGGTATATCCATCGTAACCCAGTGACACGCGGGTTAGTGGAACGGCCTGAAGACTACCCGTGGAGTAGCTTCCGGCGGTATGCTTTGCGTCAACCCGAAGTGGTTAGGATTGAGCCGGAGTGAGGGTGTACGCTCCCACCCTTCGCAAAAGCTCGAAGGATGGGGCACCCGAGCTTCTATTTATCCGTGAGTGCGGCGACCCCCGGCAGTGTCTTGCCTTCGAGGAACTCCAGGCTGGCGCCGCCGCCGGTGGAGATGTGCGTGATACGGTCGGCGAAGCCTGATCTATGGATCGCTGCGACCGAGTCTCCGCCGCCGACGATGGTGGTGGCATCCGCATGAGCGACAGCCTTGGCGATCGCGTTGGTGCCCGCGGCAAAGGCGGGCATCTCAAAGACGCCCATCGGCCCGTTCCAAAGGACGGTGCGGGCGTTCGCGATCTCGGCAGCGAAGAGGGCTTGCGTTTCGGGGCCGATGTCGAGCGCCATCCATTCGCGGGGAAAAGCGCCCTTGCCGGAGAAGAGCTGCGTGGCGGCGTCGGGGGCGAAGCGATCCGCGAGAATGTGGTCAACGGGGAGCAGGAGCTTGACACCGTTCTCGCGCGCCTTATCGAGGGCGGAGCGGGCGATATCCATCTTATCTTGCTCCACCAGCGACTTGCCGGTGGTCTGGCCTTGCGCGTTGAGGAAGGTGTACGCCATACCGCCGCCGATGATGAGCGTGTCGGCGCGATCAAGCAGGCTGTCGATGACCTCGATCTTGTCCGAGACCTTGGCCCCGCCGATGATGGCGACCAGCGGCTTATCGGGCTGCTCCAGCACCTTGCCGAGATACGTCAGCTCTTTCTCCATCAGCAGGCCAGCGGCGGATTGTGCAACGTGGTGGGTGATGCCTTCGGTGGACGCATGAGCGCGGTGTGCGGCCCCGAAGGCGTCGTTGACGTAGACATCGCACAGCGCGGCGAGCTGGGCGGCAAAGGCGGGATCGTTGGCCTCTTCTTCAGGATGGAAGCGGATGTTTTCGAGCAAGAGCGTCTGGCCGGAGGAGAGTTGGGTCGAGAGTTCCGTGGCGATTTCGCCGACGCAATCGGGAGAGAAGGCCACGTTTTCACTGGGATCGAGAACGTGGTCGAGCAGGGTGCGCAGGCGATCGACCAGCGGCCGCAGGCTCATGCTTTCAACCCGCTGTCCTTTGGGACGCCCAAGGTGCGAGGCCAGGATCACCTTCGCCTTATGGCGCAACGCATACTCGATCGTGGGCAGCGTCTCGCGGATGCGGGTGTCGTCGCCAACGACGCCGTCTCTAAGCGGAACGTTGAAGTCGACGCGGATGAGAACGCGCTTGTGGGCGAGATCGAGGTCGTGAATGGAGAGCTTCGGCATAGAGCAACAGGATACGCGACCCGGGTCACAGCCGTTGCCGCGATTACCGCTACGGATTGATCTGCAGCTGCTTCAATTCATTGTTCAACTTCGCGTTTAGCTGGTCTTCCGTCTCGCCCTTCTCCGGATCGTTGGCCCAGAGCTGCTTGCGGGTCAGCGCGTCGATCAGAAAGATCTCATTGTGAATGCCGCCGTCCTTTTCGCCGCGATGGCTGCGTTTCATGACGAAGACGCAGGTATCCAAGGACGGCGAGTAGAAGGTGTTATCGAGAAAAGGACCGTCGGGCAACAACTCCCACTTCCCGGAGGTGGCGAGCTCCGCGCACTCAAGACGTTTTCCGAAGGTGCTGGCATCTTTCAAAGGCGCATCGTTACGCTGGCAGCCGGCAAATGTTAAGGAAAGCGATAGCGGAACGACATAACCTATGCGCATGATCATGCTCCTAAACCAAGAGGATACGCGACCGATGCTGCGGATTGTGTACCCGAAGGATCAGGACGAGGCTTGCTTGAGCGTTGCCATGTCGATCACGTAACGGAAGTGGACATCACTATCCTCGACCTTGCTGTAGGCATCGTTGATGTTCTTGATGTCGATCACCTCGATGTCCGGGCCGATGCGGTGCTCGGCGCAGAAGTCCAGGACCGCCTGCGTCTCCTTGATGCTGCCGATCAGCGAGCCGCCCACGGTGTTACGGTGGAAGGCCACCTGTTGATTGTTGACCGGAGCCATGGGTTCGAGCGCGCCCACGGCGATGATGGTCTTATCACGCTTAAGCAGAGGAATGAACGGGTTGAGGTCGTGCTTCTCGGGAATCGTGCTAAGGATAAAGTCGAAGCTCCCCTTGTGCTGCTTTAGGGTGTCTTCATCCTTCTCGTAGACGCCGGTCGCGCCTAGCTTCGCGGCCTCGGCGATCTTCTCTTTTGTGGAGGTGAAGAGGACGACCTCCGCGCCCATGGCCTTGGCGAGCTTGGCGGCCATGTGGCCAAGTCCTCCCATGCCGAGGATGCCTACCTTGTCGCCCGCCTTCACGCCCCAATGCGTCAGCGGCGAGAAGGTGGTGACACCCGCGCAGAGAATGGGTGCGGCGACCTCAGGCCGAAGCGCGGCGGGAATCTTGAGGACAAAGTCTTCCGGGACCACAACGTTGGTGGAATAGCCGCCGAAGGTGTTGTCGCGGGCGTAGCTGTTCTTGCCGGTGGGTGCTTGCTTGGCGGGAACCATGGGTCCGTTGTAGGTGGCCAGCCAGCTGTTTGGCCCTTCGCAGTAGTTTTCATCCCCTTCCTTGCAGGGTTCGCAGGCGCGGCAGCTGTCAATCATGCAGCCAACGCCGACCAGATCGCCGATCTGATGGCGCGTGACAGCAGCACCGACGGACGAGACGCGGCCTACAATCTCATGCCCCGGCACGCAGGGATAGACGGTGTTCGACCACTCGTTCTTGACTTGATGGATGTCGGAATGGCAGACGCCGCAGAAGAGAATGTTGATCACGACTTCGTTCGGTTTCGGGTCTTCGCGCTCGAACTCGAAAGGTTTGAGGCTGGAGAAGGAGTGCTTGGCGGCGTATCCGGTGGTGTTGATCATGGGTTCTCCGATGCCTGAGAACCGGTGGCGGTTTGCCGCGCCCATAGGGTGAGAATCGCTTCGGCTTGATCGGAGGCAAGATCGAGATGTAGAACTGAGGAACGGCGTGATAGAGAACATGATATGCAACGCAAGTTACCGATGGGTACCGCAACAGGTTTATCATTGGGGTATGCAGCCTGAGCTGAAACGTGTAACCGGCGTTCCCCCCTACGATCTTGTAAGGGTGGAGAAGAGTGAAGCCGAAGGCGTGATCGGTGAGCTTAATCTCTCGATGGAGAGAGACCGAGAATTGGTAGTTCTACGTTATCTTCCTCTGATCAGTCGAATGGCCGAGGAATTCAACGAGAAAATACCCAGAAGAGTTAAGATGGAAGACCTACTCACTTCGGGCGTTGCCGGACTTTTCCGCGCCTTCTCGAAGTTCGATCCGGAGCAAAAAGATCAGTTCGACGTCTATGTTCAATTTTGCATTCGAGGTGCATTTCTAGATACGACAAGAGGTAGTTTCCTGTCGGATATGCCTGCTGATGCGTCTACGGAACGGTCTCCGTTGGAAGATGTTGAACACCTGCGGCTTTCTGATCCGCAAACCAAACCGCATTGGTCTGAGGCTGATTTGATAGACCGGGCTGCTGAAGTGATAGGCGAACGCTCAGAAGCAATGCGGTGGCTTGGTACCCCAGTTCGTGCGCTAAACTACGCGACTCCGGTCTCACTTCTGCATACTCTTGAAGGCCGTCAGTCGGTTCTGTCCTTGTTGGGACGCATCGAGCATGGCGTGTTGTGAGTTCTGTCTACAGGCTATGTTCTTCAAGATTTGCGGCGAACAGCGGTATGGGCGCTTCGCTCTATGGAGGTCGATGGAACAGGATTGGGACTGAAGCGATCTATGCGGCGGAGTCGCCGTCGCTAGCCGCTTTGGAGGTGCTGGTTCATTTCAGCGTTTTGCCGCGTGATTTTAGTCTGACCGAAATCATCATCCCGGACGACATTAGTTTTCTCTATTTTCGCAATGAAGATCTGCCAACCGGATGGGATAACGAGGTTCCCATCACAGCAACTCAAGATGTAGGTGAACGCTGGTTGAGAAGAGATGGCTTCGCCGTACTTTCTGTTCCGTCGAGCATCGTTGATCGCGAAAGAAACTTCGTCTTGAATCCAGCGCATCCTTCTTTCGGCGACATCGTGTTTCTGCCTCCTACTCCATTTCGATTCGATCCGCGCTTGAAGTAAAACCTAGAGCAACGCTAAAAGTTGGCGATCGCTTTTGGCCACTCGGAGGCCGTTTTGACAAACGCGTCGGGTTGAGCGGCGGGGAGGGTTTGGGGAGCCAGGCCGTAGGTGCAGGCAAGGGAGCGGGCACCGGCGTTGCGGGCGGTGAGGATGTTGATGTCGGAGTCGCCGATCATGAGTGCTTCGGCGGGGGCGATCTGCTGGTTGGCGAGCACGCCGGCTTCGGCGATGAGGGTGTAAATGCCGAGAGGATCGGGTTTTTTGGTATGGAAGCTGTTGCCACCGTAGTTCTGGAAGAAGAAGCGGTGGAGGCCGAAGTGGGCGCAGATCTCGCGCGAGGGGCGCACGGGTTTGTTAGTCAGGACGGCCATGAGGAGGTTCGGGTGCTCGGCGCGGAGGTCCGTAAGGGCTTCCAGGACGCCGGGGTAGAGCGTGGTGTGGTCGAGCTTGTGGACGCGGTAGAAGTCGAGAAAGTAGGTGAGGGCGGCGGCGACGTACGCTTCCTCCTGCGTGTCGCCTTCGGCATCGCCGGGATCTCCCAACGCCCGGCGTATGAGCATGCCCGCGCCGTCGCCGATGTAGGAGGCGATGACGGCTTCGGGCAGAGCAGGCTTGCCGAGGTGGGCCAGCGTGGCGTTTACGGAGTGGACGAGGTCGAGGCGCGAATCGATGAGGGTGCCGTCGAGATCGAAGACGAGAAGCTTGAGGGACATCTTATGAGCATAAGCGGCAGCCCACGTCTCAGAAGCGAGATGCGGGCAGCCTGTTTAAGGCCAGCGGGTGATCTGGCGAAGGTGGGGCACCCGGCTCTCATGTTGTCCAGAAAAGTGGCTGCACTTGCGCATTGGGGTGATCTGATGCTAAGTCCTTTGTTTTGTTAGACCACATATCAAAAAACATAAAAGCTCTGCTCCTGATCCCTGAACAGGATCGCAGGTCCTTCGACTGCGCCGGTCACGGTGAAGCTGTGACCAGCTTCGCTCAGGATGACCGGTTGGAGGCGCTAGCGAATGTCGATGTCGCCGGAGCCGGTGCCAGCGCGGAGGGTGGGGCCACCGCCGTTGACCGCGCCCCGGACGTGGTGCTTGTCGAGGGCGCCCTGGATGGAGATGGGCTGCTCGGTGTGGACGGAGGCGGAGCCGGTGTTGGCGTCGAGGGTGAAGTGAGCTTTGGGGCCGAGGTTGAGGCGGAGGCTGCCGGAGCTGGTCTGGAGGCGCCAGTCGGCGGCGGGGGAGCCGGAGACGGTGATGTCGCCGGAGCCGGTGTGGGTGTCGAGGCCGCCGGAGAGGCCTTCGAGGCGGATGGAGCCGGAACCGGTTTGGGCGCGAACGTCCGAGTTGCCGGAGGCGGCTTGTTCGAGTTGAATGTCGCCGGAGCCGGTGTCGAGGTTGGCGGGGCCGCCGATGCCCTTGGCGTGGATGTTGCCGGAGCCGGTGTGGGCCTTGAGGGACGCGCCCACGTCTTCGACGGTGATGTCGCCGGAGCCGGAGCCGGCGTCGAGGATGGCAGCGCGGGGGAGGGTGATGTCGTAGTCGATGGAGATGTTGCGGTAGAGGCCGTCGTTGTTGTGTTCGCCGATCTTGACGGTACTGCCTTCCTGGCGGATGGGCGGTTCTTTGGCGATCTGTTGCATACGGGATTCGACGTCGCTGTCGGAGCCGCCGAGCCAGCCGTGGCCAGAACGCATCTTGGCGTAGATGTGGATCTGGTTGTCCGATCCTGGATGGAGGTGAACGTTGCCAGAGTTGGTTTCGACGAAGAGGACAGGGTTGGGGGAGGTGGTGAGGGTGCGGTCGAAGGTGTTCTCGGCGGCGACGGCGGGGAGGGAGAGGGTGAGGAGGAGGAGGGCGGTTTTCATGGTGGCTCCTTGGGGAGATAGACACGGGGTAGTGTGTGTGCGAGCGAACCGCAGGTCCTTCGACTACGCGGATCACGATGAAGCCGTGATGCGCTTTGCTCAGGATGACAGTTGTTAGCGTTTGTGGCATGGCTGAAGCCATGCCCTTCCGTTGGGTGATAGTTATTGCTGGAGGATGACGGTGTCACCGGGTTTGAGGCCGGCAAGGATCTCGGTTTTGGTGCCGTTGGAGATGCCGGCCTTGATGTCGACCTTGCGGCGGCCGGTTTTTTGTTTGGGGTCGGGGACCTGGACGCTGGCGCCGCGGTCTTTGTCGTAGATGACGGCTTGTTCGGGGATGGTGAGGACGGCTTTGTGCTCTTCAAGGAGGATCTCGGCGTTCGCGGTCATGTTGGCCTTGAGCTCGCCGCCGGGGTTGTCGATGGAGACGCGGACCTCGAAGGTGGTGACGTTGTCTTTCTCGACGCCAAGCGGAGCGATGCGGGTGACGGAGCCGGAGAAGGTCTTGTCCTTGAAGGACTCGACCTTGATGCGGGCGGGCTGACCGAGGTAGACCTTACCGATGTCGGACTCGTCGACCTTGCCCTGGACGTAGACTTGGTGAATGTCGCCGATGGTCATCACCAGCGTGGCGGTGGAGCCGAGGACGAGGATGGAGGAGACGGCGTCGCCTTTTTCCACGTCGCGGGAGAGGATGACGCCGTCCATGGGCGACTGAATGACGGTGTAGGAGAGCTGCTCCTCAAGTTGACGGAGGGAGGCCTGAGCCTGCGCGACCTGGGCTTCCGCCTGGCGGAGTTTGGCCTGGTCGACGGTGATTTGGGCGACGGATTTGTCGCGGGTGTTGGCGGCGGAGAGGTACTTTTGCTGGGCGTCGTCAAGGGACTGGCGGGAGACGACGCCGTCTTTGGACATCTCGGCGGCGCGCTCGTAGGTGTGCTTGACCATGGGCAGGTCGGGGGCCTCGGCGGCGACTTTGTCGTACTCAATGGCGGCGGTGGCGGCCTTGGCGTTCGACTCGGCGGCGGTGAGCTGCGCGCGCTGGGCGGCGACCTGGGCGAGGATCTCGACCTGATCGAGTTGGGCGAGCTGCTGCCCCTTGCGCACGATGGCGTTGATGTCGACGTTGAGGCCGGTGACGATGCCGGAGGCCTTGGACTTAACCTCGACCTTGGTGATGGGCTGGACCTTGCCGGTGGCGACGACGGAGCGGGCAATGTCGCCTTTTTCAGCCTTGGCGAGCTGGGACGGATCGATCTTGCTAGGACCGGAGGTGGCGGCGTAGACGACTCCGCCCACGACGGCGAGGAGCAGAATGGCCAGGCCGATCCAGAGATAGACGTTGCGTTTCTTGCGCTGCGTGGCCACTGCGGGTTCCTCCGGGGTGCGGGTGCGCTTCCGGGTTAGTGTACGCAAGGCGGTGCGGGTTGGTTCCGTGGTGAGCAAAAAGCAGATTCCTCCGCTTCGCTGCGGAATGACAAGTAAGTGGTCAAGCGTATTTACGAAGGACGCCGAGGACTTTGCCCTGGATGTTGACCTGCGAGGCGGGAGCGTAGATGGGGGCCATCTCCTTGTTGGAGGGCTGCAGTCGGATCATGCCGCCCTCGCGGTAGAAGCGTTTGAGGGTGGCGTCGGCACCATCGATGAGGGCGACGATGATCTCTCCTTCGCGGGCGGTGCTGGTCCGTTCCACTAACACGTAATCGCCGTTAACAATATGCTCATCCCGCATCGAATCTCCACGAACCTCTAATGCAAATACCTCCCGGTTGCCGATAATGTCCCCAAGCGAGATGGTTTCCGTTGTCTCGATCGCTTCGATCGGCTTACCGGCGGCGATGCGTCCGAGCATGGGCAGGCGATCATAGCCGCGCTTGGCGGAGCGGTTGGGCAGAACGTCGATCGATCGGCTACGGTTATGGCCACGCGCGAGAAGGCCTTTGTTTTGCAGGTTGGTGATGTGTTTATGGACGGTTGCGAGGGAACTGAGGCCGAGACCGCTGGCGATCTCTTCGTAGGAGGGAGAGTAGCCGTTCTTTTGAGTGAAGCCGGAAAGAAAGTCGATTACTTCTTTTTGCCGACGCGTAATAGCCATGACGCAATTGTAGCGAAGATAAAGCGAATCGCAAGTATTTATTTTAGGGTCGGGCTAAACAAAGTTACGGGGACTTTCTACGACATCCGCAGCATTCCTGTTTTGGTAAATTGCACAGACGGAAATAGTGGGTTTCGGTTGCAGGTTCCTGAGAAAAGCCGCAAGGTAATCAAGCGACACCCGCGACGGTAACTGGAGTGACGTAGCAAGACAGATACGAGTTCACCGCTTTGAGGAGAACACTAGATGAAGGTCTTGATTGTCGATGATGATGCTGCCTTGGGATCGTTTCTGCAAAAAGGTTTGATTGTGGAGGGACACGAAACGGAGTGGGTGGGGGACGGAGAGGCGGCAATGACTCTCCTGGAAACGCACGAATATGATCTGGTGGTGCTGGACCTGAGCTTGCCGAAGAAGGACGGGGTGGAAGTACTCATCGGATTGCGGGCCAAGAGCCAGCAGACGGCGGTGCTGGTGCTGACCGGGCGCAGCGACTTGAACGAGAAGGTGAAGTGCTTCAATCTGGGCGCGGACGATTGCCTGCTGAAGCCGTTTTCGTTCCATGAACTGCGGGCGCGCTGTAAAGCCTTACTGCGGCGACGCGAGCAGTATGCCGATCCGGTGCTGCGGCATGGGCCGATCGAGCTAAACCGGATGACGCATAAGGTGACGCGCGACGGGATGGCGGTGGACCTGACCGGCAAGGAGTTTTCCCTACTGGAGTTTCTGCTGGCGCGGCGCGGGCAGTGCTGTTCGCGGACGGAGCTTCTGCGCGAGGTGTGGCAGATGGTGCCGGACGCGGGGACGAACGTGGTGGATGTGTATGTCAATTATCTGCGAAAGAAGCTGGCTCCTGCGGGACACACAGGCGGATCGGGCGATACGGTGATTGAGACCATACGCGGCTCGGGGTACGTGATCGGGGCCACGGCGGCGATGAAGAAGCCGGTACGTTCCGAGGGTGCTTTCGCGGCTATGCCTCGAGTCGCGGAGGCACGATGAGCGTCGCTTCTGCAGACGACGGCTCGGAGAGTTTACTGACGCGGCTGGCGCACAGTTTGCACGAGATCTGCCAGCCGCTGACGGCGCTGCAGTGCCGGATCGAGATTGAGCAGATGGAGCGTGAGGGCGCGGAGACGGACAGGGTGGACACCACGCTGGCCGAATGTCTTCGCGAGTGTGAACGGCTGAATGAGCGGGTGAACACGATGCGGACGCTGGTGCGATCCGCGTTGTCGGCAGAGCAAGGGGGTCATCAGTGAATCGAACGTTCGCGGACCGGAGTGTGCATGCGGGGCATGTACCGGTCGTCAACCTGGGCAAAGAGGTGACTGCGATCCGGACGGTTGTGGTGGCGAGCGTCGACGCGGGTCTGCGCGGCCTGCTGCGGCAATCGCTCCAGAACATGCGCTGGCAGGTACGCGAAGCGGTGGGTGGCGCGGAGACGCTGCATCTGCTGGACCAGTCCCGGCCCGAGGCGTTGCTGCTGGATAACTGGCTGCCCGATCTCGAAGTGGAAGAGGTGGCAGCACAGGTGAGGACGCTCTACCCGGGGGTCGATCTGCTCCGCGTGGACGGCGGGGTCGATCCGGGCGGCACGCGGAGTCCACGGCGGCATGAGCTGATGCATGCGCTGCGGGAGGTGCAACAAGATGGGCGGTATGGATCGTCGTTGCCAGCGGAGGCTGCATCTGAGCCAAAGCTGGAGGGTGCCTCAGAGCTGCCTTCGGCGGTGCTAATCGAGGAGCCGGCGCGCCGGACGATGCCACCGGTTGCGCGGGCGGAGACGCTGACGATTGCGGAGCTGGTAGGCAAGAGCGAGGGGATGCAGGAGCTGGCGCGGATGATCCGGCTGGTCGCGCCGAGGTCGGCCACGGTGCTGATTGAAGGCGAGACGGGGACGGGCAAGGAGGTGGTGGCGAAGGCGCTGCACCGGCTCAGCTCGCGGGCGTCGAAGACCTTTATGGTGCTGAACTGCGCCGCGATCCCGGAGGCGCTGTTGGAGGCGGAGCTGTTTGGCCACACGCGAGGGGCGTTTACCGGGGCGGACAAGGCGCGCATGGGGCGGATTGAGGCGGCCAACGGGGGGACGCTGTTTCTGGATGAGATCGGCGAGATGCCGCTGGCGTTGCAGGCGAAGATGCTGCGTTTTCTCGAGTCGGGCGAGTTGCAGAAGGTGGGCGACAACGAGATGTTTCGCGTGGATGTGCGGGTGATCGCGGCGACGCACCAGCCGCTGGAGCAGCGGTCGGAAGAGCGGACGTTTCGGCTGGATCTGTACCATCGGCTGGCGGTGTTCCCGCTGGATGTGCCGTCGCTGCGGGAGCGGGTGGAGGACATTCCGTTGCTGGTGGAGCATTTTCTGGAGCGATTGGGGCAGGAGATGCCAAGAAAGCGGATGTCGGCTGAGGCGTTGGCGAAGCTGGTGGAGTATGCGTGGCCGGGCAATGTGAGGGAGCTGATGCACGTCGTCGAGCGTGGAGCGATCCTGGCCGGAGATAAGCCGGAGATCGGCTTGGGAGAGATACGGCTGCGGAAGGGGAGGCGCAAAGAGGGCTAGACGGTATTCTGCTGGCATGACCCTGGAGGCGGGACGGCCGGATGGCGCGCGGTTCGACATGATCGATCTCTTGCGGGGATTTTCTATTCTGAACGTGGTGCTGCTGCATTCGAGTTTGTGGCTGTCGTTTTCGGACTATGAAGTGAGCAATTACATACTCGACACACACGCCCGTTTGGGCGGATGATGTGGTATGTCTCTCCTTGCTGCTTTCTTTGCCACCGCAGGCTTTCTCTTCGGCATTCTTGGTGCGATCAACAATTCATGTCAACTGCATGCAAGATGGAAAGAAAGCGGCAAACAGATGAACCGTCCTGCTGTTATGTCTGTGCTCAAGATAACCGCGTGGCTAGTGTTGATGTGTATGGGTGTCGCTTTATGGATGGGTAGAACCAAGAGCGGCGTACAAACTGCCGCGGCCTCTTTTCAGTCAGCCTCTAAAGCCCCCGAAAACTTGCCAGTAACGCCAACTCCCGACTCTCCCAGGAATCTGCCTAAGTCGCCGATTACGCCGAAACTGATTCGACCCGCAAGACCTGTCACGGTGCTGGCCATATCGAGCGAACCGCTGCCCACACCGTCTCCGCAGCAAAGTATTCCGAACGGAAATATACAGATCGGTTCCGATAACAACAATCAAACGATGGTCAACTCGCCGGGAGGAATGCAGGCTAAGGGCGACATTGTCAATATAGGAAGACTGCCGGTCCCGGATCGCGTACTACTACCTGAAGACATCACTGAGGCTAGACGAATACTAGGCACTTCAAAGGGGAGTATCGCCATTGTTTCGTTTCCAACAAACGTGTCAGCTAACAGTGAAATAGCTACCTTCACGAATGCATTAAAGTACGCCCTCTCTCAAGAAAACTGGAATGTATGGCGTCCGCATGGGTCTGAGTATAGTGTCGGTTCCTTCAACGGTCATACCGATATGCCACTTGGCCCTCATGGCGTGGGCTGCGATGCTGCCAAGCCTGATAGCGAAGAAGCACAGACAGTATTTAAGGCACTCGCTGCACTAAAGTTGTATTGTAGGGGACCCTCAGTGTTTGATGAAAGAGGAGGAACACATCCATTCACCTTTTCTATAACTGTCGGGACAAGGATAGTGCCAGAGCAATGAGTAACTTTACCACGAAGGCCCCAAAGCCTTAAAAAGTTTGAGAACGGCATGAAAAAGCTGTTTCAAGCTCCGAAACCTGCAACTCCCTTCAAGCCGTCCTCTGCCAAACCGAAGGAACAACCCAGCAAGGACTAGCGTTTCTGCTGGCGCGCTTTGTTTCCGAGCCGGCGAATGGTTGGCTTCGGAGTAACGGATAGGAATTGCAGGTCCTTCGACGGCGCGGGTCCCGGTGGGGCTGTGATCCGCTTCGCTCAGGATGATAGGGTTTTTGGTGGGGAAAAATGCCGGAGGGATGTGGGTCCGCTCCGGCTGCGCAAAGTTGGTGGTGGTACAATCCGGATTCCCTTCGGGAATGACAACCAAAAAGGCAAACGGTTAGGCGACGGCGCGGCGGGTGCCCTGGGTTTGGCGGTTCAGGTTGACGGAGACGATCTTCGAGACGCCGGGCTCCTGCATGGTGACGCCGTAGATGACGTCGGCCTGCTGCATGGTGCGTTTCGAGTGAGTGATGACGACGAACTGGGTGTCGGTGGACATTTCTGTGATGAGTTTGGCGAAGCGGCCGACGTTGGTCTCATCGAGAGGGGCGTCTACCTCGTCGAGGATGCAGAAGGGCGCGGGCTGGAACTGGAAGATGCCGACGAGGAGGGAAAGGGCGGTGAGGGCCTTTTCGCCGCCGGAGAGGAGGAGGATGTTTTGGAGCTTTTTGCCGGGGGGCGAGGCGAGGATGTCGATGCCGGACTCGCCGGAGTTTTCGGCGTCCGTCAGGGACATGGAGGCCTGGCCGCCGCCGAAGAGCTTGGTGAAGGCGACGGAGAAGTTGGTGTTGATGACCGTGAAGGCTTCGTCGAACTTGACGCGGGAGATGTCGTCGATCTCCTTGATGGAGGCGCGGGTGTGTTCGATCGAGTCGAGCAAGTCCTGGCGCTGGGTATCGAGGAAGGTGTGGCGGGCGGCGGTCTCGGTGTACTCCTCTAACGCCATCATGTTGACCGGGCCCATGGCTTCGAGTTTGGTCTTGAGGGTGCGGCACTCGCTGTCTTCGAGGGTGAGGAGGTCGCCTTCGATGCGGACGATGGTGTGGTCGGCGCGGAGGTCGGCGGCGGGAAGGCCTAGATCGCTGGCGCAGGTCTGCTCGAGATAGTCGATGTTGGAGGCGAGGCGGGCGGCCTTGGTGGAGAGATGGCCGCGCTGATCGCGGAGGGCCTCGGTGTCGTGGCGGAGGGTGCGGAGGCGGGCGTCGAGGGTGGCCATTTTGGCGCGGAGAGCGGCGGCTTCGGCGGTGAGGCGGGTGGCCGTGGCGACGGACGTGGCGCGTATTTCGGCGAGGGCGGTGTGCTCCGTGGCGAAGGTGGCAGTCTCTTCTTCGCGGCGGTGCTTTTCGGCGACGGCGGCGGCTAGCTGGCCGTTGACTTGGGCTATGCGGGCTTGCTGCGTGGTGAGGAGGCGGGTGGTCTGGTCGAGGTTTGCGGCGACGTTGCGGCGGCGTTCTTCGAGTCCGGCGAGGGCAGCGGCGGCGGCTGAGGCGGCGTGCTGGAGCTCTTCGCGCTGGCGGCGGAGGGCTTCGAGCTGCTGCTGGAGATCGGCGAGGGTAAGCTCGGCGGTGGTGCGTTTGGACTCAAAGTCGGCGGCTTCGGATTGGCGGCGGGCGATGAGGTCTTCTTTTTGCTTGCGGGCGTCGCCGTTGCGGGCGAGGGCGAGCTGCCAGTCCTGCAGGCGGCGGTCGAGACGGGTGACCTCGGACTCAATCTGGCGGAGGGCCGCGCCGGAGTTGGCGGACTCGCGTTCAAGGTTGCGACGCTCGTTGGAATGGCCGTCGAGGTTTTTGTTCAGTTGCGCAATGTGGTGGTTGAGGTTGGCGGTGGTCTGGTCAGTTTCGGCTAGCTGGCGCTCGGCGGTGTCGACTTTGATTTGGACGTCGTGGAGTTCGCGCTTGAGGGCGAGGGGGCCTTGCGCGCTGGGGCGGCCGCCGGTGACGGTGAGGTGGTGGAA
>CAXTUR010000017.1:33467-33786 GCA_964247455.1 uncultured Acidobacteriaceae bacterium | reverse complement strand
GGTAAGTTCGCAAAATTAAATTGTAGGCACATATCGCCGCTTCTTCGGGAGTGAGTAGGCCGCCTACCTGGATTCTTTTGCCATGCTTGGTTCTCCTGCCTGCGAGCCGTCTATTTTCGTGTTTGTCTGCCGTTGTTGAGCCGACCTATGATGTCCCTTGTACTGACTGGATGCGGTGCCAGTCAGACCGCAACCGGTACAGGAACGACAACAAACTCTGCGTCGGCTGGCTCATCGGGCCTGGTGTTCAAGGGAGCGTACGCGGCCAACACCCCCCTACGGCGCGGCTGAGTTGGTCAGCTATCAAGGGTCGGCTTAC
>CAXTUR010000017.1:16598-33457 GCA_964247455.1 uncultured Acidobacteriaceae bacterium | reverse complement strand
TCGGACTGACGATCAGCATGAATGTGCCGCCAGCAGGGAACAGTGCCAGCGCGACGGATTGGGCTCTGCTAGTGGCGGCTGGACAGAACGGAGCGGCTGGACCGGCGGGCCTAGCAGGACCACGAGGCATTCAGGGAGTCGTTGGCGTAGCGGGGACACCCGGTGCAATAGGCCAGACCGGAGCTGTTGGTGCTCAGGGTGCAACGGGACTAGTAGGCCCGACTGGACCGATAGGACCAGCGGGTGCGGCAGCGACGACGCCGACTGTATCGGCTTAGCGGGGACACGGATTGGGCATACTGGGTGACAGTATTTCAGCCGCAAATCTTTGGCAACCCGTTGTGGTCAATCGCACCGGCTCGACGATCACCTTCCAGGACGCACGTTCCGGGCGCAAGTTCTCTGATGCGTTTGAGTGCTACGGCGCACCACCAGTTGGCGGTACCCTGGGCACCTTTCAACCCAATGCAAACGGCAATTGCCTCGCATACGGCGATGTCTCCGCTATCGGCAATACGCTTGCGGCTAACCTTGCAAATACCGACATGCTGCTGGTGCGGCTCGGCACGAACGATCAGAATATCCCTCTCGGGAGCCTGGGTAATGCCGCCAACGCCGGCACACAGTATGGAAATATGCGCTGGGTTGTCAAGACGCTGCTGAATGCCAAGCCAACGATGCGCGTCATTCTGATCACGCCGGAGTTGAACAGCTTCGCGTCGCTCCAGAACATACAAAATGTGGTGGACGCGGAGATCGCCTATGCGAACAGCATGAGGTTGCCAGTGCTCGATCTTTACCGCACGAGCGGCAA
Source organism: uncultured Acidobacteriaceae bacterium (assembly GCA_964247455.1). GTDB lineage: Bacteria > Acidobacteriota > Terriglobia > Terriglobales > Acidobacteriaceae > Edaphobacter. Next base: position 32,643 of record CAXTUR010000017.1, on the reverse strand, counting down.
CAACGCGTTGACCAACGCGATCTACACCTATGATGGAACACATCCTTCGAACTGGGCGTTCCAGAACGTAGATGGGCTCGGCGATTGCGCAGTTCATCCTGCGATGGTTCTAAGGAAGCGGTTTATTGATCGGAGCGGCTGGTTGTAGGGACGTTTAGCCTGTTTGAACGGGTAGAATGGTATTAACCACCATGATCTCCGTCTCCAATGTCACCATGCGTTTTGGCTCGAAGCTGTTGTTCGAGGATGTCTCTGTCACTTTTACCACCGGTCGCCGCTACGGCCTGACCGGACCGAACGGTGCTGGAAAATCGACCTTTATGAAGTGTCTGACGGGAGAGATCGACCCGCAAAAGGGCACCGTCGTCAAGCCGCGCAAGATTGGCGTGTTGTCGCAGGACCAATATGCCTTCGACGCCTACCGCGTAATTGATACGGTCATTATGGGAAACAAGCCTTTGTGGGCAGCGCTGGAAGAGCGCGAGATCATCTACAACAAGGCCGAAATGACAGACGAAGACGGCTCGCGGTTGGGCGAGCTGGAAGGCATCGTCGGCGATGAGGACGGGTACGAGGCGGAGTCGAACGCGGCCGTGCTGCTGCAAGGGCTCGACATCCCCGACGAGCTGCACGAGCGCAAGATGAGCGAGTTGCAGGGCGGGCAAAAGGTACGGGTGCTGCTGGCGCAGGCGCTCTTCGGTAATCCGCAAGCGCTACTGCTGGACGAGCCGACGAACTATCTCGATCTGGAATCGATCCATTGGCTGCAGGACTTTCTCCTCCGCTACAACGGAACGGTTATTACGATCTCGCACGACCGGCACTTTCTGAACGCCGTCTGCACGCACATCGCCGACATCGACTACGAGACGATCATCACCTACAACGGGGGCTACGACGACATGGTCTTCCAGAAGACCAGCGTCCGCACTCGCATCGAGAGCCAGAACGAGCAGCGCGAGAAGAAGATTGCGCAGTTGAACGACTTCATCGCGCGCTTTTCGGCGGGTACACGGTCGAGCCAGGTGAACTCGCGCAAGAAGGAGGTTGAGCGGCTGGCGACCTCTGAGCTGGCGCGGTCGAACATTGCGCGGCCCTTTATCAGCTTCAAGATGGAGCGGCCGTCGGGCAAGAATGTGCTGGAGTTCGAGCGCGTAAACAAGAGCTACACGCAGCCGGATGGCAAGACCGAGCACGTCATCGCCGATTTCTCCGCCGCTGTGTCGCGCGGCGACAAGGTTATCCTGATGGGGCGCAACAGCCAGGGAAAAACGACGCTGCTGAAGGCACTGCTGGCTAACGGGCCCGGGATCGAAGAAAAGGATGTAGCCATCGATTCCGGCACGGTGAAGTGGGGGCACGAGGCGCAGATCGGCTACTTCGCGCAGGACCACAAAGGCTCGATCCAGCTCGGCATGACGGCATCGGACTGGCTGCACCAGTACGATCCGCAGGCGACCAAGGAGGAGATTCGCGGCATCCTTGGCCAGATGCTCTTCAAGGGCGAAGAAGGCTTGAAGAAGACGGACGCGCTGTCGGGCGGGGAGGCGGCGCGGCTGCTGTTCTGCAAGATCATGCTCCAGAAGCCAAACGTGCTGGTGCTTGACGAGCCAACGAACCACCTGGATCTCGAAAGCATCAACGCGCTCAATCAGGCGATCCAGAAGTACGAAGGCACCGTCTTCCTCGTCACGCACGACCAGGACCTGATCGAAGAGGCCGGCACGCGCATCTGGCACTTCGAGGGCGGTCCCGCCAATTTCCACATTACCGACCACAAAGGCCCGTACGAGGAGTATCAGCAGCAGATGGCGATGGCCGCCAAGTAAGCGGCAACTTAGATGGCTTGGCTCGTTGCGAGTTTCGGTCACTGAAAGAGGCCGCTAAAGGGAGCTTCGCGACTCGCATCTAGCTCGTCAACAGGAAAGCTTCGGACAAAAGGTCTTTGGTGACGCTACACCCGCTACATAGGTGTAATGGAACGCCAATCGCGTCTATACTTGCCACGATAAACGAATTAGGAGCTGCGGCATACCATGGCAACGACGGAAGCACGCAAACCGCAAGGAAAGAACGTTCTGGGCCAGCCGCTCGCCACCTGCGGGTGTGAGCCGATGACGGGGTATTATCGAACGGGCTGTTGCGAGACGGGGCCGGACGATCTGGGCGTGCATACGGTGTGCTGCATCGTAGATGGGCCGTTTCTTGCAGCGTCAAAAGCGATGGGCAATGATCTTTCAACTCCCCGCTCGTACTTTCCCGGGCTGAAGCCGGGAGATCGGTGGTGCGTCTGCGCGGCCCGCTGGCTTCAAGTGCAGCAGGCGGGCGCGGCCTGCCCCGTGGTGCTTGAGGCGACGCACGAGGCGACGCTGAAGATCGTTCCGTTTGACTTGCTTATTCAGTACGCCGTAATTCCGGATCAGCTGCACTGAGCGATGTAACTGACTCTTCATAGAAGGCGCGGGATGGGCACAGCTTACGCAATATCAACCATTTACATCTCAGGGCCGCCGCGATTTGTAGAATTCTCCAAGAAGCCATAGCTCCTTTTCGAGCCGTGGCCCACACGCGGGTCACAGAGTCAGAATCGTGCTTGACATCGCACTCGCCGTGCTTGAGCCTTGAAGAACAACACAATTTCTACTTTGGCTGTGAGCTGTACCGGCGTTCTCCGGCGTGCTCTTCTTCGCTAGCCACAAGCCAGAACAGTCATACTACGCCGTCCGCCGGCAACGTACGCCCAAGGAGTTTACCCTTTTATGATTCGATCTGCCTTCTTCCGCAACAGCCTGGTTCTCAGCTTGTGTATGGCTCCCCTTGCCTCGCCTTTGTCTGCCCAGACCTCCGGCGTAGGCAACATCGTCGGCACGCTGACGGACGCCACCGGAGCCGCGGTGCCGAACGCCATCGTGGTGGTGCTCGATACGGATACGGGCATCGCGCGCAACTTGACCAGCAATGGCGATGGCTCGTACTCGGCGACTTTTCTGCAGCCGGGACACTATGAGGTGATCCTCGGAGGGGGCGGCCTGTTCGGCAAGGTCGATCGCAAGAACCTGGTGCTGACCGTGGGCGAGCTGCTGACGGTGGACGCCACGCTGCCTGCCGCATCCGTTACGACGGACGTTCAGGTGACAAGTGATTCCCCGTTGCTCGATACGGAAAAGACCGAGGTCTCGCAGACGGTCGACCAACAGCTGATTGGGAACCTGCCCGTCAACAGCCGCAACTGGAGCGCGTTTGTGCTGCTGACGCCGAACGTGGTGCAGGACGGCGGATCGGGGCTGGTCAGCTTCCGGGGCATCAGCGGCCTTTACAACCAGAACTATGTAGACGGCGGCAACAACAACCAGATGCTGTTCTCGGAGGCGCGGGGCCGTGCTTCGGGCGCGCCGTATGTGTATTCACTTGATTCCATCAAGGAGTTCCAGGCGGAGACTTCAAACTACTCGGTGGAGTTTGGCCAGGCGGCAGGCGGACAGGTCAACGCCATCACCAAGTCGGGCACGAACAAGATCCACGGCGATGCCTTCTACGATCTGCGCTACCCCACGCTCAACGCGCTCGATCCGTACAACAAGTTCCAGGCGCTGCATAACAATGGCAACTCATTCCTGCTGACGCAGCCGATCCATCAGCAGCAGCAGTTCGGTGGTTCGGTAGGTGGCCCGTTCCTTAGGGACCGCCTTTTTTACTTTTTTACGTATGACGGTTTTCGCCGGGTCGGACGTGCGCTGTACACCAACTCAAACAACATCACGTTGACGCCGACGGCGAGCAATTCGGCCGGGACGGTCATTTCGCCGACACAGTGCCCGGCGACGATCAACTCGACCCAATGCGCCAGCGCGATCACGTTTTTGCTGGGACAGTCCTCCGCCGCGCCGTCGCGTTTTGCGAAGCAGAATCTCTTCTTTCCCCGCCTCGACTGGCATGTGAACTCAAAGAATGACGCGTTTGTGGATTACAACTTCGCCGACTTCGATTCAACCTACGGCTATAGCCCCGCGCCGACGTTCACCAACAGCTCGCCTAGCACCAACGGGCCGACGAGCTACCATGAGCGGTTCCTGATCGCCGGTCTGACCACGCAATTGACGAGCCGCATCGTCAACCAGATTCACTTCCAATACGGCCGCGACCTGGAGACGGCGGGTGCGAACGCTTCGGGTCCAAGCGTCGGTCTGGGAGTGTTGACCTACGGGATGCCGAACGCGCTTCCTCGCGTCGCCGAGCCCGATGAGCATCGTATTCAGTTCACTGACGTGGTCTCCACCGTGCGCGGACACCATACGCTGAAAGCCGGCGGCGACGCGAATATCGTCCATGAGGTCATGATCAACCTGTTTCAGGGCGGCGGCATTTACTCCTATGGCGGATCGACGAACGCGATCAACTTCGCAAACTGGGCACAGGACTCGTTTCAGGGGCAGCCTGGCGATACAGACCGTGGCGCGGGGTATCACTACACTAGCTTTGTGCAGACGGTCGATCAACTTAACACCGGCAACCGGGCCGGCGCGGACGACTTCTACATGAAGATGTTCGATGGCTTTATTGAGGACAACTGGAAGATCTCGCCGCACTTCAACCTGACGGCCGGATTCCGGTACGACATTCAGCTCACACCTTCGCCGATCAAGAACAACACAAACTTCCCGCCGGTCTCGACTACCTATAGCAGCACGATCAAGAACGTAAACCGCTTCCAGCCACGGCTTGGCTTTAGCTGGGAGCCGAAGACCGGCACGGTAGTGCGTGGCGGCTACGGCATCTTTTCAGCCTTGAACCAGGGCAGCACCTACTACGCGATGCGGGTAGAGAACGGCATCGTCCAGGTTAACTACAACTACACTGGTTGCGCCCAACGCGCCAATCCGACGGCGTGCGATACGGTTCCGACAAATGCGCTACGGTATCCGAACGTACCGTATCAGCCGACGGGGCCGGCGCTCTCCAGCGCGCTGCATCCGGCCGGAGGTACGGCTCCAGCCATCTCCGGTCCAACCACGCTGGGAGCGCAGAGCTTCCACGGCCTTGATCCAAACTTCGCCCCACCCTATGCCCAGGAGGCCGAGTTGGGCGTAGAGCAAGTGTTGCCGGGAAAGATGGCGCTTTCGGTCGGCTATGTCGGCACGCGCGGCATGAGGCTGCCAGTCTTCGTCGACGCCAACCTGGTCGGCCAGACGCCACATGGTTCGCGCACCTATAACGTGCTCGACACTAGCGCCCATGTTGTCAACCAGCTTACGATTCCGGTCTATCTTGTATCCGACCGTATCGTGCCCGGCCTTCAGTCATTCAACACTGGCTTTTCGGTCGCGAACACGTGGTACAACTCCCTCGCGGTCAGCGTTCGGCGTCCGTTCCAGAACGGTCTCGAGCTGCTGGCGAACTACACGTGGTCGCACGCCAGCGACACCGGGCAGGTGGGCGGCAACAATGGCACCTTCTACGGAGGCGACACCCCGCTCGATCCAAACCACATTAAAAACGAGAACGGGCTTTCGGACATCGACGTGCGCAATCGCTTCGTTATGAGCTTCGTCTACCAGCCGCGTATCCTTGAGGGCAACAAGCTGGTCAAGCACCTGCTGGACGACTTTTCTTTTTCGGGCACAGAGATCGCCTCCGCTGGACAGCCGATCTTCGCCTCGATGTCGGGCACGGTTTACAACGGTGGTCCGACCAGCTACGGCTCGGGCGGTAACATCTATGGTGGCGCGATCAACTCTGGTTCCGGCCTGGCTTCGACAGGCCGTCCACCAACTATCGGCCGCAACAGTCTCATCGGTCCCGGCTTCAACAACCTGGACATGCGGATCACGCGCGATGTCCCCATCCACGAGAACATCAAGCTGCAGTTTATTGGGGAGGCGTTCAACGTCGTCAATCATCGCATTGTGACGGCGGTGAACGGTACCTACTCCGTGTACAGCACCGTCGCCGCGCCGACAGCCATGACGCCCAATCCGGCTTGCAACCTCAACACGCAGACAGCCGGCCCGGTGGGTGCGCCGCTCCAGGGCTGCATCGTGCCATTTACGGGTACGGGCTTAACGGCCTTTGGCGCGGCTTCCAGCACCAACAACATTCTTTATGGCCCGCGTCAGCTTCAGATTGCGGCGAAACTCTTCTTCTAGAGCTTTACATAAACAACGAAGCGGCTGCGCCATTGCGGAGCCGCTTCGTTGCTAACCTTGCCAAGATGGTGCACCCGAGAAGATTCGAACTTCTGACCTACAGCTTCGGAGGCTGCCGCTCTATCCAGCTGAGCTACGGGTGCCTCCTTTAAGCGTAGCATGATCCTTGCACCAACCTTATCTTGAAAGAGAGCTCTCCCTCGATGATCTTCGCCCGTACCGCCTCCTCGCTCGCCTGTACTGTTGTTCTCGCCGCCAGCTCGTATGCTCAGATGGGAGGCATGGAGATGAAGTCTGACTCTTCTAAGCCTCTCCCCAGCCCCGCTGCCCAAGCCAAAGTTTCGCTCGGCGGCAAAGAGGTCGATATCGCCTACAACTCGCCACGGATGCGGGGTCGCGTAGTCATGGGTGGTCTGGTTCCGTATGACAAGGTCTGGCGCACCGGAGCGAACCCGGCCACGACACTGAAGACAGCCACAAACCTGACGATCGGCACGCTCAACGTGCCCGCAGGGACTTACACGGTCTACACTATGCCAGCGCAAGCTGGTTGGCTGCTCATCATCAACAAGCAGACAGGCCAGTGGGGCACGGACTACGACGAGAAGCAGGACCTCGGGCGCACCCCGCTGACTGCGAAGACCGCCGGAACGCCCATAGAGAACATGACCATCGACTTCGAAAACACCAAGGGCTCGGAGACTGAAATGCACATCAAGTGGGAGAAGACGGACGAGTACGTCACCATCAAAGCCAAATAGCTGCAGCTTAAACAGTATGGCGCGAGGTGCTTGGATGCCCTCGCGCCATACTGTTTGAAGCTCGCTTACCACTCCTTTGCGGCTGAATCCACGACCAGAGGCGTCGCTGCGGGCGGAGCCTTCCAGCGGAGGACGGGCTTGCGGGCGGCGGCGGTTTCATCAAGGCGCTGCAGCCGTGTGGAGTGCGGTGCGGACCGAACGAGCTCCGGGTTTTCGGCGGCCTCGCGGGCGATCTGCTGGAGCGCGTCGATGAGCAGGTCGAGCTCTTCGCGGCTCTCGCTCTCGGTCGGCTCGATCATCATCGCGCCGGAGACGATCATCGGGAAGCTGGTCGTGTAGGCGTGGAAGCCGTAGTCGATCAGGCGCTTGCCCATGTCGCCGGTCTTAACGCCGTTCTTGACCTGCAGCTTGTCGGAGAAGACAACTTCGTGGAGGGTGCAGGTGGTGTAGGGCAGCTCAAAGGTGCCTTCGAGCTTGGCGCGGATGTAGTTGGCGTTGAGGACGGCGTCTTCGGTGGTCTGACGCAGGCCGTCGGGACCGTTAGCCAGGATATAGGCCAGCGCGCGGACGAACATGCCGAAGTTGCCGTAGAACATCCGGACGCGGCCGACGGTCTGCGGACGGTCGTAGTTGAAGCCGAGCAGGCCGTCCTTGCGCCGGACGACGACGGGCGCGGGGAGGAACGGCTCAAGGATCTTTTTGCAGGCCACCGGACCGGAGCCGGGGCCGCCGCCCCCGTGCGGGGTGGAGAAGGTCTTGTGGAGGTTCAGGTGCATCACATCGACGCCAAAGTCGCCGGGGCGCGTCTTGCCAACGAGGGCGTTCATATTCGCTCCGTCCATATAGAGCAGCGCGCCCTTGGCGTGGAGGATGTCGGCGATCTTGTGGATGTCGGACTCGAAGACGCCGATGGTCGAGGGGTTGGTGAGCATTAGCGCCGCGGTGTCTTCATCGACCAGGCGCTCGAGCTCGGCGAGGTCGACCATGCCCTGCGGGTTGGACTTGAGGTTGGCAACTTGATAGCCGCAGACGACCGCTGTGGCGGGGTTTGTTCCGTGCGCGGAGTCGGGGACGATGATCTTCTTGCGGGCGTTGCCGCGGCTCTCGTGGTAGGCGCGGACGAGGAGGATGCCGGTGAACTCCCCGTGCGCCCCGGCTGCCGGTTGGAGCGTGATGGCGTCCATGCCGGTGATCTCGATAAGCGCGTCTTGCAGCGTCCTCATGATCTGCAGGCAGCCTTGCGAAAGGAATTCGGGCTGGTAGGGGTGGGCATCGGCGAGGCCTTCGAAGCGCGCGACGGCCTCGTTGACGCGGCCGTTATACTTCATCGTGCAGGAGCCAAGCGGGTACATGCCGAGGTCGATCGCGTAGTTCCAGGTAGACAGGCGCGTAAAATGGCGAACGATCTCGATCTCCGAGAGCTCGGGCATCACGCCGAGATCGGTGCGAACAGCGTCGCCGAGGAGCGCCGCGGCATCGATGGCGGGCACGTCGAGCTCGGCGAGCCGATAGGCCTTCTTGCCGGGGGAGGACTTCTCGAAGATTAAGCCCTCGTTCTGGTTGACGTGGGTGGTGGCCTTCTTCGGGGTTCCTTGGAACTTAGCTGCTGTCTCGACTTCTTCGTGGATGAGGGTTGCTGTCGCCATGCTTTGCCTTCTTTCGCTAAAACTCTATGGGTGTTTCGCCGGGGTCGCCGGTAGGGAAGTATTCGCCTGCTTCGGGTGCGTCCAAGTCTTCTTCGCGGAGGGACGCCCGCAGGATCACGCCGCTTTCAAACTCGATCTCAAGTGCGAGACTTTCTTCGAGGGTGCAAGCCTTGACCGTCTCCCCAATCAGCGAGCATAGCCAGTTGCGGTACTCCGGCTCGCCAAAGGCGTAGGAGCCTTCCTCGCGGAAGACCTCTGGCCAGGTGTAGAGGGTCAGCGCAGGACCTTCAAACTTGAGGATGAGGAAGTCTTGGACGAACTCGACCGAGGAGAGTTCGGCGCCGTCGATGGCCGAGATGTCCATGTTCCCTCCTCTCTTAGAGTGAAAAGCGAAAAGCAGATTCCCTGTGGGAAGACAACCAAAGGGCAGCAGCTAGCGGCTAGCGCCGGCGAGTTCGGGAACAGCGGCTTGGATGGTGGCGAGGGCTTCGGCAGCGGCGTCCATCTGAACGCGGGTGGTGAGTTCGGTGGCGCACCAGAGGCTGGCGTTCGGGCCCAGTTCGGGAGCAGGGCCGCGTTCGTCTCCTCGGCGGTTTCAGAGGTTTCCAGGACGAACTCGTGGAAGCGGGGCGCGCCGTCGAAGAGGACCTTGCCCTGTTTGCCGAGGACGGACTTGAGGTAGGCGGCCTTGGCGAGATTGTGCTCGGCCAGCTCCTTCATGCCCTCCTTGCCGTAGACAGTAAGGAAGATCGTGGTCATCAGCGCGACGAGGGCCTGGTTGGTGCAGATGTTGGAGGTGGCCTTTTCGCGGCGGATGTGCTGTTCGCGGGTGGAGAGGGTGAGGACGAAGCCGCGCTTGCCATTGGCGTCGCGGGCCTCACCGATGAGGCGGCCGGGCATCTGGCGAAGGAACTTCTCCTTGCAAGCAAGGACACCGCAGTACGGGCCACCGAAGCCGATGGCCACGCCGTAGCTTTGGGCTTCGAGCGAGACGATGTCTGCCTCGGCGGGCGGCTTCACAATTCCAAGCGAAATCGCTTCCGCTATTGAAACGATGAGCAGCGCGCCCTTAGCGTGGGCGATCTCGGCGATGGTGGCAACGTCCTCGATGGTGCCGAAGAAGTTGGGCGACTGGATCAGGACGCAGGCGGTGTCGGTGGTGATGGCGGCGTCGAGCGCGGCCAGGTCGATGCGGCCGTTCTGTTCGTACGAAACTTCCGTGATCGGGATCTGCTGGTGCTGGGCGTAGGTGCGGATGACCTCGCGGTACTCCGGATGGACGGTGCGGGCGATGACGGCGTTGTCGCGCCCGGTGACGCGGACGGCCATCATGATCGCCTCCGCGGCTCCTGTCGAACCGTCGTACATGGAGGCGTTGGCGATCTCCATGCCAGTTAGCTCACAGATCATCGTCTGGAACTCGAACATGGCCTGAAGGGTGCCCTGGGCGATCTCCGGCTGGTAGGGAGTGTAGCTGGTAAGGAACTCGCCACGCTGGACGAGCGAGTCGATGATGACCGGGCGGTAGTGCCGGTAGACACCCGCGCCGAGAAAGCTGGCGTAGCCGGTGGCGTTGTCTTCGGAGTAGGCGCGGAAGCGGGCGACGATCTCGGACTCGCCGTGCTGGCGCGGAATGTCGAGGTCTCGCTTGAGCTGGTACTCGGCCGGGATGGTAGCGAAGAGGTCGTCAATGGAGCCTACGCCAATCTCGGCGAGCATCTCGGTACGGTCAGAGGGGGATTTGGGCAGGTAGCGCATAGTTAGTGTCCGGTTTCCTCGGCGATGAAGGTCTCGTAATCGGCGGCGGAGAGCAGGCCGTCGATCGCGGTAGGGTCGGCGAGCTCGACCTTCATGATCCAGGTGGTGTTGGCGTCGGTATTGATGGTCTCGGGCGCGGAGCCGAGGTCTTCGTTAATCTCCGTCACGGTGCCGGTCAGGGGAGCATAGAGGTCGGAGACGGCCTTTACGGACTCGACGGAGCCGAAGGTGCTGCCAGCCTGGACCTCCGCGCCGATCTTCGGCAGCTCGACGAAAACGATGTCGCCGAGGGTGCTCTGCGCGTAGTCCGTGATGCCGACGGTGCCGGTCGTGCCCGCGATGTCGATCCACTCGTGCTGTTTGGTGTAGCGGTACTCCGCTGGGTAGGCCATTCCGTCTCCTGTTCAAGTGTAGATGCTGTCGCTAGGTCGTCTTCTTCGGGCGTTTGTAGAACGGTAAAGAGACCACCTTTGCTTTGACCTGCTGGCCCCGAATCTGCACCGCGACCTCTTCGTCCACTACGGCGTACTGCACGGGGACGTAGGCGAGGGCAATGTTCTTCTTGAGGAACGGCGCAGGGGAGCCGCTGGTGACCTCGCCGATGACCTTGCCCGCCGCGTTGGTGACCGGATAGCCGTCGCGGGCTATGCCGCGTTCGAGCATCACTAGCCCGACGAGCTTGCGCTTCGGGCCTCCTTCGGCCTGAATGGCTAACAGCGCGTCGCGACCGACGAACGACGGCTTGTCGAGCTTGGCGTAGCGGCCCAGGTTGGCCTCGAAGACGTTGATGGTGTCGGAGATCTCGTGGCCGTACAGCGCCATCGCGGACTCAAGCCGCAGCGTGTTGCGCGCGCCCAGGCCGCAGGGCACGATGCCGAACTCCGCTCCGGCGGCGAGTACCTCATCCCAGACGCGGCCGCTGGTGGGCTCGTCTGAGGGGATGTAGATCTCGAAGCCGTCCTCGCCCGTGTAGCCGGTGCGGGCGATCAGCACGTTGTAGAGACCCGCGACCTTGCCCCACGTGAACCAATAATTCTTAATGGCGCTCAAGTCGACGGAGGTAAGCTTCTGGAGCGTCTTCTCAGCCAGTGGTCCCTGGATAGCCAGCTGGGAGTAGTGGTCGGAGAAATCGTTGATGTGGACGCTCGGCATGTGCCCGACGGTCTTGCGCACCCACTCGATGTCCTTTTCGCGCGTACCGGCGTTGATGACGATCAGGTAATCGTTGTCGGAGAGTTTGTGGACGACCACATCGTCCACAAACGTGCCGTTGGGATAAAGCATGGCCGAGTAATGTGCCTGCCCAACCTGGAGCTTGGACGCGTCGTTCATGCAAAGCTCGTTGACCGCCGCCAGCGAACCGGGTCCGCGAAGTTGAATGTCGCCCATATGCGAGACATCGAAGAGACCGACGGCGGTGCGAACGGCCATATGCTCGGCGATCAGGCCGGAGTATTCGACCGGCATGTCCCAGCCCCCGAAGTCGACCATCTTGGCCTTGGCGGCGCGATGCGATCCATTGAGGGCGGTTTTATGAAGCGTTGCGGCGATCTCAGCCATGAAGCGGGAACCTCGTGCGCGTGGTGCGTCCTCTCCATTTTGACAGCAAATGCAGTGAAGGAGACGTTCTATCTGCCATGCGCCGCCGCAAGACCTTGCGTGAGCGCCGCGAGCGTGCCGTCGGTGGGAGCGCCATGGGTCTGCCAACGGACATACCCGTCGCCGTCGATTAATAAAACATAGGCGTCGTCCGCGGCGGCATAGTGCGCGACGGTGCGCCATTCGGCTTCATGATCCAGCACTGGCAGGAAGTGCGGCTTCGCGAGATCGGCGACCGCAACCTTGATCCGTCCCGTGACAAAGCCGCGCAGGAGCTTCGGCACGGAGGCGAGCACCGGCATCTCGAAATAGGCGATATTCAACGCGGCGCTTCCGTTTGCCAGCCATGTGCCCCACTGCGTGACCGCGTCGCGCGAGGCCTGCGTGAAGCCGATCACCAGGATGCCGGGTCCACCATGCAGCGCGCCGGGTAGCGAGACTGTCTCGCCCGCAAAGGTCTCGCCTCGCAGCGGGGGAATGCGCATCGGAGGGGCTTCGGCGTTTATGAACGAAGAGCTCAGGGTCAACGCCGCCAGAAGGTATAGCCTCTTCATCTTTGGTATGACGTTCGGGAGGCGGGAAGAGTCTCCCCCGGCTAGCGTCCACGGCTGCGGCGGTTCGCGCGCAGAAAGCTGCTCACGCAGAAGTAACCAAAAAGGACGGTCACGGCGAACGACCAAAGTAGATGTTGGTGCTCGGTGTGGTTGGTGGTCGTCTCATGGAGGTTGGCGCGGAGCTTCCACGCATTGCTGCCAGCAAACAGTACAAAGAGGCCGAAGAAGACGCCGGTCAGCTCCAGCCACAAGACGCCTCCCAACCGAACAAACGGGCGCCATGCTGCTTCACCGAAGCGGCGACTGCCCCGAGCTATCCCGGCTTGAGTCTCGCGAAGCTGTTCGACGGCATGGACCGCTTTTCCGGCAGCGGTGCGTGGCTTAGTGGCCGAGCTTGGCTCAGTCGCTGACGCAGGCTTCGGGGAGGCCGCCGCCGCATCAGCCGCGGCCAGCAAGGCTTTCGCTGCCTCACGCGCCCCAACACCTAGCGCTCTTCCGAAGCGGACCGTATCCATATCGGCAGTGTAACGGTTTTCTGCGTGCCTTCAGCACTCCGGAGAGGAACTCTCAACCTGTCAACCGCATCCTAGCCGCATATTGCTCTTACAAGGAGGCTGTGATGAAGAAGGTTCTACTGATAGTCGGCGGCGTGTGCGCGGCGGCTGCGGGTTTCCTGGTCTTTGGCACCAAGCGCGTGGCACCCGTGGAGGAGTTGGCGCACACTCTGGAAGCCGCATGGTCGGATCACCACACGGTCGTCTAAACCGCTCATCGGCGCAGGCTGTTGTAGTCGGCCACTTGGGCGTATATTCTGTTCATTACAGGCTGATCTTCAGCTCCCGCAATGCCGTTCCTGCCTTCAGTGGGAATACCCGATGCGGTCTACCCTTTGCACGGCCAAGGACCTTCCGGAGGTGGCGTTGAATCAAAACGTAAAGAAACTCATTCAGAAACTTGGCGAAGCGATTCACGAGTCGGTCTCTGAGTCTGAGCATATTGCGGGCGTGGTGAAGAATATCCGCGAGCAGGGCTTCGACGTGCTCCTGATGCTTGAAGCGACGATTGGGTTGAATGAGGTCGATCTCCAGTCAGCCGACGCGACCGAGCAAGCCGAGGAGCGTGTCGACGGGCCGTTTACCTCGACCGACCTCAACTTCCTCAAGTCGCTGCGGATCGCCGCCTCGGACAGTGCCGAGGAGCAGTCGTCTGAAGGCTAGCGACCGCTTGATCGGCTGACATGAAACTGCGCCGGTGCGCGTGGTAAACTCGCGTTCTGCGAGCGAGACATGGTTCTTCCGTCCCGGACCAACTGACCGCACGAGGATTCTGCAATGAGAGACACGCTTGGCGTCCTGCTTGCCGGTGGTGCCGGTGAACGACTTTTTCCTCTAACGCGCGACAGGGCCAAGCCCGCAGTCCCCTTCGCCGGTCAATACCGCATTATCGATATCACGCTCTCGAACTGTATCAACTCCGGCCTGCGCCACGTCTACATCCTCACCCAGTACAAGGCACTATCGCTCAACCGGCACATTCGCGAGGGTTGGGGACCGGTGGTCGCTAACGAACTGGGCGAGTTCATCGAGATTCTGCCCCCCATGCAGCGCGTCAGCAAGAACTGGTACAGCGGCACCGCCGACGCGGTCTATCAAAACATCTACTCGATCGGCGCGGAAGAGCCCAAGTACGTCATCATCCTCTCGGGCGACCACATCTACAAGATGAACTACGCCTTGATGATCCAGCAGCACTGCGAAAGCGGCGCGGACGTGACGCTGGCTACGTTGCCTATCCCGCCGCACGAGGTCTCGTCCTTCGGTGTGGTTGAGGTGGCGCGAAACGGTGAGGTGACTGGCTTCGAGGAAAAGCCGAAAGAGACCAAGATGCGTTCGCCCTTTATGCCGGACATGGTCGACGCGTCGATGGGCATCTACATCTTCAACACCGACGTGCTGCTGCCCGAGCTGATGAAGGATGCGGAAGACCCCAGTTCCAAGCACGACTTCGGCCACAACATCCTGCCCAACCTGCTGGGCCGCTACAAGATGATGGCTTACAACTTCGTGGACGAAAACAAGCAGAAAGCGCTCTACTGGCGCGATGTCGGTACGCTCGAAGCCTACTACGAGGCCAATATGGATGTGGCTGGCGTCACGCCGACGTTCAACCTCTACGACAAGGCCTGGCCGATGCGGACCCGTGCCTACCAATATCCGCCCGCAAAGTTCGTCTTCGGCGAACCGGGCCGTACGGGCATGGCGATCAATTCGATCATCGCGTCTGGCTCAATCGTCTCGGGTGCCGTGGTCCGGAACTCAGTGCTCTCGCAGGATGTGCGGGTGAACTCCTACGCGGATGTCGATTCGAGCATCATCTTTTCGCACGTCAACGTTGGGCGGCACTGCCGCATCCGGCACGCCATCATCGACCGCGATGTCCATATCCCTGATGGAACGGTGATCGGTTACGACCAGAACGAAGATAAGAAGAACTACTTCGTCTCGTCGTCCGGGATCACCGTCGTCACGCGCGATTACTCAGTCTACGAGAACCCTGTTTCGGCCGAGTTCCTCCAGCAGGGCAATGGAAACAGCTGGACCTAAGACTTAGCACCGATGAGCGCGGATGACACCGATTAATACGGATTGTTCTCAGATTGGTGTCATTCGCCTTTATCGATGTTATGACTTTACCGTTTGCCGATTCGATAGACGATGCCCGCCGAGATGGAGAAGAACTCGCGCGTCTCGGTACCGAAGTGCTCGAAGATCAGGTCCGGCTGCAGGCGCACGGCGAAGTTCTTAGACCGGTTGAAGTCGATGCTGCCGCCAACTGCCCCGATCGGCTTGGTGCGATCGGTGTAGAGCCCGAGCAAATTGTACGATCCTGTCGGAACGTGTGCCGTGCTGTACGTGAAGACACCGTCTGACGCGCCAAAGAATGCATGGTAGTCGATGGCGGCGTAGCGGTTCTTCGGCCCGCGGTACTGGCCGCCGGCCATCAGCATGTTCATGTAGACCAAGGGACGATTGTTGACAAACGGGTTCGGCAGAACGGGAGTGGTGCCCGCTTCTCCGCGGTAATCGAGGCCCAACCCGATCTTCTTCGTCAGCCAGTAGGTGCCCATTACCTCACCGCCCGCAAAGTTCATCCGCTTCGGCAGGGTCTGACCGGCCTGGAAGTTCATGAAGTTGATGCCGCCGTAGACCTCGTAACGGTTGTCGTAGCTTACGGGAGCTGCCGGTCCCAGCTTGTTCTGCGCCATCGCCATCGTGCCTGTGGTCAGCGCGCCCACCACGATCATGCCCCGCACGGCCAAAGCCGCCTTCTTGCCAAACCCTATTCGCAACCGCATTCTCCCGTCGACCATTCGCCGCTCGGCGTCGTCTCCCTTCAGGATATATCGCCGGAGGGCACGTCCGGCGCGTACCCGGCATCGTACTTGTAGATAAGCGCGTGTGCGACAATGTTTGAGTGTGGCGACTTGTTCGCGCACCCGCAGGGAGATCTTATATGGGCGAACTTTTTACACCGACACATCTCATCGTGATTGCAGTAGTTGTGCTTGTTCTGTTTGGCGGGAA
>CAXTUR010000017.1:0-16498 GCA_964247455.1 uncultured Acidobacteriaceae bacterium | reverse complement strand
AGTGTGATCATCACCACTGCGATCGCAGCCACAGCCATCCCCCATCCTTGACGCCGTGTTGGACGTTCGCGGAGAACCCAGCCCGCAAGCAAGATCGTTCCCGCCGGGTACATGGAGGCAAGCACCGCCGCCACATCCAAACGGCCTGTGCGCGTGGCGGCTACGAAGAGCATATTGCCTGACGTATCGAGTAGGGCAGTCATGAGTATCAAGCCTACGGTTGCTCGGGTGACCTTCGTCGACAGGGAAGTCCCATGCAGCCGCAGGCTCGCCATCAGCAACGCGCACGTTGTCAGACTTCCCATACGCGCTGAGGCCATGGCCCACACCGGTCCTGCTGAGCTCGCCATCTTAAGCGCGACAAAGTAGAGTCCAAACCCGGCACCCGCGCCAACGGCTAGGCTCATCGCTAGTAGATCCTGCTTTGCCGTGCTGTCGCTGGCGGCGATCAACCAAATGGCAACCCCGGCGACCGCAAAGCCGGCGGATCGCACCATGCCGGGGCTTCCCTCAGCCCAAGCCGACACCACAGCAGGGATCGCCGCCGCTAGCAGACCGCTGACTGCCGCCGCTCCACCCATCGCTCCTCGTGAAAGCGCAACATAGAACGCCGTGATCGAGATACATCCGGCAACCCCCGCCGCAAGCCCCCATGCCAGGACTGCACCATGGGGAGCGGTCATCCGCAGAGCCGAGCCCGCAATCAACAAAACGATCAAGCTGGTCAGGTGGCTAAGAAGGACCACCCGCAGCGCGCCCGTCACGCCGCCTCCAACCGATCGCACCCCCATGCCGCCGGAGAAGTCGCCCCCGCCCCAGGCGAAGGCCGACGCAACCGCTAGCAGCACATTTTGAGGAACGTACAATCCGTACCTACGGCGTCTTCACAACGTGGGAGGTCACACTCTCCGCCGTCGGGTAGTAGCCCTCCTTGGCGATCACGGTCAGGTTAGGGCGAAGGACCTTGACCTCCAGCTTGCGGTACTTGCCGTCGACGAACGGCTCACGCGAGTAGTAGCCGATGGTGTACTGCGTCCGTACCTCTTCGGCGATCTTCGAGAAGCTGCGCGCGATACCGGGCGTGCGGAACTCGGCGTCAAGCTGACCACCCGTCGCGCCGACGTAAACCGGCAGGATGTCGTCCCGCATCTGGAACGGGAGGTGGATGCGATCGATAAAGCCTGTGTACGGGATCTTGAAATCGCCAATCAACGTGGCGTACACGGCGATTTTATTTGTTTGCAAGTACTTGATGACGTCCTTCGTCTTCGCCGTGCTGCCGTACTCTTTGCCATCGCCGATCACGTAGACGATCCGACGCCGTCCAGGCCCCACTTTGGTGGTCGCTTGCGCGGCGGCCAAAATGGCGTCGTTCAACGTATGCACATCGCGGGGCGCATTCAGAATTAGACCCGCGCTGTTGCGGACCGGAGCTGTGTTCGGGTCGAAGACCTGGTTATTAATGTTGTTCGTCTGGGACATGGGCCCTTCCAACGAACCCGCCATCAGCGCATCGCGGCCCTGACGCTTAGAACGCTCGAGCGTCGCGTTTAGCCGTGCGCTCTGTCCACCGGTAAACTCCGTCTGCTGCTGAGGCCCGTTGTTATAGGTGAAGACCGCAACTTCGTCATAGTTGCTAAATGCCCCCTGCAGTGCTCCGAGCGCGTTATTTACCTTGGTCATCTCATCGTGTGTCATGGATTGATCGATGACCAAGGCGACCGAGAGCGGGAATGGATCGACGGTAAAAAGTGCAAGCCGTTGGCGCGGGCCGTTCTCGTAGACGCGCACGTCGCGCCACGTAATCCCTGGTACGAGCACTCCTTTTTTGTCCTTGACGGTAAACGGCACCTCGACAAAGTTCACGCCGGCACCGCGAATCGTGAACACCTTCGACGCCTCCCCCGCAGCCGGAAGCTCTGGAGCTTCACCGTCGTCGTCATGCACACCAATTGCCGTCGGAGTGGACGGCAGCGACGTTCCCGGGGCACCCTGGCCGTCCGCTGCCGTCGGAATATCACCGGTAGAAGTGGGCGTGGCGCCAATCCCGGGTGCAATCGGGCCAATGGGCAGGGCCTGTGGCTTAGGCGCGTCGGGGATCGCCTGCTGCTGGGCTGGAGCGGCCGACTGCGCGCCGGCACCCGATCCAGCGGCCTGCGCCAGCATCATGCACGTCAATGTTCCTGCCCATACGCTACGATTCACGCGCCACTTCTCCATCTTCCAAGTCCTGCCGGTCTCAATCTTGAGAATATCAGCTAGCTGTAGGACGCTGCGGACGCTCCACTCGGTGCCCGCATCTGCGCGACACTGCCGGTAACCGCCCCATTTTCATTCGTACATCGCCTGTCACACGCCACTGCTGACTCAGCGGGCCTGTTCGTCGTCTAATGAACTATGCGCTTCCAGGCATTCGCTCTCGCCGCCCTCACCTTCGCCCTCTCGCCCCTGCTTCGTGCGCAAGAGGCCCCCTCGCCCGGTGGGCCGCCCCCCGCCAGCACCGCCGCGCCCGAGGCTATCAACGAGGACACCCAGACCCTGAAGGTGAACGTCAATCTCGTCAACGTCTACTTCTCGGTGCGTGACAAGGGCGGCTACATCACCAACCTCCACAAGAGCGATTGCTCCATCGAAGAGGACAAAGCTCCGCAGAAGATCAAGAACTTTACGCAGGAGAAGAACCTGCCGCTGACGATCGGTATCCTGCTCGACACCTCCGGCTCGCAGCAGAACGTCCTTCCGCTGGAGCAGGAGGCGGGCGCGCGCTTCCTCAAGGAGGTGCTGACGACCAAAGACGAGGCCTTCCTGATCTCGTTCGATATCAACGTGGATCTGCTCGCTGATTACACCAACAATGCGGGAGAGATTCGTCGCGCCATCAACAAGGCTTCGATCAACACCGGCGCGGGCACAGGCTCGGTCACCGGCCACGGCGCGGCGCGCGGAACGCTGCTCTATGATGCTGTCTACCTTGCGGCGCACGATAAGCTCCGGTCAGAAGCCGGTCGCAAGATCCTCGTTCTACTCACGGACGGCGGTGACCAGGGATCGCAGGAGACGCTCAAGACCGCCGTCGAGGCCGCTCAGAAAGCCAATGCTATCGTCTATGTCATCCTTATTGCCGACCGCGGCTTCTACGGAGGCTTCGGTATGGGTTACTCAGGCGACATGGACATGCGCCGGCTCGCTACTGACACGGGCGGTCGCGTGATCGACGTGGGCAACAATGGTCGCAAGCTCGAAGATGCCTTCGACCAGATCCAGGATGAGCTACGGACACAGTATCTCGCGAGCTATACCCCGACGAACCTCAAGGCCGACGGCACCTTCCGCAAGCTGAACATCGCCTGCGCCAAGGATCAGAAGGTGCAGGCACGGAAGGGGTACTATGCGATCGCGGGCGGCGGGGATGACGGCGGCAACTGAGCTCCTTGCCTGATAATCAGGATGCCAGGATGGGCGCAAGGATTTGGGTGATGGACGTTGCGGCTTCTTCCGCACTGCGACGATCTGTCATGCGGACCCATTGTTTGGCTGAGGCATAGATCGCGCCCGCCAGTGCCGCGGCGATCATCTCCAGCGACTGGGCACCGGTGACCGCATGGCGTCGAAGACCCTCTTCGATCATCCCGCGAACGATCTTGACCATCGTCAGCTCCATATGTTGTTCAACCTGTCGCTGCGCCGAACAAAAAGGCAGGCCGGCAAGGAAGTCACAGACGGCTAGCGCAATGCCATAGATGGCGGAGCCGCACGTCCCATCAAAAACGACTCCGCGCCGCGCCAGAAGGTCCTGGAAGCGTGCCGCCACCATGTCTTCAAGCAGATCAAATTTGTCGACAAAATGTGCGTAGAAGGTGGCCCGGTTCAGAGTCGCAGCCTCCGCGATGTCGCCGACTGAGATGTTCTCGAATGGCTTTTGGCTCAGCAGTTCCTCCAGTGCCCGTACCAGCATCTGCCGGGTTCGCCGGACACGCGGGTCGAGGTACACCGGATCGTCTATAACTTGCACGGCCATGTTCTAAGTGTAACGCCCAACACTTGTTGCTTTGTACGCAACTGTGTGGTCTACTAAGTCCGACATCTGTTGCCGAGTGGCAGGTGATGCAGGGAGGAGCACTACATGAACCTGGCTTCTACAATCGCGCGCTACCTTTTAGGGCTAATGTTTACTGTCTTTGGGTTGAATGGGTTTCTGCACTTCATCCATCAGCCGCCACCGGCATCGCCCCTGGCTGTCCAATACTTTACCGTGTTGTCCACTTCGAATTACATGGTTCCGGTGTTTCTTCTTCAGGTTGTTGCCGGGGTGTTGCTGCTCGCGGGTCGCTTTGTGCCTTTGGCGTTGGTTCTGCTCGCGCCCGTGCTGGTAAACATCCTGCTCTATCATGGCCTGATGGACCCTGCTGGCCTTCCACCCGGCATTTTGGCGACGATCCTTTGGATACTCGTCTTCCTGCGCTTCCGTTCATCCTTTGCCGGTATCCTACGGGCAACGCCCCTATCCTCCGAGGCCTGAACCAGCTCGTAGATGCCTGCGTTCCACTGCGATCTCCTGCCCCCACACGCCGATCGATATTACTGATCAGGCAAACCCTCCTTCAACCGAACTCAAGAGGTCTACTGATGCCTAGCTTGCTCGCTATCGAAACAAGCCCACGTGGAGATTATTCCGTCTCCCGCAAACTCACCGCAAAATTTATCGAAGACTGGAAGGCCCAGCATGCGGGTGGCACCGTCGTCGTCCGCGATCTGACGAAGACGACCCTGCCGTTCATCGATCTGCCGTGGATCATGGGCGCTTACAGTCCTGCAGAGAAGCACTCGCCAGAGATGAAGCAGGCGCTTGCGATCTCAAATGAACTGGTAGCCGAGCTGATGGCGGCTGACCACTTCGTGATCGGCACAGCGATGTATAACTTCTCCATTCCGGCCAACCTGAAGGCATACATCGATCACATCGTTCGCATCGGCGTCACCGTAACGCCCACCTACGAAGGACTTGTGAAGGGCAAGAAGGCGACGGTCCTGCTTGCTTCCGGCGGAACATACACACCGGGCGCGCCAGCCGAAAGCTACAACGTGGCCAGCAGCTACCTGAAGCAGGTGTTCGGATTTATCGGCATCACGGACATGACGGTTGTCCTCACAGGCGGAACGGCCGCGGTGGACATGGGGAAGAAGACGCTCCCTGAGTTGCTCGGTGAGTTCGAGCCAGCGGTCGCCCAGGCTGCAGCGGCTTAGCGCGCAAGTTGCCGGAGCGGCTTCGGGCTGCTCCGGCACTCTTCATCGAGTCGTACTATAGGTTAGGTATGGCGTTCCCGATCAAGACCTGTGTTGTCTGCTCTGAAGAGTTCGAGCTGAAGCCTGACAAGCCCGGCTTTGCGAATCGCTGCCCCGAGTGCAGTGCGCCAGAAGCCAACGAATCCGCAGGCAAGCAGAGCATGGACGCCGACGAGCGCAAATCCGCTGCCGAGGCGAACGAGGCTCGCCGGGCGGCCATGAAGAACTTGCTCTACCGTCGCGACAGCTAAGCCTCCATCGCTCCCGAGTAGACCGCCATCCCCGCCACCGCGTCGACGCCCATCGCTTCCAGCGCATCGACCTCGGTCCTCTCCTTAATACCTCCCGCGACGATAAGCTGCCGCCCGGTAGTGGCCCGCAGCACCGCCGCTATATCCATGGGAAAGCCGGCCATCGTTCCCTCAGTGTCGACGTGGGTATAGAGGAAGGCTGCGCAGAAGTCTTCGAGCCACGTGACCGCCTCTTCGGGAGTTAGGTCGACCGCCTCCTTCCATCCCTTCACCGCCACCTTGCCGCCCTTGGTGTCGACCGAAAACACGAGCGCGTCCTCGCCAAGTGCCCTTTCCAGCCCCGCAGCGAAGGCCTTGTTGACGCCCGACGCGCCGAAGAGACTCGATCCATAGATCACCCGCTTTGCCCCGGCATTCAGCAGCGCCTGCCCATCTTCAGCCGTTCGCAGCCCGCCGCCCACCTGACACGGCAGCCGCTTGCAGATCATCTCGATCAGCGAGCGGTTCTCACCCTGCCGCATCGCCGCGTCGAGATCGATCAGCTGCACCATGGGGTACTTCTGGAAACGTCCAATCCAATACTCAAAGTCGTCAAACGCCAGCTTCAGCTTTTCGCCTTGCACTAGCTGCACGATCTGCCCGCCCATCAAGTCAATTGAAGGGATCAGCATCGTTTCTGTTCCTCATCTGCGGCACTCGGCGATCGATGTGCTTGTCGGTGCATGGTCCTCTCCGCATTCGATGTATCTAAATCGATCCTACTCTCAAGTGTTTGGAACGTTGTCTATGTCGCGAGTGGAGATCGTCACGACAAAGGGAAGTAGTAGGGCCACATAGCGTTGGCGTTGCAAACGCCGGTTAGAAGTCTCTGCGGCCTTCCATTGCGCGGGTCATGGTGATCTCGTCTGCGTACTCGATGTCGGAGCCGGCGGGGACGCCCGTGGCGATACGTGTGATTTTTAGGGTGGGATTGACGCGGCGTAGTTCAGTGGAGAGGAAGTGGGCGGTTGCTTCGCCCTCAGTAGTGGGCGAAAGGGCGAGGATGATCTCGTTCGGGGCGTTCGCCGGGTCGGTGACACGGGTGAGGAGGTTGGCGATGCGGAGCTGCTCCGGACCGACGCCGCCGATGGGCGAGAGCGTGCCATGGAGAATGTGGAAGACGCCGTTGTAGGAGCGCGTCTTCTCGATGGAAGCGATGTTGGTCGGCTCTTCGAGAACGCAGATGAGGCGCTGATTGCGGGTGGGGCTGGTGCAATAGCTACAGGGATCAACGTCGGTGATGTTATTGCAGACCGAACAAAGGCGTAGGTGGAGTTTAAGCTCACGAATGGCGTGGGCGAGTGATTCGGCGTCGGCAGCGGGGGAGCGGAGGACGTGGAAGGCCAGCCGCTGGGCGGTGCGGGTGCCGACCCCCGGGAGCTTGCGGAGCTCTTCGATCAGGCGCGACATGGGTTCAGCGAAACGGGCCATAAGTATGGTGTGGTGCTTACAACAGGCTGGTTGACGGACTATCTGCTGCTTCTAAGTTCGTGCAACTGAGTGTCAAAAGAGGTTGTTGGAAGAAAGCACTGGTATATTGATTGTCACATGCATACTCTTCAGTTGCTTTTAGAGACCCTACTT
Organism: uncultured Acidobacteriaceae bacterium; assembly: GCA_964247455.1. Taxonomy (GTDB): domain Bacteria; phylum Acidobacteriota; class Terriglobia; order Terriglobales; family Acidobacteriaceae; genus Edaphobacter. The sequence goes on along the minus strand of CAXTUR010000017.1, from coordinate 9,341 downwards.
CAATGTTGTCTTTGGATGCCGGCATCGAACGAACCACTCCGCGTGGGCAACCACTAGCGAGATCATGAGATGCTTAGCGACCATCGTGTCAACCGGCTTGCTCTAAGCCTCTGGGAAGCAGTGTGCAGTGCTTCGTCCACGGGGTAAGACTCCAAATGGGTCCGCGCAAGCAACTCTACATCAGCTGCCGGGATCAATCTTGTAGTGGCATGGATGCAGTTTTATTTTACATCCACTTTAGGCTTGATCAAGAAACCGTGAGGTGCGAGCTAAGTGGGTTGAAGGAATCGAGAGAATTGTGAACACAAAGATAAAGATCATCTGCGTCGAAGAGCACACGACTGATCAGGATTTATTAGAAGCAGGGCAGCAGAAACAACAGTCTGATGCTGCTTATTTCAACGAGGTCGGTACCAGTTTCCGGGGCGATCTTGAAGATGGAGACGACAAGCGTCCCATGGCGATAGATTTTCGGGTCACAGCCAAACTCGCAGCTGACGCGGGCGCGGGACGGATCGCCGAAATGGATAAACACGGCATCGACATGCAGGTACTCTCCTGCAGCAACCCACCCCAAGACGCTCCTGTAGATCAACAGATTCTACTTACGCGAAATGCAAACAATAGGCTGGCGATAGCTGTGCGAACAAATCCGTCGCGCTTCGGAGCATTTGCGTCGCTTCCCTGGCAGCACCCGGAAGCTGCCGCCGAGGAGTTGGAACGCGCGGTGAAGGAGCTTGGCTTTATTGGTGCAATACTGCTCGGGCGCCCCGATCACGTATTTGTCGACGACCCGCGTTATGAGCCCATCCTCGCCAAACTGAATGAGCTTCGTGTTTCCCTTTATTTACATCCAGGTTACCCTCTGCCTCAGGTGCAGCAGCCATATTATGGAGACCTCGACAAGCAAGTAACCGCGAGACTCTCACTCTTTGCCTGGGGATGGCATAATGAGGCCGGTGTTCATCTGCTTCGCGTCCTGCTCTCAAAGAAATTTGACAAGTTTCCAAATCTACAGGTAATTAGCGGTCACTGGGGTGAGATGGTTCCGTTCTACCTACAGAGGCTCGACGATATGCTTCCGCTCGATGTCACCGGATTGTCGCGCTCAATCACAGAGACATTCAAGCAGCACGTCTATGTCACGCCCAGCGGCATGATGAATCTACCTCATTTTGAATTCATTCACAAAGTTGTCGGATCGGATCGCATCCTGTATTCCGTCGACTATCCCTATCTGAATCTGGCAGGAGCCCGGAGATTTCTTGAAGCGTTGCCAGTCAGCCAGGAAGATAAGGAGAACATCGCGCACAGGAACGCTGAAATGTTGTTTCGTATGTAGGAACAGGCAGAGGAGCCAGGAACTGCTTATAAGACTTGGTTAGGAGCAGTTAGAAAATACAGCACTTCTTCCTGATCGCTCACCAGACAAAGACACAGTCTTAAGTTGGAAACTCGTTGGAGTGCATTAAGCCTAGCTCTATCCTCTCGACAACGCTGTTGTGCGCGGCGGTTCCAAGCTACCGTTCGGTCCTCCTCATTGCGAACCTTGCGATGTCCCTATAGACAGATGCTTTCTTGTTTTCACCTCGTAGCTAAACAATCCGCACCTATTGCGCCGCTGCCATTGTCACCATGCCGTAAGCGCCCTTGAAGTAGTTAAATGCGTGGCAAGCTGCCCGGTGTAGTTATCAGCGGGAACCATCAGGCTCGGTGCATTGGGATGTCGAGGATTTGGTCCTGGGGTTCGCCCAGCGGAGTACTTGCTATCGTGTTTAGGGCCGTGTTTTTCCGTAGCTTCGTCGTCATCAGCTTGCCTCCTCCGTTTGTGGTGAGAAGCGTAACACACCCTTAGCGTCTCACTAGTAATTTCTATGAGAGTCTTAGTAAGCGGAGCCGTAGACTGTGCACGACTAAGACTGTGCGCGAACTCCAAGCCATCTTTGCTTGACAGCTTTGATATACTGAAACCTATAACGGAAAAGATTTAGAGCACTTGAATAGACCGTCCTCGGCCAAGCTATCTTCTTTGTTATGAAGATTTTACCTGTAACTCCTTTAGATGGACGACTTTACAGGGCATTAATTCGCTAAGCCCCATGCAATGAATGGTTTAGGAGCGCACTACATTGGGGGGGGTACCCCAGTAAAGCTGAGAGACTATCTAAGGTTGACGGAAGGCCTACCGAGTAACGGCACGATAAACTGGAAGAGTGCATCACCTTCTTCAAAATATGAACCCGCAGCAGCAGCAGGGCATTCAGGCCGTCGACGGGCCAGTCCTTCTGCTCGCCGGGGCAGGCTCCGGCAAGACGCGCGTCATCACGCACCGCATCGCCTACCTTATTGAAGAGCGTGGCGTTCCCGCGGACGCCATCCTTGCCGTCACCTTCACCAATAAGGCCGCCAAAGAGATGGCCGAGCGCGTCGACAAAATCCTCGGCCACAGCTCGCTCGCCAAGCCGACGCTCTCGACCTTTCACAGCTTTTGCGTACGGGTGCTGCGGCGGGACATCGAAGCGCTGCGGATCGGCACGGCCGGCCTGACGAAGACTTTCGCCATCTACGACGAGACCGACCAGCAGGCCGTGGTGAAGGCCGCTCTCAAGCGCCTCGCCATCGACGATAAGCAGCTCAAGCCGCGCGTCGCCCTGGGCCGCATCTCCTGGGCCAAAAATCACATGATCGACCCGCAGGAGTATTTCCTCGCGTCCACCAACCCGCTCGAAGAAAAGATCGCCCATATCTTCGAGATCTACCGCAAGGAGCTCTTTAAGGCCAACGCGCTCGACTTTGACGACCTTCTGTTGGAAACGGTGCGCCTGCTCAAGTCGTCCAGCGAAGTCCGCGAACGCTACAACCGCCGCTTCCGCTACGTCATGATCGACGAGTACCAGGACACGAATCGTCCACAGTACGAGCTGATGAAGCTCCTCGCCGGATCGCACGGCAACATCTGCGTCGTCGGCGACGAGGACCAGTCGATCTATAGCTGGCGCGGCGCAGACATCAAGAACATCCTTGAGTTCGAGAAGGACTTCCCCAAGGTCCAGACGATACGGCTCGAACAGAACTACCGCTCGACCTCGACAATTCTCGAAGGCGCGTCGGCGGTCGTCGCCAACAACAAACAGCGCAAGGGCAAGAACCTCTTCACCACCCGCGAAGGCGGCAGCTTGCTTGGCTACTACGAGGCGCCGGACGGCGAGAACGAGGCCCTCTTCATCGCTGACCGCGTCAACAAATACCTCCGCGCCGCCGGACAAACAGAAGACCTTCCGCGCTGCGCCGTCTTGTACCGCACCAACTCGCAGTCGCGGCTAGTGGAAGAAGCGCTTCGCCGCTACCAAATTCAATACCACATGGTCGGCGGCTTCTCGTTCTACGACCGCGCCGAAGTGAAGGACATCCTCAGCTACCTGAAGCTCGTCCAGAACCCGCACGACTCCATCGCCCTGTCGCGCACGGTGAACTCGCCGCCGCGCGGCATCGGCAAGACGACGATGGAGACCCTCGAACGCATCGCGCTTACGTCCGGAACGAGCACCTGGGACGCGATCGCCCGCGCCATCGCCGACCGCCTTTTGCCTCAGCGCGCGCTGACCGCCCTCGAAGGCTTTCGCCGCCTGATCGAAGATGCCCGCGCCATGCTTGGTGCGGAGTTCGCTGAGAAGCTCACCTCAGACACCACTCAAGCTCCTGTCATCCTGAGCGAAGGCGCAGCCGAAGTCGAAGGACCTGCGGTTGACGATGCCACAGACTTCGACCCGGAAGAGTTCGCCGTCCCGCAAGACCCAACCTTCGACACCTCCTTCAACTTCGGCTTCGACTTTGGCCCTTCCGAAGAGATTTCAACCCTAGCCGCCGAAAACTCGACCGACTCCGACGAAGCTCACGGGCTGGACGCTGCGGACTTCAACCCCTTCGCCCCCGTCGTCCTGAAGAAGTCCGCCGACACCATACCAGAGCGAGCCGCCGAACTCGTAATGGATTCCAACAAACCAGCCTTCCGCAAACCGGGTGACGCCGCGACGCTTCCTGAACTCATCAAGTTCCTCAACGACCGCAGCGGCTACATCCGCGCCCTCGAAGCCGAAGCCACGCCCGAGGCCTTCTCCCGCATCGAGAACCTGAAAGAGCTCGCCAACGCCGCGCAGGACGCCCAGGAGCGCGGCGAAACCCTGGCCGAGTTCCTCGACCACGCTGCCTTAGTAAGCGATGCCGACTCCTACTCCGCCGACGCGCGCGTCACCTTGATGACATTGCACGCCGCCAAGGGGCTGGAGTTTCCGCTCGTCTTCCTGACCGGCATGGAGGAAGGCCTCTTCCCCAGCGCGCGCACCTTGGTCGAACCCGCTGGTCTTGAAGAAGAGCGCCGCCTCTGCTACGTCGGCATGACCCGCGCCATGGCCACGCTCGTCATCACGCGTGCCCGGTATCGCCGCCGCTACGGCTCCGACATGCCCGAGGCCAGCATCCCCTCACGCTTCCTGGAGGAGATTCCAAGCCACCTGATCGAAGACCTCGGCAGCCCACCAGCGCGCCCGCAGTTCTCAAGCACCGCCTACTCCACCCCGTATCCGCGTCCCGGGCAGCGCAACGCCGAAGCGGGCGAGCGGCATTACAGCTACGAGGACGAAGACCAGACCGCCTCAACCTACGCTGCATCCGGCAGCAAATTCTCCACGACCGGCATCGCCGCAGGATCGAAACCCGTCTCCGCCTCCGGCTCGATGGACAACATCGCCAGCTTCTTCGCCGCTCGTGGCCAGACCATCCCGCGACCCGGCCAGAAGTTCTCCCGCCCTAAACTCGACATCCCCGAACCCACCGGCAAGACCGGCCTGAAGCAGGGCGCGCGTGTCCGCCACCCCAAATACGGCGAAGGCACGGTCTTTCGCCGCGAAGGCGAAGGGGATGACGCCAAGATTACAGTACAATTTCAACAGCACGGCGTGAAGAAGCTGGTGGAGAAGTTCGCCCAGCTGGAGCGTCTATAGCTGTTGCATCAATTTTGTTTCATAGAAAGTTCAGGCACACCCATGGCAAACACCACCTCCATCACCGACAAGATTGAACGCAAGAAGATCAAGCGCGCCGCCCGCAAGAAGGCCGCTCCCAAGGCTCCGCGCACCGGGGCCCGCGGCGAAAACAAGGCCAAGCTGAAGAAGGCCACACGCGGACAGAGCAAACGCTAAGCAATCATCTGGTGCGAATCCGAGTCCCGGTAAACTACGGCTTTGACTTATGACAGGGGTACGCCTTCTGCATGTTCCTCTCTACAATCATTCGGCTGTATTGGAAGAACATACCTGTGGTTCTATTAAGCTTGCTGATTGCGACAGCTTGCGTTCCGATCTTCGGCCAACGAGATTTAGCCGTGCAACTCACCCTCGATACCTCCGAGGCGGATCAGTCACTACGCCTTTTGCATAAACAGGCTATGCATGAAGCGATTACACCCGCCGATTGGCAGCAGCTTTTCCAAACTGTACCTTACCAGTGGCTCAAACTCCGCGAAACTGCAATAGGACGCACGTTCACCGATGAACAATTTCAAGCTTTCCTACTTTCTCCCGTTGCTTTGGCAAGAGAGCAGGAATGGCAAGAGACTCTTGCAGCCATGAAACGAGCGAATATGCAATCGCTTGGAACGGGTGTACTTGTATGGCTCCCCGATGGAGCCAGCATCCACGCCCGTATATTTCCAGAGATCAAGCCTAACGGCAACAGCTTTGTTTGGACCAAACAGGGAAGCGGCCCAGCGATCTTCCTTTACCTGGAGCGCGAGAGCCAAGCTAAATTCGAGAATACCGTTTCGCACGAATGCCACCATATTGGACTCGAAAGTCTGGCATCACGACAAAAAAATGTTGAGAGTAAGTTACCAGAAAACGTCCAAACCGCAATGCATTGGATGAGCGCGTTTGGCGAGGGAGAAGCCATGCTCGCAGCCGCAGGTTCGGCGGACCGACATCCCCATTGGGAGGACGATGCCATTGCACGAGCAAGATGGGATGGAGACATGATGCACTTTAATGCCGACCTAACAGCCGTCCAGCAACTGCTTCTAGACATCTTGGATGACAAGCTTAAGGATGAAACCGCGATCAGGAAACGTGCTGCTCCCTTCTTTGGAGACGTGCAAGGTGCCTGGTATACCGTCGGCTATGAAATGGCTGCACTGGTGGAACGGCAGTATGGCCGCAAGGCGTTCAATGAATGCCTCATCGATCCAAGGAAGCTGCTCACGATGTACAACCAGATTGCAAAAGATGCAAACGCCAAGGGTGCGACACTTGCCACTTGGTCGCCAAAGCTGTTAACCCGGTTCGGTGTAGGAAGCTAAATACGCTGCGCTTCACCAACAGCAGAGCTACTTGAACGAAATAATAGTTGTAGCTTCCGCCCGCATCGGCGATAGTGGCAGTAATACTTCCTTATCTCACCCGCTCTAGGAGCCACCGCTGGTCAGGCAGATCTTTCGCACCAAGTCGATCGACAAGCTCATCCTTGCGTCCGAGCAGCCCGAGCACGCCCTCAAAAAGACCCTCGGCCCCGTCTCGCTCACCGCCCTCGGCATCGGCGCGGTCATCGGTTCGGGCATCTTCACCGTGATCGGCACCGCCATCGCGGGCGAAAAGTTTGACACCACCTCCATCCTTCGCGCTCCGGTGCTCGATTACCTCATCCACCACTCCGCGCTCGCCGGACGCCCCGGAGCAGGCCCCGCACTTGCTCTCTCACTCGTCCTCGTCGCGTTAGTCTGCGGCCTCACCGGCCTCTGTTACGCCGAGCTGGCCTCGATGATCCCCATCGCCGGCTCTGCCTACACCTACACCTATGCCACGCTGGGCGAGCTCGTCGCCTGGATTATTGGCTGGGACCTGATCCTCGAATACGCCGGGTCCAACATGGCGGTTTCCGTGGGGTTCGCCGCCCACATGGTTGACCTCCTCGACTGGTTTGGCGTCCATCCCGCGCTGCGCTGGATCTCGCCCGCGTACCTTCCCGCCGGTCTGCAAGACCTCCAGGGCCACGACCTCTACGCTCCTGGCTGGCACTTCGGTTTCGACTGGCCCGCTTTTCTCGTCGTCATGCTGCTCACCATCGTTCTCGTCCGTGGCATTCGTGAGTCTGCCGAGACGAACAACGTGATGGTGCTGCTGAAGCTCGCCGCCATCCTCCTCTTCATCGGGGCGGGCGCGCACTTCATCAAGCCCGTCTACTACCACCCGTTCTCCCCCAACGGATGGTCCGGCATCCTTACCGGCGGCTCGATCATCTTCTTCACCTACATTGGCTTTGACTCCGTTTCGACCGCCGCCGAAGAGTGCAAGAATCCGCAGCGCGATGTCCCCATCGGCATCATCGCCACCCTCGTCATCTGTACGGTCCTCTACATCGGCGTGGCCATCACCCTCACCGGCCTCGTCCCCTGGCAGAGCATGGTCGACGACGCCGCCCCGGTCGTCAATGCTCTCAAAAAGCTGTCGCTCGAACCCGGCGGCCACGCCCTCCACTGGGTCCGTCTTGCCGTCCTGTTCGGCGCGATGCTCGGTATGATCTCATCGATCCTAGTCTTTCAGTTGGGGCAATCGAGGGTTTGGTTCGCCATGTCCCGCGACAAACTCCTTCCCGATATCTTCAGCCACGTTCACAAAAAGTACCGCACGCCCGCCGTGGCCACCTGGGTCGCTGGTCTGGTCGTCGGCCTGCCTGCCGGCCTCTTCGACATCGGGACCCTCACTGACCTCTCGAACATCGGCACCCTCTTCGCCTTCGCCCTGGTCTCCATCGGCGTACTCATCCTTCGCGTCCGCGAGCCCGAACGCCGCCGCGGCTTCCGGGTTCCCTTTGGCCCGGTCATCCCCGTGCTTTCGGTGGCGTTTTGCATCCTGCTGATGATGGGCCTGCCGATCATCACGTGGATGCGGTTCTTTATATGGCTTGGCATCGGGCTGCTGATCTACTTCTTCTATAGCCGCAAGCGGAGCGAGTTCTACGCCGGAAATACATCTATTTCATAGGTTGGCCTGCATTGATTATGCCGATAAGTAGTTGAACCGCATCCCGTGTGCGTGTTATGTGCCTTGCAAACCACGCGTAAGTAAGCTCTTCGTTGAACAACACTTCAACTTCATCATTTAGAGGCTTTGAGAACTTAGTAAGACGCTGTGTTCCACCTGACGTCATAGAAAATACCCGTCCGTGAGCAAAGGCATCTCTTACCTCGACAAGCGATACATCGATGAGATCGCTGCCTCGTGCTTGTAAATATTTGTTTGCCGTCTCGATCAACCTTCGCAACGAGTCATAGCTGGTAAGGTCATTGACCTTCAACCGTGCTCCGACAGGAGAGTTGTAGTCATCTTTACCTGTGGTACGTGCATTCGGTAGCTGTTGGAGGTAAGCGCGTAACGCAAACTCCAAACTTTGGAAGTTGGTGACCAATCTTCCGACTGCCCGGTAGTATTCATCATCTGTCACAGCGCCTCCGCCTTACTCACACCCGCCGCACCACCCCGCCGTACCGAGCCAGAGTCGCATCCACCGTCAACAACGTAATCCCCTCCACCATCGCCTGTGCCACCAGCAAACGATCGAATGGGTCTTTGTGGAGCTTCGGCAGCCCACCCGCGTGCGCTCCATGTTGCCCGGTAATCGCAAGCTCCGCATACCCTCTGTCCAGCAACTCGCGGCGGAAGACATGCGGATCAACCTGAAAGTCCGTTCTACCCTGACTATGCTTGATCGCGACCTCCCAGACGCTAACGGCGCTGTAGTACAGCTCGTTCTCGTCGTCCTCCATCAACGCGACCGAGGCAGCCGACACCTGACGTTCCATACCAATCTGGTCCGCCATGCAGGCCCACAGCAGCAAGTGGGTGTCGAACAACAGCTTCATTCGTGATCTCCGTAAAACATCTCCTCAATCTCCTCTGCCCCAATAGCCTTGAAGTCATCACGAGTTTCGGGCACCTTGATCATCCCTTTCAGAAACCCAAAGCGGCTCTTCGGCTTGGTCTGCAGAACATCCAGCCCCACCACCTTCACCAGCGGCTTGCCCGCGCGCGCGATGATGAACGGCTCGCCTTTCGAAGCCTTCTCCACCAGCCGCGACAGGTGTGTCTTCGCTTCGTGCATGTTCACGGTTTGCATCGCTTGCTCCTTAGTCGACCCACTTAGTCCAGTCTACACACGCCCTCTTGTTTCTCGGTTGCCGTTCCCGAAGGGAATCGCGTTTGCGTCACCGATCCATCGAACTGCCCGCCTTTCACGCGACGCCGCTACACTGGGCAGATGGCACGCCGCGCCCCAGAGCTCTCCCCCGACGACCC
>CAXTUR010000016.1:0-33918 GCA_964247455.1 uncultured Acidobacteriaceae bacterium | reverse complement strand
GCGGGTCGCGGTGGGTGGAGCGCGGCGAACGAGCGGGAGGAGATTGGCTTGCTGCGCGGCGCGAAGGGACATGGGCCGGTGCTGACGTGGTGGACGGAGCCGCAACGGTCGGTGGCGACAGGCGTTTTTTACTCGCGGCGGGTGGTGGAGCAGGTCGGTGTGGGGATCGATCCGGGGGGTATGCGGGAGCGGTATACGAGCGATTTGCGGTCGTTGGACGAGGCGGTGGGAGATAGGCCGGTGACGATTCTGTTGGAGAGAAAATTGGTGAGGGAAGTGCCGAAGGAATTTGTGTATGAAAGGGTGGAGGCCGGAGAGACGATGGAGATCGGGGTTGTTCGGCGAAGTGGGCACGCAGATCCCCTTCGTGAATGACAACCAGAAGGACAAATGCACCCGCGATTAGGGTGTTGCGCTAAGCTGCTTCCGCCTCGGCAGCTCCGCCGAGCGGAAGAGATAGACGCTAAAGATGATGATCAGTGGCTCCAATGGGTGGCGAAAGCGGGCGTGCGCAAGGATGAAGTAGTAGGTGATAGGTAGCAGGAGGAAGGCCCACGCGAAGAGGCCGGCTGCGGGGACTCGACAGCGAACGGACAGCAGCAGCCCGAGGATGCCGGAGAGGCTGGCGAACGAGAAGACGAAGACGCGGAGGAACTCGGCCGCGGGATGGGAGTCGTTGGCGTGTGGTGTGCTCACCCAGAAGAAGTAGGCGCGTTTGAGGGCGAGCTCAAGAAAGAGGCGTTTGTGGGTCCGGAGATAGGCCTTGGCGAGGGTGCCTTGTTGCTCGCTGAAGTGGTGTTCGCCGAGCCGCTTGTATTCGAGGTACTTCGGGGCGTGGTCGGCAAGCGGGATGGTGGGTCCCCAGACGAAGCCGTTATTGCCATCGAGCAGAGAGGAGTAGAGTTCGGCTCCAAAGTTGCCGCGGATGGGGATGATGGCGTGGAATACCCTGTAGTCGCGGACGATCCATGGGGAGATGCAGGCGATGAAGAGGAAGCCAGCGAGCGAGGCGCGGGCGAGTTCAGGCTTCCACGATGCGCCGGTACGAATGGCCTGGTGGAGCATCCAAAGGCCGCAGACGGGAAGGAAGAGGAGGAGGGTGGTGTTGGTAAGGGCGAAGGTTCCCCAGAGCAGGCCTAAGGCGATCCAGAGGCGCGTGGGATGCAGGCGCGGGCTGCCCACCTCGGCGATCCGCAAGGCCAGGACGAGCGCCACGGCGAAGAGCAGGGTGGTGAAGGTGGTCTCCCAGATCCAACGCACGGCGTATTGCATGGTGGCGGGATAGAGTGCCCAAAGCCAAGCGGACCAGAGGGCGAGTCTGCGGTCGCGATAGCAGCGGAGGGCGATCTCGTAGATGACCACCGAGGTGACGGCGGAGAAGAGGCTGTCGAGGGTGAGGATGACCCAGGCGGAGAGCGCGGTGTAGACGCCGAAGAGCTTGAAGACGGCGGCGATGAGGAAGGGGAAGAGCGGTGGGCACCAGGCGGTTGGGCCGGTGTGGCCGGTGAAGGGATCGGCGAAGCTACGGTCGGCGACAAGCGAGCGGGCGATGCGGCCCATCTCCCAGCCGAACTGGAAGTGGTCGTCGACGGGCTTGATGCGGTAGGTATGGGCGAGGGTGATGTAGAGAACGCGGACGAGGAAGCCGGCCCAGAAGATGGCGCGCGGGGCGCGGAAGTCGGGTTGTGGGGACTGCTTCATGGTGTGGCGGCTTGAGAAGCGGATTCCCTTCGGGAATGACAACCAAAGAGCGGGGGCATTAGATTCGGCCTTCTCGCTTCTGGGCGATGACCAGGCCGCGCGGGGTGGGGAGGAAGACGCAGGAGAGCAGGCCTTCAGCTTCAAGCGCGTGGGCGGCTTCGCGGACCACGGCGAGGTGCGAGCTGGCGTCGTGGATCAGGATGACGCCGTTCGGGGAGATCTGCGGGAGGAAGCGCCTGACCTCAGCGGCGCGGATGGGCATGTCGGAGTCGGAGAAGAAGAGGTCGATGGTTCCTTCTACGTGCATCTCCAAGGATGACTCGTTGCGGAGATCGATCCACTCGCCGAGACCGGAGGCGGCAGTCTTCTTCTCCGCCTCAACGAAAATGACCGGATCGAACTCGCAGGAGACGATCTTGCCGAAGCCGTTGGCTTTGAGGCCTTCGGCGATCCAGAGGGTGGAGACGCCGAGGAAGGAGCCGGTCTCGACGACGAGCGCGGGCTTGATGGTCGTGACGAGCGTGCGGAGGAACTCGAGCACCTCGGCCTCGGCGGTCATGGAGTCGAACATATGCCAGCGCTCGGGATGGGGGCACTCGGGCGTGGCGCGGTGGTATTCGGGCAGAAGGGCACCGGCGGCGCGCTCGGCCTGACGCATCACTTTGTGCTCCTGCTTTCGCTTTTTGGAGAAGAGACCCATTGCGTCGATTTTAGGCGAACGGACCGGCAACGCGGACAGGGCTTGTTGCGCGCGGCGGTTCGATGTTCTGTCTAAATGGTCTCCGCCAATGCGACTTGCAGAGATCAACCGCTTGCTTGGAGTTCCGAAGGTGTCTGGACTGGTTTGCGGCACCAAAGCGCAAGCCGTCTACCAGCAGGTCCGCCATCGTCCTTGCGTAGTGAGGTTCCCCTACGGGGTCCGTGGCACAAGAAGATCTATAAAGCGATGCAGCGCGCCGCGATCGATCTACGTGGCCCGGTCGGCGCTGGGAGACTTGCCGAACATGCGGGTGTACTCCCGGCTGAATTGGGACGTGCTCGCGTATCCGACCTGGTACGCGGTCTCACTGACGGAGGGATGCTTCGTCATGAAGAGGCTTCTTGCTTCGAGCAGACGCAGTTGCTTTTGGTACTGAACGGGAGACAGCGACGTCACCGCGCGGAACTGGCGGTGGAAGGTGGCTATGCTCATCCCGGCAGCGCTTGCGAGATCCTCGACGCGGATGGTGTCCCGAAACGATGTTCGTAGATGCCGGATGGCTTGGATGGTTCGTTGATCTTGACCACGCGCCATGGCGATGTTCATGGCTTGCGGGCCATGCTCGCCACTCAGGAGCCAGTATGTGATCTCGCGCAAGAGGCTTGGGTAGAGGAACGGAAGGGCAGCGGGCGTGTCCAGAAGTCGCACGCAACGCAAGACACAGTCGAGCAGTTGCCGGTTAAGGGTGACACAGATGGCGCTGCGCACCTGCTCCCTTGCGATCGGGTCTTTGCGGTTGAGCGCCTCGCCGACCTCGTGACATGTGGTGCGACTGAGTTCGAGGATCAGACCCAGGAAGGGCTCCCTGAACGTAGCTTTGGGGATCGTGCAATGGCACGGAATCTCCACGGTGATGAGGAGCGCTTGACCCGCACTGTAGTCGAAGCGCTGCTCCGCCACAACCGCCCACTTGAGGCCCTGCACGGAGATCCAGAGCGCCGGCTTCGAGATACGATGGATCGGCTCCATCGTCTGATCGGACCTCAGAACAACGAGGCCTTCCGCGGCGGTTTCGTAATAGCCGTCCGGAGATCGCATCGCGGCTTTGCCGGTGAATGTGCGGAGAGAGTTGCTTAGTTCGCGCAGCAGTCGCTGCCTTTCCCCTTCGTCCCCGGTCATAAAGCTTATCTCCCTATTGATTGCTTTGGGCAAGTGTTTGCGTCGAACTCGCGCGCAAGAACGAAGACCGCTCCATCATATCCGCAACGATGAGTTCGCGCCGCTGCGATCGGACGCGAACCACGACAAGGAGACATCACTGATGAAGACGATGCGTGCTGTGCAAATCGACAAGATTCTCAAACCAATGAAGGTCCGGGACGTACCCATCCCCGAGATCGGAGACAACGACGCGCTCATTCGTGTGACAGCCTCCGGCGTTTGTCGTACGGATTGGCACCTATGGAACGGGGACTGGACCTGGATCGGCGTGGCGTTGGATCTGCCTCTGGTGCTGGGCCATGAGATCAGCGGCGTGGTGGAGGCAGTTGGATCGAACGTGGGAGAGTTGCCGGTGGGCACGCGTGTGTGCGTTCCGTTCAACATGGCTTGCGGTAACTGCCCTTACTGCCTGAAAGGGCTGCAGAACGTCTGTGACAACTACCAGTGGCCGATGCTGACGCACGGCTCCGGCGGCTTTGCACAATATGTTCGCGTGCCAAATGCCCGTTTAAACTGTGTGCCCTTGCCAAAAGAGGTAAGCGACATCGACGGGTCCGCACTGGGATGCCGGTATATGACCGCGTACCGCGCGGTTGCGACGCGGGCGAGAGTGCGTCCCGGAGAGACCGTCGTCGTTGCGGGGATCGGCGGCGTTGGCCGCTCCTGCATCGAGATCGCGGTTGCTCTTGGTGCCGAGGTGATCGCGGTGGACATTAAGGCGGAAGCCCTGGAAGCGGCGAAGAAGCTTGGCGCGTCGGAGGTGCTCTTGTCGGATGGGCTTAGCCCGCAACAGATCGGCGACCGGGTCAAGGCTTTGACGGGCGGCCTGGGCGTGGATGTTGGGTTCGATGCGGTGGGCGGGCATAGTTCCACCCTGTTGACGCTGCATTCGCTGGCTAAGGGAGGCCGCATGGTCCAGATCGGTCTCACGACGCAGGACGACAAGGGCGAGATCAGCCTGCCGATCGATCAACTCCTTGCCAAGGAATTGTCGATCCTCGGGAGCCTTGGCAATCCGCATGCAGACTACCCGGATTTGCTGCGCCTGGTCTCGAGTGGAAAGGTTGACCCGGGCCGTCATCTGGAAGCAGAGATCGGGCTTGGGGATGTGCAAGGCGTCTTCGATCGTATGCCGAAGTTCGGCACGAACGGCTTTTCCATTATCACCAACTTCAACTAGTCGCCGCTACGAACGGCTCCGATCCTTCCTTTCCAAACACACAACAGGAGACAGACAATGCCCCTTATCAAGATGCACTACCCAGAAGGCACCTTCACGCCGCAAGCGCTCGATACGCTTGCGGCACAGATCAGCAAGGACGGCGGCGATCTCGAAAAGCTGGCCGACGATCCGTTTGTCCGAAGCACGACCTGGGTCTACGCACTCGCGTACGATCCGGCTCACGTGTACCACGGCGGCAAGCCCGGCGGCACGAAGGTCATCACGATCGAGCTCAGCGCGCTTCAGGGCGGGTTCGACGCGGCGACGAAGGCAGAACTTATCCGGCGGGTGACAGTCGCGGTCGCCAAGGCGGCTGGGCTGACCGGCGATATCCTACCGATCTATGTGTTGCTGCATGACGTGCCCCCGCAGAGCTGGGGGTTCAGCGGTAAACCGCTTTCGTTCGAACAGCTACAGAACCCGCCGGCCGGCGCTCAACCGCTCTGAGCGCCGGTGGGTCATCGAAACAGCTCACATTTGTTATGGCTGTGCTGGAGGAGGCTAGGCGGGGATGGTGCGCAACTCGGTATCTCACCACGGACGGAAGGGACTGCGCATAAGAAGTTATGAGGACAGGCCCGCGAGGTCTTCGGCGGTGTCGATGTCAATTTCGCCGCCGGAGAGGTCGACGAAGCGGGCGGTTCTCAGCAGCGCTCGCGCGCCCTGGTCGCCGCGCAGTTTGAGTAGATCGTCGAAGGCGGCGGCGGGGAAGAAGGCTGGGATGCCGCGTCGACCAGCGTAGGCGGAGGCGGTCGTCTCGCCTGTGGCCTGGAGGGCGCGGAGGTGGTCGGGGGTGACGGTGGGCTGGTCGCTGGCCATCAGGATGACTCCGTCGGCCTCATCTTCTACCGCCGCTATGCCGCAGGCGATGGAGGCGCTCATCCCTTCGACCCAGTCGGCGTTGATGACTACTGTGGCGTCTTCAAGCGTGCACGCCGAAAGGATAGCGGCTGCGTGTGCGCCGAGGACGACGATTACGGGGGCGCAGCCGGCTTCGCGGGCGATGCGGACGGCGCGTTCGAGCAGCGTCTCCTCGCCGAGGCGAACGAGCTGCTTGGGGGAGCCGAGGCGGGTGGAGGCACCGGCGGCGAGGATTACGGCGGCAGTTGCTATAACGCGCATTGCGTCTGGAGATAGCGGGTTGCGCCTCCGCGTTCGATCTGCGCAGCGATGTCTTCGGGCGAGAGGCGGCGGGAGGCTCCAAGCTTGCCCATGATGGAGGCCTGCGCCTCCGCGAGGACGGCGAGGGCGATGGCTTCGGGGCCGTCGCCGCCTAAGTCGAGGCCAACGGGAGCCCAGAGTCGCTCACAACAGGCGGCGACCGTCCAGCCGAGGATTGCAGCGGCCTCGGCGACCAGGAGGCTGCTGCGGTGGCGCGCGCCCAGCAGGCCGAGATAGCGTGGGTTCAGTGGAAGAACGCGGGTGAGCAGGTCGCGATCCTGCTCATAGCTGTGGGTCATTACAACGACGGTGTCCCCGGGCGCGATGAGCAGCGTGGCGGTGGAGAGCACACGCTCGGCCTCCGGGAAGCGGGCGGACGTGGCGAGTTGCTTGCGGCCATCGGCGACGATCACGTTCCAGCCTAGTAACGCGGCCATGCTGACGAGCGGTTTGGCGTCGTCGCCCGCGCCGAGCACCCAGAGACGTTGTGGCGGGACGAGCTGCTCCACGAAGCGACCCTCGTAGGTGAAGCCGGGTGCAAGAGCGGACGCGCAGGCGAGGCGCTTGGCGGGAAGATTGTCGCTGGCGAAGAGGAGTTTGCCAGAGGGTGCGAGGATCATGCGGTGTAGGGGTTTACCCTCGCCCGGGAGCCAGGTAACGCTCTTCGAGGTCTCGCCGCGCAAGGACGCTTCCATGGCGGAGAGCAGGGCGACGCACTCGGGCGTGTCGGCCGGCTCCATAAGCAGATCGACGGTGCCCCCGCAGCCCAGGCCGAAGGGGATCTCGGCGGTGTCGTCAAACAGGGTGGAGTAGCGCTCGATAGCGGCCCCCTCGCGGACACGCCAGGCGGCTTTGCGGACAACCTCAGCTTCGAGGCAGCCGCCGCTGATGGTGCCGGCGTAGGTCCCGTCGCGAGCGATCAGCAGCCGCGCGCCGGGTTGGCGATAGGTGGAGCCCTCGGCGCGCACGAGAGTAACGAGCACGGAGGCAGCGCCGCGCTGCCATATGTCCACGATCTGCCGACGCTCCCTCATCCCTCCAGCATATCTGCTAAACTTAGGCAGTTGAAAGAGTGGCTGGCGGCATTGTGGCGACTCTTCGACATCCCGGCAATACAGGATCGGAATGTAGCGCAGCCTGGTAGCGCACCTGCTTCGGGAGCAGGGGGTCGAGAGTTCGAATCTCTCCATTCCGACCATCTTTCCGCTCCTGATAGGCTTGTTCTCTCAGCCAACTCAGGAGTCTCCATGCTCAAATCTTTGATCCTTGCGCTTGCGGCGTTGCTGTGCGTTGGCAGTGTGCGGGCGCAGCCGAAGCCCTGGCCCATCCGCGCGGTGGTCATCACGACCTTCGAGGCGGGCAACGATACGGGCGACGCGCCGGGAGAGTTTCAGTTCTGGGTGGAGCGCGAGCATCTCGACGAGACGCTTGAGTTTCCGGGTGGGGTGCGGCCTTTGCGAGTGAACGCCGAGCACACCGTGTTGGGGATGGTTTCGGGGACAACGCTGGTGAACGCGACGGCGTCGATGATGGCGCTGGGGCTTGACCCGCGATTCGATCTGACCCATGCGTACATCCTGATCAACGGCATCGCCGGGGTCGATCCCCATGTGGCGTCCGTAGGGTCGGCGGCTTGGGCGACGTATGTGCTGAACGATGGGGCGCGCTATATCGATAGGCGCGAGGCACCGGCGGAGTGGGCTTACGGCTTCTTTCCGCTGGGATCTGAGAGGCCGAACCCGGACGCGCTGACCGATGCGAGCTGGCGGCGGTCGCAGCTTTACACGCTGAATGGCAAGCTGGCGGCGTGGGCCTATGGGCAGACGAAGGACTTGAAGCTGGGCGATGATGCGAAGGTGGCGGAGTTCCGGGCTGGGTTCGTGGGCTTTCCCATGGCGCAGCGGCCGCCGTTTGTGCTCCAGGGCGACAGCTTTGCGTCGGACTACTTCTGGCATGGCGCGGTGATGACGAAGTTCGCCGAGGACTGGGTAAAGCTGTACACCAAGGGCAAGGGCACGTTTGCGATGACGGAGATGGAGGACTCGGGGTTTGTGGAGGCGGCCGAGCGGCTGGGGCGGATGGGCCGCGTCGATCCGCGGCGCGTGATGGTGCTGCGCACGGGGAGCAACTACACCATGCAGCGGCCGGGGCATACGGCGGTCGAGTCGGTGACGGCGCCGTTCATTGGGGGGCGGTTGGCGTTTGAGTCGGCCTGGCTTTGCGGGTCGACTGTGCTGCATACGCTGCTGGGGCACTGGGATACCTTCGCTACCCGCATTCCCGGCGATTAAGTAATGAATATTTTGGTTTTTGATATGTGATCTAACAAAAAAAACGACTTAGGACTAGATCGCCCCTGTTTACACATGCACTGCTTTTGGTGCACGCACTTTTGCGAAGGGCTAAGATCATTGAGATAGCCAGCCTTAACGACGGAAAAGTAGAAAACGCAGATTCCCTCCGGGAATGACAAACAAAACAGCAAAAACACCACTACGCCATCTTTAACTCTGGCTCAGGACCGGCGAGCACCTCCGCCAGGTGGCGAGGGCGGGCGGCGGTGTTCTGGGTGATCTGTTCGCAGCAGCTAAAGCCGTCTGAGACGATGATGGTGCCGTCTTGCTGGGCCTGGCGGACGGCGGGGAGAAGGACGCGCTCGGCGAGGGTCTGCGAGATCGCGTACTTGTCGCGCTCGAAGCCGAACGGCCCGGCCATGCCGCAGCAGCCCGAGTCCAGCAAGCGCACGTGGGCACCGGTGGCACGTAGGAGCTGCATCTCGTCCGCCATGCCCATAGTGGCGTGGTGGTGGCAGTGGCCGTGGACGATCATCTTTCCGGTGATTTGCGGCGGCTGGTAGGCAGGCGCGTGGCGGACGAGGAACTCGCTGAGAAGCAGGGTCTGATCGCGGAGTTTGGCGGCGCGTGGGTCGAGCGGGAAGAGGTTCGGCAGCTCGTCGCGGAAGACGGAGGCGCAGCTGGGTTCGAGGACGACGATAGGGGTTCCAGCGGCAAGCTGCGGGGCGAGCGCGTCGAGGGTGCGGAGGAGGTACTGCTTGGCGGTCGAGAGCAGGCCAAAGTCGTAGAGGGGACGGCCACAGCAGAGATGTTGGGTGGGGAGGGTGACGCGGAAGCCCGCTTGTTGCAGGACGGCGTGAGCAGCGCGCATGGTCTGCGGGTGGAAGTAGTTGTTGAAGGTATCGGTCCAGAGGAAGACCTCGGGGACGTTTTGGGGCTGGGGCTGGCGGCGTTCGCGGAGGAAGGGCTTGGCGAACCTGGGGAGTGTGCGGTTTGGGTGAAGGTGCAGGGCCGAGCGCATGGCTGTCGAGACGAGCGGCGCGGCGTTGAGCATGTTGACGAGGTTGGGAGCGAACCCGGCGAGATGGGCGAGTACATCGATGCGGCCGAAGGCGTGGTGGGCGAGCGGGCGGCGGCGGCCTTCGTAGAAGTGGCTCAGGAACTCGGCTTTGTAGGTGGCCATGTCGACCGAGACCGGGCACTCGCTTTTGCAGGCCTTGCAGGCGAGGCAGAGGTCGAGCGACTCCTTCACCTGCTGGTTGCGCCACTGATCGGGGAGGACTTCGCCCTGCATCAGCTCCCAAAGCAGATGGGCGCGGCCGCGGGTGGAGTGGAGTTCGTCGCCGGTGGCCATGAAGGAGGGGCACATCGCGCCCGCGTCCACCTTGCGGCAGGCACCGACGCCGACGCAGCGCAGTGCGGCCTTGGCGAAGGAGCCGCTGTCTTCGGCGAAGGCGAAGTGCGTGTCGGGCTGCCAGGGGTTGTAGTCCGCGCCGAGGCGGAGGTCTTCGTGAGGCTGCCCAGCGTCTATCAGCTTGCCGGGGTTGAGCTTTCCATCGGGGTCCCAGGCGCGCTTGAAGGCGCGGAAGGCGTCCATTAGCTCCGGGCCGAACATCTTGGGCAAGAGCGCGCCGCGTGCCTGGCCGTCGCCGTGTTCGCCGGAGAGGGAGCCGCCATGCGCGAGGGCAATGTCTGCAGCGCGGTCGATGAAGCCGCGGAACTTGAGGATGCCGGGCGCGGTTTCGAGGTCGAAGTTGTGCCGCATATGGACGCAGCCCTGGCCGAAGTGTCCGTACATGGGGGTACGGTAGCCGAACTCGGCCATGAGCGCGGCGAGGGCACGCAGGTAGGAGCCGAGCTGGGCGGGGTCGACGGCGGCGTCCTCCCAGCCCTCCCAGCCGGAGGGTTCGCCGGGGACGAAGGCGGTGGCTCCAAGGGCGGACTCGCGAATGCGCCAGACGCGGGCGGCTTCGGCTTGGGTGTAGACGCGGGTCTCTGCGCCTTCAAACGCGACTGAGGCGAGGCGCTGGGCGCGGGTGTCGGCTTCGGCCTGTGTGGTGCCGCCGAACTCGACGAGGAGGTAACCGCGACCTTCGGGTAGCAGCGCGAGATCGTCGAGGAGCTTGCCCTTGCGGCGGAGGGCATCGGTGAGCAGGCCGTCGAAGCCTTCGAGGCCGATTGGCGTGTGAGCGAGGATGGTGGGGACGTGGTCGGCGGCGAGGTAGACGTCCGGGAAGCCGATGCCGACGAGGGTGCGGAACTGCGGGCTTTCGACCAGGCGCAGCGTCGCGCGGAGGACGATGGCGCAGGTGCCTTCGCTGCCGACGAGCGCGCGGGCGACGTGGAAGCCATTCTCGGGCAGCAGCTCGTCCAGGTTGAAGCCGGAGACGCGGCGTGGGACGCGGGGGAACTTCGTACGAACTTGCTGGGCGTAGACATCGCGTAAGCGCTTCAGCTCCGCATACAGCCCACCCAAGCGGCCACCGGTGGCGATCAGGCGGGCGAGTTCTACCTCGGGCGTTGCGCCGACGGTGAGGCGGGTGCCGTCGTAGAGGAGCAGGTCGAGCGACTCGATGTTGTCGACCGTCTTGCCGCCGAGCAGACCGTGGACGCCGCAGGAGTTGTTGCCGATCATCCCGCCGAGGGTGCAGCGGTTGTGCGTGGCGGGGTCGGGGGCGAAGGTGAGGGCATGGCGCTCGGCGGCTTCGCGGACGCGGTCGAGGACGATGCCCGGTTGGACGCGGACGGTGCGGGCGACGGGATCGACGGCGTCCATGCCGTTCATGTACTTCGAGAAGTCGAGGACGACGGCCGCGTTGCAGCCTTGTCCGGCGAGGCTCGTGCCCGCGCCGCGCGAAAGGATGGGCGCGCCGAAGCTCCGGCAGGCAGCTACCGCTGCGATCACGTCGTCTTCGTCGCGTGGTAGCACGAGGCCGATGGGGATGTGGCGGTAATTCGAAGCGTCGGTCACGTAGAGGGCTTTGGAGGCGGCGTCGAAGCGGACCTCGCCGCGAACGGTGGCTCGGAGTTGGGCTTCGAGCTCGTTGCTGGCGGGGAAGGTGTCGCGGGAGCGAGCGTGGGAGCTGGGCAGGATGGTGAATGGTGCGGTCGACATGGTGGCTCCCCAGCTTTGACTATTCTAGCGAGTCAAGCTTGCGGATGTTGCTAATGAGTCACAGGTCGGCTAGAGTGCAGAGGCTGATGTAACTCGGGGGGTTTGCGTGATGAAGGAAACTGAGATCAAGACGATACGGTGGACAGGCGTGGCGATGTTTGCGCTCCTGCTGACTGCGGGGGCATGGGCGCAGACCGGGTTGGACGGCTACTGGGACCTCCGCGTGCCGGTGGGCGATGGGACGTTTCGCGAGACGTTCTTTGAGCTGCACCAGAGCGGGGATGCGGTGACGGGACGGCTGCTGAGGCGAGGGCCGGATGGGCTGCCGGTCACGGGAACGCTGAGCGGGAGCACGGTCCATCTGGTCGCCACGCCGCCAGCGGAGAGCAAGCGTCCGCCCCTTGCTTACGACGGGAGCTTTGCGTCGGGCAAGCTGATGCTGGAGAGTCGCAATGGGCGCGGGGAAGTGGCAAAGGGCGAAGCTGTCCGCTCGACGCGCGAGGCCGCCATGCCGCCCGCTCCGCTGCCGCTGCCCGCCCTGAAGGAGCTGCCCGATAATGGCTTGGTTCGCACTCCACCGATGGGCTGGAACAGCTGGAACAAGTTCGCCGGGCGCATTACCGACGCCGATGTGCGCGGCGTGGCCGACGCCATGGTGTCGAGCGGGATGAGCAAGGCGGGCTACGTCTACATCAACATCGACGACACCTGGGAGCTGGGGCGGGACGCGGCGGGCAATCCAACGACGAATACGAAGTTTCCCGACATGAAGGCGCTGGCGGACTATGTGCACTCGAAGGGGCTGAAGATCGGGATTTACTCCTCGCCCGGACCGAAGACCTGCGCGGAGTACGAGGGCAGCTTCGGGCATGAGCTACAAGACGCGAAGACCTACGCCGCGTGGGGCATCGACTACCTGAAGTACGATCTGTGCAGCGCGCGCGGCATCTACCCATCGAACCAGGCCACACATCAGGCGCTCTATCAAAAGATGGGTGAGGCGCTTGAAGCGACCGGGCGGCCGATCGTCTTCAGCCTTTGCCAGTATGGACAGAACGATCCGTGGATCTTTGGACCGAAGGTGGCGGGCAATCTTTGGCGGACGACTGACGATATTTCCGACAACTGGAAGTCGATGGACGACATTGGCTTTCGCCAGCTTGCCATTGCGAAGTACACCACACCGGGCCACTGGAACGATCCGGACATGCTCGAGATTGGCAATGGGGGCATGACGGCCGACGAGTACCGGACGCACATGAGCTTGTGGTCGATGCTGTCGGCCCCGCTGATCGCCGGCAACGATCTGCGGACGATGACGGACGAGACCAAGTCCATCCTGATGAACGCGGAGGTGATCGCGGTGGACCAGGACTCCGCCGCCAAGCCAACGCAGGAATTGTCCAAAGAGGGATCGATCCAAACGCTATGGCGGCCGATGGCGGACGGCTCGATCGTGGTGGGCGTCTTCAATCGGGGCGAGACGGCGTTGAAGGCTCCTGTCTCGCTGGTGTCGCTGCCGATCGCGATCAACGGCGAAGCGGTACGTGGACGCGATCTGTGGAAGCATACGGAGGTCAGTATCGCGGGCGGTCGCTTGATTGCGGATGTGCCTGCGCATGGGGTTTACCTGCTTCGGGTGAGCGCAAAGTAGCCGTGCCGGTGGGCAAGCTGACGATCGAGGTGTCGATTCCGCACGCGCAGTCGCTGAAGTACCGGCGGCAGGTAGTGCGGTCGCTGAAGGACCGGCTGCGGAACGGCTTCAACTGCTCGGTCGCAGAGCTGGACGAGGCGGTGGTCTGGAACCGGGCTACCATCGGCATCGCTTGCATCTCTGGATCTGCGAGCTATCTGAAGGGGCAGCTGGAGGAGATCGACCGCGCCGCGTTGCGTCTGGTAAGCGGGCTAGGCGGGGAGGTCCTCGACTCGTTCGCGGAGATGCTCGAAGGCGAAGCGGGCTAAGCATGTTTTCACGGGAACCGCTATACTGGTAAGTTGAAAGAAGCGGTCTATGCCTGAACCACGAGCCAGAACGTACCATCGCAACCGCGTCGCCAGCACCTTTTCGGAAGAGATTGGCGCGATGCTGGAGGGCGAGCTCTCTGACCCGCGCATTGCGCCCAGCTATGTGACGGAAGTGCTGCTCGCTCCCGGCGGAAAGACGGCGCGGATCTTTGTTGCCGTCCATGGCGATGCGGCGGAGGAAGAGGAGACGCTGGCCGGGCTGATGGCGGCGCGCGGCTACATCCGTTCCCGGCTGCGCGACAGCATGGGCGTGCGGCACATCCCGGAGCTGAGCTTTGCCGTCGACCGCTCGGAGAAGATGACGGGACGCATGGATGAGCTTTTGGGCCGTATGCGGAAGCGCGAAAAGAAGCGCACGGACGCGGTTCCGGTTGCTTCGGAGAGCCCTGCCCCATGAGCACGGCCGCACCTTTGCCGATCACCGCGGTAGACCCGGTACACGCGCTGCTGGATGTCCTGCGCGGTCGTCGACGCGTGCTGATCACGTCTCACGCGCGGCCCGACGGCGACGCGATCGGCTCCTCATTGGCGATGGCGTGCATCCTCGACCAGCTGGGCCATCAGGTCGACGTCGCGCTGGCTGACCCTGTGCCCGAGATCTATCGGACGCTGCCCGACGTCGATCGCGTTCTTCATTTGTCCGCTCCAACGAGTTCGCCGGACGCGATTGTGATCCTGGAGTGCGACAGCACGGAACGAACAGGGCTCCACGGTCTCGACGGGCACCTGCTGGTCAACATCGACCACCATGAGAGCGGCCGGGTCTATGCCGATTTCAACTGGATTGATCCGAAGGCCTGTGCCGTGGCGGAGCTGGTCTATCGCGTTGCCGTGGCGTCCGGGGTTGAAATCACGGCTTCGATGGCGACCTGCCTCTACACCGCCGTGCTCTCGGACACCGGCTCGTTTACGTATCCGCTGACCACATCTGAGACGTTTAAGATAGCCCACGATCTCACGCTCAAGGGAGCGAATCCGAGCCAGATCGCGCGGGACATCTTCTTTACCTCGCCGCTGAGCAAGATCAAGCTGCTGGGGGCGGCGCTCTCCAATATGGAGTGCGACCGCAAGATCGCCTGGAGCTGGGTGACACAGGCCGACATGGACCGCGCCAAGGCCATCCCCGAGGATTGCGAGGGGGTGGTCAACCACCTGATCAGCATCGCCGGGGTGGAGTCGGCCGTCTTCTTCCGGGAGCTGCCGGGTGAGGCCGAGTTCCGGCTCAGCATCCGCAGCAAGGGCCAGGTGAACGTCGCTTTGGTGGCCGAGGCATTCGGTGGTGGCGGCCATCGCACGGCCAGCGGATGCACCATGGATGGGCCGCTCGCCATCGCGACCGAGCGCGTCCTGGCGCAGCTCCGCAAACAACTCTGATAGCCTGAGGTCGCTGTTGAGGACAATCGACGAAACGTGCTCGTGACGGAACATCCCCCATCGGCCGGCAGCGGCCTCTCGAACGAACGCGGGCCGGAGGCGGCTTCCTCGTCGAGGATGCGGCGCCTTCTCCGGCATCCGGCTGCGGTTGCGCCGCGCGAGCTGCTGATCCTGTTCTCGGTCACGGCGTTTCTTCTGCTATATGGGCTGGTTCCTGTCTTCGGAGGCGATCAACTCGGGCTGGTGGGGGCGGATGAGCCGCGTTACGCCCAGATCGCGCGCGAGATGCTGGCGGCCCACTCCACCGCCTGCCATGAGGCGCACACCAAGGTACTGCCGCGCGGGCTGCACCCGCAGGATGTTGCGGACTCGTTGCGCTGTTTGACTGGGGGCACGATCACGCCGGTGCTCTACGGGAAGCCGTGGCTGGAGAAGCCGGCGCTCTACTACTGGCGCGCGATGAGCTTTTTCAAGGAGTTCGGCGTCTCGGACTGGTCGGCGCGGCTGCCGTCGTCGTCCGGCGCGGCGTTTTTGATCCTGCTGGTGTTCCTGCACCTGCGGCGATTCCGGCCCGGCGGGCACCTGGATGCCGCTCTGATTACGGCGTCGTGCGTGGGCATGGTCAGCTTTGCGCGGGGCGCGTCCACGGATATGCAGCTGGCCGCGCCCTTTTGTATCGGGATGCTCGGCTGGTATGCCTGGTATGAGACCGGCAAGAAGTTCTGGCTCTTCGACCTTTACTTCTTCGGCGCGGCGGCCACGCTGGCCAAAGGACCGGTCGCGCCGTTTCTCGCGCTGGCGATCATCGTCTGCTTCGCCGGGCTGCGGAAAGAGTGGTCGGCGTTGCGCCGGACGATCTGGTGGCCGGGGATCGTGCTCTACCTGGCGATGGTGCTGCCCTGGTATGTTGCGGTGCAGAAGCGCAATCCGACCTTCCTCCGCACCTTCTTCCTGGAACACAATCTGGAGCGGCTGACGACGAACCGGTATCAGCATCATCAGCCGTGGTGGTACTACATCGCCGTCCTGGTGCTGGCGCTGATGCCATGGACGGTGCTGTCGATCCGGGCGCTGGTGGACGCGGTGCAGGTCTCGGTGGCGGAGTGGAAGGCGCGGCGCAAGCCTTTGCGCTATCTGGGCCATGTACGCGCCGGGGACGCCTTCCCAGAGTTCCTGGTGCTCTGGGCCCTCTTCCCGATCGTCTTCTTCTCGTTCTCGGGGTCGAAGCTGCCGGGCTACATCCTGCCGTCGCTTCCGCCGCTCTGCATCCTGACGGGCGACTACCTGAACCGCATTCGGCGTCCTGGGCTGCCGCGCTGGCTGCTCTGGTCGCACGCGGGTCTTTCGGCGGTGCTGGTCTTTGTGCTGGTGCTTGCGCCGCAGCATATGAAGTATGAGACGCTGGTGCCGTCCGGGCGCTGGCTGGCGATTGCGGGTGCGGCGGCCCTTGTTGCGGGCGGCCTGGTCGTCCTGTTGGTGCGGCGGGGCGGCATTGGATATGTGCGGAGCGCGACGCTGATCCCTGTGGTGGCGACGTTGATCTTTCTGCTCGGCTTCCATGGCAAGGACCTCGATCTGAACTACTCCGCCCGGCCGCTGGCCAACCAGATCAAAGCGCAGGCTCCCGGCGTGACCGATGTGGCCGCCCTGCACGTGAAGCGCGACATGGATTACGGCCTCGCCTTTTATCGCGACCGCCCGGTGGTCCACTATGACGCGGACGGGGTTCCGGCGGGGGAGCATCTGCTGATTGCGCCGGTCAACAACACGGCCGACCTGCAGCAGTGGCTTGCGGGGCGCGTGTATGAGCCGCTCTTTCTCTACGATCCGCAGGGGCTTGAGGTCTACCGGGTGTACGCGCGGTAAACATCGCTTGTATCGGTCTCCGCCAGCGGTGCCCGACATAGGCTAAGCTCATCCAAGCCCTATGGCAGTCGCCACCCAACTCGAGCTCCTTGACCTGCGGCACTTCTCCGCGCGGCAGCTTCGGCCGCTGCTTGAAGAAGAGGCGCGCATGTGGCGGCAGCGGCTGCGGTGGGACTATCGCAGCTCGACCGAGCTGCTGCTGCAGTATCTTGACACCCGTGTGTTGGCGGGCTACGTCGCCCTGGACCGGGGGCGCATTCGCGGCTTCACCTTCTACGTGCATGAAGGCAACAAGGCCGTGCTGGGCGATGCCTTTGCGCTAGGGGAGAAGTCCGGCGAGATGCTCTCCACCTCGCATCTGTTGCTGCAGAACCTGCTTGATCTGCTGATGCACGCGCCCGATGTGAGCCGGATCGAGTCGCAGCTGCTGCTGTACGAGAGAGGCGAGATGGACGCCATCTTCCGGCCGCTGGGGTTTCAGCACTTCGGGCGGCGCTTCTTGGAACTAGATCTGCGCGGTCTGTCCTGGCCGATCCGCGTGTTTCCCGACGGCATTCGCCTGACGCGCTGGACGGCGGCGGACTACAACCACGCGGCCGACCTGATCCATATCGCGTACCAGGGCCATATCGACGCGCGTATCAATGACCAGTACCGCACGGTCGCGGGATCGCTTCGCTTTTTGCACAATATTGTGCGCTTTCCCGGCTGCGGCGTCTTCGACGCGAACACGTCATGGGTGCTACGCGACACGGATAGCGGGTTGATGGTGGGCGTCGCGCTCTGCTCGAATGTCGGGGACCGGGTGGCGCATCTGACGCAGCTTTGTCTTGCGCCTGCTTATCGCCGTGGAGGTCTAGGCCGCAGTTTAATGCGCCATACTGCATGGCAGCTTGCGGCGGCGGGGTTTGAGGCGATCACGTTGACGGTGACCGAAGAGAATACCGATGCGATGCGGCTCTACGACGAACTGGGCTTTACGACGCGGCATCGCTTCGATGCGATGGTGTTTGATAAGCCGCGCCGCTAGCGTCTGGTCGCGAACGCCAGATTTCCTTCGGGAATGACAACCACAAAGGCAAGGCCGACTACTCTACGTGATAGTTTGGGGCCTCGCGGGTGATGACGACATCGTGCACATGGCTCTCGCGCAGTCCGGCGTTCGAGATGCGGATGAAGCGCGCCTTTGTCTGGAGGTCGGTGATGGTCTCGCAGCCGAGATAGCCCATGCCCGAGCGCAGTCCGCCGACGAGCTGATAGACCATGGCTTCGAGCGGTCCGCGATGTGGCACACGGCCTTCGATCCCCTCGGGAACGAACTTTGAGAGCCGGTTTTGCGTGCTCCCCTCGCGCGCGGTCAGCGAGGGACGTTCGCCGCTGGCGAAGTCGCTCATATCGTCCTTGCCCTGGAAGTAACGCTCGCCCGAGCCTTGCGCCATTGCGGAGAGCGACCCCATGCCGCGATACGCCTTGAAGCTCCGGCCCTGGTAGAGGATCGTCTCGCCGGGCGACTCGTCCACACCGGCGAAGAGCGAGCCCATCATGACGACGCTTGCCCCGGCGGCGATCGCCTTGGTCACGTCGCCGGAGTACTTGATGCCGCCATCGGCGATGATGGGGATGCCGCGCTCGGCCCCCGCGCGATACGCTCCGGCGATGGCCGTGATCTGCGGCATCCCCGCGCCGGTGACCATGCGCGTCGTACAGATGGAGCCTGGTCCGATGCCCACCTTCACCGCGTCGGCTCCGGCATCGATCAGGGCCATGGCCCCCTCGTAGGTGGCGACATTGCCGGCGAGCAGATCGACCTCGGGAAAGCGCGCCTTGCATTCGCGCACGGCGTCCAGCACCCGCGACGAATGGCCGTGCGCGGAGTCGATGGCCAAGGCGTCCACTCGCATGGCGACGAGTTCAGCGGCCCGCTCCAGGAAGTCGCCCGTTGCGCCGATGGCCGCCGCCACGCGCAGCCGACCCTGCGAGTCCTTCGAGGCGTTGGGGTACTTCAACTTCTTCTGGATATCCTTGACGGTGATCAGCCCTTTCAGCTCGTAGTCGTCGTTGACCACGAGCAGCTTCTCGACGCGGTGCTGATGGAGGATGTGCTCGGCCTCCTCAAGTGTCGTGCCCACTGGCACCGTGATCAGGTTCTCCTTGGTCATGACTGAGTCGATGGACAGGTCGGTCTGCGAGACGAAGCGGAGGTCGCGGTTGGTGAGGATGCCGACCAGCCTTTTGTTCTTCGTCACCGGGACGCCCGAGATCTTATAGCGACGCATCACGTCGAGCGCGTCCGCGATGGGCTGCTCGGGCGAGATGGTGACGGGATCGACGATCATGCCGCTTTCGGACCGCTTGACCTTGTCGATCTCCCCGGCCTGCTGGTCGATGGACAGGTTGCGGTGGACGACGCCCATGCCGCCCTGCTGCGCCATGGCGATGGCCAAGCGCGACTCGGTGACGGTGTCCATGGCGGCGGACATCAGCGGCGTGTTCAGCGTGATGCGGCGGGTGACCTGCGTCTGGGTGCTGACCTGTGTGGGGACGATCTCGGAGTAGGCGGGGACGAGCAGGACATCGTCGAAGGTGAGAGCTTCAAGCAGCGGCAGAGAAACCATAGATAAGGATAGTCTGTCCGGGGGCCCGCGAACGATTGCAAGTTGACCAATTTGCCGTCAGCGGAGACTGGCTAGAAAGTCTTCGAGCAGATTGGCGGCCACCGCGCTCCGGTATTTGGCCGTGCTGCGGATGTCATCGATGGGGCGGGTCTCGGCGAGGAGCGCGGCGCGGGCGGTGGCGATCGTCTCTGGGGTGAGTGTCTGTCCGGTGAGTGCCTGCTCGGTCGCGGTCAGGCGCAGCGGGATGTCGCGGAGGCTGGCGGCGGCGAGGCGTATGTCCGCGATACTGCCGTTCTCCATGCGGGCGAGTCCAGCGAACGCGACTTTGGAGATGGCCTGCGCGTTGCGGGTGCCTACTTTGCGGATGTAGCTGTGGAAGCCGCTGAACGCGCGGGGGACGGTGATGCTGTGGAGGAGCTCGTCGGGGCAGAGGGCGGTCTGCTTGTAGCCGAGGTGGAAGTTGCAGTAGGGGATCATCCGGATGCCGTTGGCCGAGATCAGGGTGAGCGTGGCGTCGTAGCAGAGGAGCGCGGGCGGCGAGTCGGCGGCGGGCGAGGCGTTGACAAGGTTGCCGCCCAGGGTGGCGCGGTTCTGGTTGGCGATGGAGCCGGTCCAGCTGGCGGCCTGGGCGAGGAGCGGGAGGTCGCTGGCGATGACTGGATGGCGGCGGAGGTCGGTGAAGGTGGTGCCGGAGCCGAGGGTGATCGTGTCCGGTGTGACGTCGATGAAGCGAAGTTCGCGGAGATGGTGGATGGAGAGCAGCGGCTTGTGTGGAAGGCGGCCAGCCGCAAGGGCGACCATCAGCTCGGTGCCGCCAGCCAGGGGGGTGTGGGTGCCCTCGGCGAGGGTGGCGAGGACGGCGTCGAGCGTGGATGGGGCGATGAGGTCGTATTCGGTGACGTTCGCTCTCATACGTGGGCCGCTGCTTCTACCGCGTGGACGATGCGGGTATAGCCGGTGCAGCGGCAGAGATTGCCGGCGAGGCCTTCCTGGATCTGCGCGAGGGTGGGGTGCGGGGTTCTGCTTAGGAGATGATGGGTTGCGAGGATCATGCCGGGGGTGCAGATGCCGCACTGCGCTCCGCCTTGCTCGAGGAAGCATTGCTGGATCGGGTGGAGCGTCGCGCCTAAAGCAATGCCCTCGATGGTGACGATCTCGGTTCCGGCGGCCTGGAGGGCGGGGACGAGGCAGGAGTTGACCAGATCGCCGTTGAGGAGGACGGAGCAGGAGCCGCACTCGCCTTCGCCGCAGCCTTCTTTCGTGCCGGTCAGGCGAAGATCGTCGCGCAGGAGGTCGAGGAGCCGCTTCATCGGCGGGACGTTGACGGTGCGGGGTTCGCGGTTGACGGTGAGGGCGATGTTCATAGCGGATGCTCGTGTCGCTTTGCCGACAGACGCAGATTCCCTTCGGGAATGACAACCAGAAAAGCACAGTTTACAGCGCGTCGGTGAGGGCAGTTTTTTGGGCGGCGAGCAGGGTCTGGATGCCGGACGCGGCGAGGTCGAGCATGGCGTTCAGCTGCGCGCGCGAGTAGGAGTCCTTTTCGGCGGTGGCCTGGGTCTCGATCAGGCCGCCCGAGGCAAGCAGGACGACGTTCATGTCGACGGTCGCGCGCGAGTCCTCCTCGTAGCAGAGGTCGAGCAGGGTGTGGCCGTCGACGATGCCGACCGAGGTGGCCGCGACCATTTGCGTGAGAGGGGAGGCCTTGAGCGTCCCGGCGGCGACCAGCTTGCCAAGCGCGATGGCGAGGGCAACCGAGGCCCCGGTGATGGCGGCGGTGCGGGTGCCGCCGTCGGCCTGGAGGACGTCGCAGTCGAGGATGACAGTGCGCTCGCCGAGGGCCTTCATGTCGACCACCGAGCGCAACGACCGCCCGATCAGGCGCTGGATCTCATGGGTGCGGCCGCCGACTTTGCCGCGCTCGGACTCGCGCGGCGAACGGGTGAGCGTGGCGCGGGGAAGCATGCCGTACTCGGCGGTGACCCAGCCGCGGCCCGAGTTGCGGAGCCAGCCGGGAACGCCGGTCTCGATCGTGGCGTTGCACAGAACGCGGGTATGGCCGCACTCGATGAGTACGGAGCCTTCAGGGGTAGAGACATAGCCGGGGGTGAGCTTCAGAGGGCGAAGCTGGTCGGCGGCGCGGGCGTCGGGGCGAAACAGGGGCGAGGGAAAAGACACTCATCATTATAAATCTCCCATCTTCGCGTGGAACCGATGGGCGCAGGCGGACCGCTCATTAAGGAAAGCCCGCTTAGAAATGGGCTGGCTCTCTAGCAGAAGAGCGCACGAACTGTCCCATTCCGGGAAATCAGCCCATACTGGGAATCTGCGAAGAATATCGTTTATAGCTGTGTTCCACAGGTTCTTCTTCAGCGTAGGCTGAAGCTGTACCGATTTGGGAAACTGTGCAAAAGGATCGTCGTCTTGATGGGGCTGTCATTAGTGGCCGCTTTTGTTGCACTTACGGGCTGCTTCCCGCTTTGGCACGCAACGTGATTACAAGAATGGAACAGAGAGCCGACTCAACTGAGTACCGGCTACGGAACAAATCTCAAATTGGAGCATTTCACCATGCAGGCACTGCCGAGCAACACCGCCTCTGG
Organism: uncultured Acidobacteriaceae bacterium; assembly: GCA_964247455.1. GTDB lineage: Bacteria > Acidobacteriota > Terriglobia > Terriglobales > Acidobacteriaceae > Edaphobacter. The sequence goes on along the minus strand of CAXTUR010000016.1, from coordinate 12,021 downwards.
AGAGCATTTCCTTTCTGTCCTTCCCCCGGCCGCCGCCACGGCAACGCCTGGGTCACCTGGGCTGGTCCCGTCCCTTCAGGTCTCCGACTTCGACGGTGCACCTTTAGCGTGTTGCTTCGATCCCGATTCGCCGTTGAACCTCAGGACCAAGGGGAGACCCAAAGCTTTGGAGGCGGAAGTCCGCCCATCCATCGCCGATGGTCTGGGATTGGCGCATGACGCGGGCAATCTGCTGGGGGCGATCCGGTTGTACTGCGATCTGCTGGCGCTTCCCGGCGTCCTGCGGAACGAGCATCGGCACTACGCCGAAGAGTTGCGGCAACTGACTGCACGCAGCGGATCGCTGATCGACCGGCTCTTAAGGCCCGCCACACCCTTAGGAATGCAAGAAGCCACGCCACGCATCCGGCCGGACGTCGCGGTCCGGGAGTGCCGGTCGATGCTCAGCACGGTCGCCCAGCCGGAATCGCTGCTGATCGCGGTGGAGGCGGGCGCCCACGGCGAGGTTGCGGTGCCGCGTGAGGCGCTGGAGCGCATCCTGGTCAACCTGATCAAGAACGCCCGGGAGGCAGGCGGATGCGCAGAGGAGCAGGGGACCATAACGGTGCGGGTCCGCTCCGTTCCGGCGTCGGGACCGGACTGGAGACCGGAAGGCGGGGCGGGGATCGCGATCAGCGTGGAGGATTGTGGCCAGGGCATGGACGAGGCGTCGGTGCGGGCAGCGCTCTCCGGCACCTCCTCGGGGATGCCGGAGCGTCCCGGCCGTGGGCTTGGGTTGCGCGTGGTGCGGGAGCTGGCGGGGAGCACGGGCGGCGAACTGCGGATGCGGAGCCGGATCGGGCACGGCACGGCGGTCGAGATCGTGTGGGCGGCGCTTGCTCCCGAGGGGGCGGAGTCGGGATAAACAGCCGACCGTAAAGGCGCATGATGCCGGAACAAACGTTGTTCTGGGAGCCGTACAGCAGTGTTCAAGGAAGATCTGGATGGATTGAGGAGAAGGCAATGTTGAGCGCGACGGGATTTGGCATGGGGCAGGGCACAAGCGGAGGGCAGGGGCAGAGTGCGCGGGATCTGGGGCGCGGTCTGCCGGCGGTACGGGAGCAGCGGGGCATGCCGCCGCTTCCGGCACCGGGTTGGGGCAACGGACGAAACGGGGCGGCGATGCCCGGTCTCCGGGGAGAAGCTTCGGCGGGATATCTGCCTCGGCCGGACGCGGGGACTTCGGCCATGGAGGCCGCACCGGTCTTGCAGGTGCTGGTCGTGGACGATGATGGACCGGTGCGGCAGGCGTGCTGCGAGATCGCGACCAGCATGGGATACCAGGTCAGCTCGGCCGCGAACGCCCCGGAGGCGCGGGCCGTGCTGAAGCGGCAGTCGATCGATCTGCTGCTGCTGGACCTGAAGCTGCCGGACGGCGCCAACGGCTCGTCGCAGGGCGGTCTGCGGCTGCTGGAAGAGGTCAAGGCGTTGCATCCGGAGACGGGCGTGGTGGTGATGACGGCGTTCGCGACCGTCTCGTCGGCGGTCGAAGCCATGCGGATCGGCGCGGGAGACTACCTCACCAAACCCTTTGCGCTCGAAGAGTTGACCACGGTGCTCGACCGCGCCGGACAGCGGCGGCAGTTCGATGTGGAGAGCCGGCGGCTGCGCGAACGGCTGCGGACGACGACGGGCATGGGCAACCTGATCGGCCGGTCGCCCGAGATGGAGAAGCTCTACCGCATCCTGTCGAAGGTGGCGAACTCGAACCATCCGGTGCTGATCCTGGGCGAGAGCGGCACGGGCAAGGAGCTGGTGGCGCGATCGATCCACTTCAACGGACCGAACGCCGACAAGCCGTTCATTCCGGTCGATTGCGGCTCGCTGGTACCGACGCTGATTGAGAGCGAACTCTTCGGCTATGTGAAGGGGGCGTTCACCGGCGCGAACAAGTCGAAGGAAGGGCTGCTTTCGGCGGCGGATGGCGGAACGGTGTTTCTGGACGAGATCGGCGAGCTGCCGCTCGACCTCCAAGCCAAGCTGCTCCGCGCGTTGCAGGAGAAGGAGGTGCGGCCAGTCGGCGCGACCCATGCGGTGCCCATCTCGGCGCGGGTGCTGGCGGCGACCAACCGGGATTTGCTGGCGATGGTCGAGCAGGGGCGCTTCCGCAAGGACCTCTACTACCGGCTGAACGTGGTGAACATCCGGATTCCGGCGCTGCGCGAACGGCGGGCGGACATCCCGGTGCTGGCGGAGCATTTTCTCGAGAAGCTGAACCGCGACGCGGAGGTGAAGCACACCTTCTCCGATGAGGCGTTGCGCGTGATGACGGAGTACGGCTGGCCGGGCAACGTGCGGGAGCTGGAACACGCGGTGGAGCGGGCGTGCGCGCTGAGCTCGGGCCCGATCCTCCATATGGGCGACATGACCACGCAGCTGATCGAGTTCCGGCTGCAAAATGAGAGCCGTCTGCGGACGATTACGCCGCCGGCGGGCAACGAGGCGAACGAGATCGTGGTGAGCGCGATGCCGGGGTCGGGCAGCGGGCCGGCCGGGATCGTCTCGATCGCTGAGATGGAGAAGCACGCCATCCTGGTCACGATCCGGCAGCTGAAGGGGGACAAGCTGATGGCGGCCAAGCTGCTCGGCATCGGCAAGACGACGCTCTACCGCAAGCTGAAGGAGTACGGGATCGCGGAAGGAAACGAACTGGAAGACTGATCGTTGCGGGATGCGTGTTCTCTGCGCCGGTGTTCGTTGCCGGTCGAAACGATGTGCTTGACGAACTTGGAAGTGAGACCGAGGAGATGACGATGGATACCGTATTGATGATTGCGACCAATGATGGGGTGGAGCAGTGTGGGACGGAGCTGGCGCGGGAGCTGCGGCTGACGGTGAGCCTGGCTACTAGCCGAAGAGCGGCGCTGGCGGCGGTGCGGCGGGAGCAGTTCAGCGTGATCGTGGTGGAGCAGTCGCTGGTGGAGAACGATCCCGAGTGGGCCGACCTATTGTGGCAGAACGCTGGATTTGCGTTGCCGGTGGAGATCAACCTGGCGATCTCCGGCTGCGGACGGCTGGTGCGCGAGGTGCGCTCGGTGCTGCAACGCCGCGAGCATGAGATGGAGTCGGCGCGGCGGGCGGCGACGACGGCGTTGCAGAACGAACTGAAGTCCTCGGTCACCGGGCTGCTGTTGCAATCGGAGCTGGCGCTACGCGAGCCGTCGGTCCCGGCCGAGCTTGCGCCGAAGCTGAAGCATCTGGTCGAGCTGGCGTCGGCCATTCGGGCGCAGCTCCGGCCGGTGGCATAAGGGGTCTACCACCGTTCGGTACGCCGCTCGATGCGCAGCTTAATGCCGTGTTTTGGGCGGAGGCTGACCGCGGGGTTCAACTTCAGTTCGCGCGGGGAGCCGGGGGGGGCGAGAGCTTCCAGTCGCGCGCGATCACCGCGAGGGCGAGGGTGCCCTCCATCCAGGCGAGGCCCTCGGCGATGCACTGGCGGCTGCCACCGGCGAAGGGGAAGTACGCGTAACGTGGCCGCGCGGCCTTCCCCTCGTTCGTGAAGCGGCTCGGGTCAAAGCGATCAGGGTCGGGGAAGAAGCGCGGATCGCGGTGGACGGCGTATTGCGGCGCGATCACCGTCGCCCCCACCGGAATGGTGTACCCGGCAATGGCGTACGCCTCCGCGCAGGTGCGGGCGGTGACCCAGACGGGCGGGTACAGGCGGAGAAGCTCGGCGAAGACCTGCGTGGCAAAGGGCAGGCGCGGGTAGTCGGCGGCGGTGGGGCTGCGGGTGCCGAGCACGGCCTGCGCTTCGTCCGCTAACTGTTGCTGCGCCTCGGGGTTCCAGGCGAGGAGATGGAGAGCGAAGGAGAGGGCGTTTGCTGTAGTCTCATGTCCGGCGAGGATCACGGTCACGCACTCGTCGTGCAGCTGGTGGTCGGACATTCCCGGCGCGTCTGAGTTGGATGGGTCTCCTTCGCTGTCCGTCGCGTTGAGGAGCATGGAGAGGAGGTCGCCGCGGTCCGTAGGGTCGGCGCGACGCTCGGCGATCATGCCGTAGATGAGGGTGTCGAGGGTGGCTTTGCCGCGGGCGAGGCGACGCATGGCGGGGATGGGAAGCTTCTGGATCTGTCGCGAAAACGGCAGAAAGGACAGCGGAACGAAGCTCATGAAGGCGTCGACGGCGGCGGCGATGGCGGCCACGTCGTCGAGCTTGTCGAGGTCGAAGAGGCACTTGCCGACGATGCGGAGAGCGAGCTCGAGCATCTCCGGGTGGACGTCGATCTCGGTCCCGCCCCGCCACTGGGCGGTCATGGCGGTTGTCTTTGCGCCGATGACCTCGGCATAGGCGGCGATGCGGTCGCGCAGAAACGCGGGCTGGGCGAGGCGGCGCTGGCGCATATGGAGCGGCTCTTCGGAGGTGAGCAGGCCATGGCCGAGCACATCCCGGCCGCGCTGCATGACGAGGTTGCGATGGTGTTTGGGCGCGTCCTTCAGGAAGAAGTCGGCGATCAGGTCCGGATGATTGAGCTGGTAGACGTGGCGGCCGAGCGTCTTGTAGTGGTTCAAGTCGCCGAAGCGCTGGGCGGTGTCCAACAGGAACTCGGCGGAATTCCGCCGCAGTGGATTGCCGGAGACCAGCATCTGCGCGAGTGACGGACCAGCGGGAGAGGCGGGATCTTTTCCGGGACGAACATCGAGCGGGGGTGTCACATGGTTGAGTGTAAGTCCGCCGGTTTGAGCGGATGAACACATCCCAATGCCACTTGCTAGCACCTTGCCTGCGAGCGTGAAGGCCAGGAACGCAGATTCTCTTCGGGAATGACAAACAAGAGGGCAAAGGCACCTCTACACCAACTGTGGTTTTGCTTTAGGGAAGCTCTAATAAGTTTATTGGATTCTCAGCGGCTAAAGCCGCGCGTCGTTACGTCATTTAGGGCGGGGTTGAAGCCCCGCCTTACCAGAACAACGACTTGATCCAAGTGTCCTTAGCTCTCCTGCTAGCCCTCCTGGATGACCAGCGATTTCAGTAGCTCAAGAACATCGCCGCCCTCTGCCGTGGGGCGGAGCAGAGCTCCCGAGAGCAGGGAGGACAAGGTGCCGGACGTGTCCGTGGAGGGCGGATGCACATGGGCCATGGCCCAGTCCGGGAAGTCGCGGCGCTCGGCGTCTCCACTTTCGAGGACGGTCACGTCGCCGTGGCGGGGATCGCGTTGGATGTGCTCGAAGATTCGTTCGATCGCGGGCTGCGGTCCTTCAAGGACCTGGGCAAAGTAGCCCGAGCTGAAGAGCAGTGCCCCGGTCACGTTCTGGCGGGTGTTGTTCTTGCGCGCGGACTGCAGGATCTGGTCGATCTCGGCGTCGTGCTCCGCTGGTTCACCTTCGATGAGGTTGCGGCTGCAGTAGACGATCTTATAGAGGGGGTCGGTCATGCAATTTCTCCGGGCTGAGGGGTGTGGGAAGCGGGCGGAAACTGGCTGAAGAGCTCTTCGAGGTCCGCAGCGGGGACGGCCTGGCTGTAGTAGAAGCCCTGAACGCTCTGGCAGCCTTCGGACTGGACATAGGCGAGGTGTTCGGTCGATTCCACCCCTTCGGCGAGCGTGGTGATGCCAAGGGTGTTGCCGAGCGCCGAGATCGCGCGGACGATGGCGCGGTTGCGGACGCTGCCGCCATGCAGCGCAATCAGGGAGCGGTCGATCTTGATCTTGTCGAAGGAGATCTTCACCAGCTGGCTCAACGAGGCGACGCCGGTGCCGAAGCCGTCGAGCGTCACCTTGACGCCCATGTCGTGGAGTTGCTGCAGGGTGGAGGGGAGAAGCGGGCTGTTGCGCAGCAGAATATCTTCAGTCAGTTCGACCTCAATGCGGTGCCCCTTGAGGCCGGCCACCGTGAGCGCGCGTTGGATGGAGGAGGCAAAATCTGCGCGTTCAAACTGATGCGGTGAGACGTTCATGGCGACCGAAACGCTGTCGGGCCAGCGCTTGGCCTCGTTGCAGATCGTCTTCAGCACCCAATCGCCAATGGGGATGGTGATGCCGATCTCTTCAGCAAGCGGCATAAACTCAGCCGGCAACTGGATGCCACGCTTGGGATGCCGCCAGCGCAGCAGCCCTTCCAGGCCGGTGATGGTCTTGCTTTCCACGTCGATCTGCGGCTGGTAGTAGACCTCGAACTGACGCAAAACCAAGGCTTTGCGGAGGTCGGTCTCGAGCGCGCGGCGGTTTTCCGCCTTGATCTCCATGGCGTTGGTAAAGAAGTTGTAGAGGCCGCGGCCCTGCATCTTCGATTCATAGAGCGCCAGGTCCGCGCGCTTCAGCAGCAGCTTGCGGGTGGAGCCGTCCGCGGGTGCGACCGCGATGCCGATACTGGCGCCCACGTGCACCACATGGCCGTCGATCAGATAGGTGCGTTGCAGAAGATCGATCAACCGCGCCGCCAGGGTCCGGATGGCCGCTTCGCCGGGAGCGGGCGCAAGCATGATTGCAAACTCATCGCCGCCCATGCGCGCCAGCGTGGCGGAGGTGTCCAGCTCTTGGGAGAGCCGCGCGCTGACCAGCCGCAGCAGATCGTCGCCGACCGCGTGGCCCAGCGTATCGTTGACGATCTTGAAGCGGTCGAGGTCGAGGAAGAAGACGGCCGCGCTTTTCAGCAGACCTGCTTCGAGCTTCGCGGCAGCTTCGTCCATCGTCCGCTCGAAGAGGGCGCGGTTGCCGATGCCGGTCAGATGGTCTTTGAAGGCGGAGATTCTGGCCGCGCTCCCGGCACCCTCCTCTGTGACGTGCTGGAAGGACACGATGCGGTAGTGGCCATCTAAGGGATGGCTGGTTGTCTCGATGGAGCGTCCGTCGCGGGCCATCAGAACCAGCGGCTCGGCGGACTCGCTCGCGAAGCCGAGGTTTGAGGTGTCCAGCCATTGTTGCAGTGCCTGGGCAGAAGCCGGAGAGATCTCTACGGCGCTCGTGATCAGCGCGACCAGGTCCGAACCTTCCGCCATTGCGGCAGGCGGTGCTCCCAGCAGCGAGCTCACCTCCGGCGAGGCGTGGACGATGCGCAGAGCCTCGTTCACCACCAGGAAGCTTTGCCGATGGGGAAGGGGAAGGTCCAAGACCGCGTTCGCGGCGGCGGAGTCGATTTGTCGGGCGAAAGTGGCCATACTGTTTCTTCTTCGGCTGGAAGCGTGTTTCCACGAGACCGGGCAATTCCTATGTTTACTAAGCGACAGAAATTGAAGCGAAAAAGGAGACCGCCGATAATCGTTAAAGCTTGCCTCCGAACAAGCACGATCCGGTCGCATGAGGCTGCGGTGTCAGGCAATGCGGCATTCGCGTACGCGCATGGCTTGCTTGGAGGAGGTTTGTCCGTGAAAGTCGAGCAGCAAAGAAGTTCGAAGTCGGCCAAGCTGACGTCGTTGGAGTGTTTTGAGGAGAGCTGCGCGGCCGCATCCCAGGCAGTCACCGGCGACACCGCGGCGGTCCTCACCATTGGCATCGACGGCATCAAAACCCTGGACGCGACCTTTAGCCGTGCCTTCGGCGAGGAGGTGCTCGAGCTCTGTAGCCAGCGCCTGCTTTCGGCGTTGCGCGACGGCGATCGGTTGGCCCATCTTTCCGGAGGCGAGTTCGCCGTCTTGGTCCTCTCCTTGCCGGATGGCACCGCTTCGCGCATTCTGGCAAACCGCTTGCGCGATTTGCTGCAGCGGCCCTTCATTGTGCACGGCAACGTCGTTAGCGTGGTGGCGACCATTGGCGTCGCGCTCAGCTCCGGCACCAACACCCAGCCGGGAGATATGCTGAAGCACTCCGGCGTCGCGCTGCGCAACGCGATCGCCTACGATCCCGGATCGGTCAAGTATTTTGAAGACGCTATGGAGCGGCGGTTGCTGGTCAAACACGAGCTCTCCGTAGAGCTGCGCCGCGCGCTCATGCTGAAGCAGCTCGAATTGCACTATCAGCCCCAGGCGAACATCGACGCCAAGCGACTTACCGGCTTTGAGGCGCTGCTACGCTGGCGGCATCCGCGCCTGGGCTGGGTATCTCCGGCCGAGTTCATCCCGCTGGCGGAGGAGCTTGGCTTGATCGACATGATCGGCGATTGGGTCTTGCGCGCGGCTCTGCGGCAGGCGGTGCTCTTTCCCAGCTCGGTGGTGGTGGCGGTCAACGTGTCGCCCACGCAGCTGATGAACAAGTCCTTCACGAAGGTGGTGCAGAACGCGCTGGCGGGTGCGAACCTAACCGGCGACCGGCTGGAGCTCGAGATCACCGAAGGCGTTCTGCTGAAAGATTCGGACGTGGTGACCACGGCGCTGCGTTCGCTGCGCGAGATGGGCGTCCGGCTGGCGATGGACGACTTCGGCACAGGCTATTCGTCGCTGAGCCAGCTCGCGAAGCTGCCGTTCGATACGATCAAGATCGACCGCTCGCTGGTGGACGGAAGCTCGAAGAAACGGGCGATCGTTCGGTCGATTGCCACGCTGGGCGACGGCCTCGGAATGTCGGTGCTCGCCGAGGGCATCGAGACACAGGAGGAGCTCGCGTTCGTCCGCGCCGATGGCTGCGACTCACTGCAGGGCTATCTGCTGGGGCGGCCCCTTCCCGCTGAAAAGCTCGCCGAGGTGCTTCATTCGTTTGAGCCGGAGCCAGCCGTCGCCTGAGCCGCCCGCTGGTAAACTTGGGCTATGTTTGAGAATCTTAGCGACAAGCTACAGCGGTCTTTCAAAAACCTTCGCGGACAGGGCACCATCACGGACGAGAATATCGCGGAGGCGCTGCGCGAGATCCGGTTGGCGCTGCTCGAAGCCGACGTCAACCTGTCTGTCGTGACGGAGCTAGTCGAACATATCCGCACTCGCGCGCTCGGCAGCCAGGTGACGACCGCGCTCAGCCCGTCCGAGCAGATCGTGAAGATCGTCCATGACGAACTCATCAACGTGCTGGGCAAGGACACGGCGCGCTTTATGAAGAGCTCGCAGCCGCCGAGCGTGATCCTGATGGCGGGGCTGCAGGGGTCGGGCAAAACGACCACCTCGGGTAAATTGGCGCAGTGGTTGAAGAAGGCCGGACACCGCCCGATGCTGGTCTCGGTGGATGTGTACCGGCCGGCGGCGCGGGAGCAGCTGGCGATCGTCGCGCGGTCCACGGGAGCCAACATCTACGAGGGCAAAATTGATGGGGAGGCGGCGAACTCCGACCTCGTGCTGCGGCTGGCGCGCGAGGCCCGGCGCGAGGCGGCGAGCTTCGGCTGCGACATCCTGATCGTCGACACGGCGGGGCGCAACCAGATTGACGGGACGCTGATGGACGAGATGGCGGCGCTGAAAAAGCTGCTGAATCCGTCGGAGATCCTGTTTGTGGCCGACGCCATGACCGGACAGGACGCGGTGAACTCGGCCAAGGCGTTCAACGATCTGCTGACCATCACGGGCGCGGTGCTGACGAAGATGGACGGCGACGCGCGGGGCGGCGCGGCGCTCTCGATCCGGCACGTGACGGGCGCGCCGATCAAGTTTTTGGGCACGGGCGAGAAGCCGGACGCCTTCGAGCCGTTCCACCCGGACCGGATCGTCAGCCGCATCATGGGCATGGGCGACATCGCGACGCTGCTCGAACGGGCGGAGGAAAAGCTCGACCGGGGCAAGGCGGAGCAATTCGCGCGCAAGGCGCTGTCGGGCGACGGGTTTTCGCTTGAGGACTTCCGCGACCAGCTGCGGCAGATCAAGAAGATGGGGTCGATGCAGTCGATCCTGAAGATGCTGCCCTCGGTGGGGCCGTTCGCGGGCATGGCGCAGGCGGCCGAGCACGTGGACGAGAAGCAGTTCACGCGCGTGGAGTCGATCATCAACTCCATGACGAACAAGGAGCGGCAGGACCACGAGCTGATCAACGGCAGCCGGAGGAAGCGCATCGCCAACGGCTCGGGCACGACGGTGCAGGAGGTGAACAACCTGCTGCGCCAGTACGCGCAGATGCGGAAGATGTTCAAGACGATGGGCGGCGGCGGAGGCATGAAGGCGCAGCAGCGTATGATGAGCCAGATGCAGGGGAAACAGCGGTTTGGGCGGTAGGGACAAATGGGTATCACTGATGAGATTCGTAAAGCTTTAGAAGAATTCCTCCTAAGCGAACAACTCTTCACCTTGGAATCGCGCTTCGCGAGGTTCAATGTCTTTGAGGCATTAGGGGTAGAACGGAGGGAGATTTATCATTCACATTTCCTCGCTTACCTGCTTAACCCAAGCGAAGGTCATGGTCTCCGCGGTCTGTTTGTGCAGAGATTTCTGCAAGAGGCCGCACGCCAAAGCTCCAACCCGATCATCTCTGTAGCGGAACTCGACGGATTTGACTTGAGCCAAACGACGGTTCGTCGAGAGTATGAGAATATCGACGTGCTCCTAACCGACAGCCGCAATAAGCTCATCATAGTTATAGAGAACAAGGTAGGTTCAAAACAGCACGACGACCAGCTTACGCGCTACCACAAAAAAGTTATTGCGAGATACCCAGACTTCCATTTTTTTGGAATCTATCTGACAGAAGATGGGGAAGACTCAGGGTATGGACATTATGCTTCGGTCTCCTACAAACAAGTGCGTGAATTAATTGAGCATCTGCTAGCCCGCACGAATATCTTGCTTTCACCAGCGTTCCGGTCTGTGCTCGAACAATACATAGACTTACTAAAGAGGAAATTTATGGAAGACACGGAACTGACTGAACTTTGCGCTAGTATTTACAAACAACACAAGCAGGCAATTGACATCCTCCGCAAGAATCTCCCGGACAGCCTTGGTGTCGCCTTAGAGACGATCAAGTCGTTGGTTCAAGAGTCAGGTCTCATCCTTCTGGGGGCAGATAACAAAGCCGTTCGATTTATACCGCCATCCTTCAAGGTGCCGCTCTTTAGGAGCGAGACTGCCTGGTTGCAGGCCTCAGAGAACCAGATGGTTTATTTGGAGTGCAAGAGAAAACACGATGGTCTAGTGTTCCAAGCCAAAATGGATGGCGGAACACTTCAAGAACGAAGCGCCGTGCACAGCTTTGCAGCGACGCACCGTCCATTTAAGGTGATCAAGTCTGTTACTAACGTGTACCAATTACTTTATTCAGAACCAATGCTTGACGACATGGAAGACGAGGAGGTAGTTGATAAGCTCAAGGCAAAATGGAAAAGCCTGTTAGAAACTACCATTCCGGCGATGTCAAACGCTTGCATCGAAATCGGCTCACAGGCAGCACCCGGGTCATAGGGAGTTCGGACAGGTCATATTTGATAAACCACACTCCCGTGCCTGATCCTCGTCACACTTACCCGGAGCTTCGCATCATCCACGGTGTACACAGCGCGGTAGTCTCCGACGCGAATCCGCCATTCTTGCTGCCCGCCATTCAGTTTCTTGCACCCCACCGGACGCGGCTCCGACCCAAGCGACTCCGGCTTTAGGAATATGCGTTCGATTAGCTTCGAAGGCAAGCGCACCAACTCCTTGCGCGCGATCGGCTTCAGTTCGACCGCGTGCTTACCCACGCAACTTGCCGCTCGCGATCAGCCCCGCCTTCACCTTCTCCAGCGGAACCCCACGTTCATGCCGACGCGACCGCGACACCAGAACATCTTCGATGTCTTCCCAAAGAGCCTTGTGCGTCTTCAAGTCGATCACCGCCGCCGTCTTCTCGCCCCGCTCATCCTTAAGAAACTGTATCCCCGTCATCTTCGACCCTCGCTGAAAGTATAACGATTGGGTCGGCGTCAACGCCTAGTTGTTATTCCACACTGGCCAGCAGCAGGATGGAGTCGATTTGCTGCCCATGCATTTTCATCCGCATCTCGGTGCCGTCTTTCCACTCTAGGTCGATCTCGTTGGCTTTGCGGGCGAAGCGTAGGCCGTAGAGTTTCTGGAGGTCTTCGACGGTTGCGCCAAGAGCTAGGCCTTTGCCGGTCTTGGCGAGCGGGGTGGGTTTGCCGCTTACTTCGACGGCGTAGGCGATGTCGTCGACGTTGATGGTGGCGTGGATGGTCGTGCCGTCTTTGTTCCAGACGATCTCGGCG
>CAXTUR010000015.1:35030-35851 GCA_964247455.1 uncultured Acidobacteriaceae bacterium | reverse complement strand
GAGGACCGCGGCGGCGAAAGCGTGACCTTGCGGCCGGAGAACACGGCCGGGGTGGTGCGGGCGTATATCGAGCACAAGCTGGGGGATACGGGTTCAATCCAGAAATTGTTTTACATCGGCCCACAGTTTCGGCGAGAGCGGCCGCAGCGTGGGCGGTACCGGCAGTTCTGGCAGATTGGGGCGGAGGTGCTGGGGCCGGTCCCGTCCGGCGCGGAGAGCGCGGTGCGCGACGCCGAGGTGCTGGAGATGCTGGCGAGCTTGCTCGATGAACTGGGGGTGAAGGGCTGGCGGCTGGCGCTGAACTCAGTCGGGTCGGCGGCGGATCGGCCACGATATGTCGAGGCGTTGAAAGCCGCGTTGCAGCCGGTGAAGGCTGGGCTCTGCGTGGACTGTCAGCGGCGGGCGGAGACGAATCCGCTGCGCGTGCTGGATTGCAAGGTGCCTGAGGACCAGGCGACGATCAACGCGCTGCCGAAGATCGCGGAGTTTCTGGACGCGGAGTCGACGGCGCACTTCGCGGCGGTTCGCGAGGCGCTCGACGCCTGTGGGGTGGGGTATGTGGTGGAGCCGCGGCTGGTGCGCGGGCTGGATTACTACACGCGGACGACGTTCGAGTTTACGGTGCCATCTTCGGATCAAGCAGGGAGCGGATTGGGGACGCAGAACGCGCTGCTCGGCGGCGGACGGTACGACGGGCTGAGCGAGATGCTGGGCGGGCCGAAGGCACCGGGGATCGGGTTTGCGATCGGCGAGGACCGGCTGATCTTGACGTTGCAGGCTCAGGCTGGTCTCGATAAAGAGCGGAAGCTGGATGTGTATAT
>CAXTUR010000015.1:16018-35020 GCA_964247455.1 uncultured Acidobacteriaceae bacterium | reverse complement strand
TAATCCAGCCGGTCGGCCTGGTCGCCGTCCACGATGGCCGCCGCGTTGCCGCCCGAGAGCTACGACGCCGAGATTGTCGAGATGCACCACCGTCAGAAGGTGGACGCGCCCTCAGGCACGGCGCTGGCGTTGGGGCGGGAGCTGCGGCGAGCGGGGCTATCAGTCGAGGTGGGGGACGGGAGCTTCCGGCTGAAGAAGAGCTTCGAGGCGGCGGATAAGGTAGCGACGCGGGTGGTGCTGCTTGGGGAGGACGAGGTGGCGCGGAACGTGGTGAAGGTGAAGACGTTCGCTACAGGGGAGCAGGTGGAGGTGGTGCGAACAGAACTGGCAACAATGCTGGTCGATGAAGCGAACGCTTCTTCTGCGAAGGTCTAGGGATGCGTTCAGGATATGTTGTCCTGAGTCCGTCTCTTGATTGCCGGTTCGTTGAACTAGGTGTGCACTTGCGTCTCGAGAGAGCGGCGGCTGGTGGATACTCGCGCACAGAGATGCACAACAATCGCAGCTCTTTGCAGTTAATAGTTGCCGCATCCACTCGCCGTGTTACATTGCAGTCAATCCTCTCTAGTTTTTGTTGTACGCGCAGTACGAGTTTGGCTTCGCACCGTCTTTCCTGTCGTGTTTTGCGACCTGAAATACTGTCAGGCACTGCGCCCGGGAACATTCCTCAACGCTTTCGCTGAGCAGAGAAAAGCACTGTTCCGTTGAAGTATGTAGTACAAGGGAGCGCCCACTTATCATCTTTCCGCCGGAAGGGCCCGGGCTTTCCACCCGGCCAAGCTTACCACTCCTCCAACAGAAAGAGAGCCAATGCCGAACGTTTCGGGTACCCTCCGTCTTCTGACCGCCCTGTTGTTCTTCGCTGCATTGTTTCCAGCCGTTTCCGCGCCCGCACAGACCTTCCGCGGCACACTCTCCGGCGCCGTCACCGACCCGCAAGGCGCAGTTCTGTCGGGCGCGTCCGTCAAATTGACGAATCCCGCAACCGGCCTTGAGCAGACCGCGAAGTCCAGCAGCACGGGCGACTTCAACTTTCCCGAGCTCCCGGTCGGCACCTATCAGCTCACCGTCTCCATGGAAGGCTTCGAGACTCGCAAGATCGACGCCATCGACATCGCCGTCTCCAAGGTGAGCAACTTCAAGGTCGAGCTCAGCGTTGGCTCCCAGTCCACAATCGTCGACGTCGTCGCCAGCGCCATCCAGACCGACACCACCTCCGCCGCGCTGATCGCCGTGATTGACTCAAAGTCGGTGCAAGAGATGCCGATGAACGGACGCAACTTCACCCAGATGACGCACTTCGCGCCGGGCGCCGCCGCCATCACCAACTCCGTCAATGGCTCCCGCACCGCGAGCATCAACTTCCAGGTCGACGGCGCCGACAACGTCGATCCCTGGCTCGGCATTGTCGCCTCCAATCAGGGCGGCATCGCCTCGGTCGCCGGCGGCCTCATTCCCATCGAGGCCATCGACCAGTTCTCCATGCAGTCCGGCGGCGAGGCCGACCAGGGACGCAACGCCGGAGCCAACTCCAACATGGTCCTCCGCTCCGGCACGAACCGCTTCCACGGCGATGTCTTCTACTTCGACCGCAACGAGTTCTTCGCCGCCATCTCTCCCGTCGCGCCTGCAGCGAGCCGCAAGCCCTTCATCCGCAATCACCAGGGCGGCTTTACGCTCGGCGGCCCCATCTGGCGCGACCGCACCTTCTTCTTCGGCGCGGGGGAGATCCAGATCGCGAAGGTCAACGCCGCTCTCACAGACACCGTCCTTTCGGACGCCTGGCTTACCGCCGCTACAGCAAATCTTGCCAAATACAATTTGCAGCCAAATCAGCTGAGCCTGAACCTGTACGGCCTTCTTTATCCGAGCGAGTCCAAGGGCGGTCCCGCCACGATCAGCAACTACTTCGCCCAAGGCACCTCCAACTACAACAGCTTTAACGGCATCCTCAAGCTCGATCACCACTTCAACGATAAAGAGCAGCTCTCAGTGCGGTACCTAGGCACCACCGGCAAACAGACCGCCCCCACCGCCTCCAATTATGCGGAGTACTTCCAAACCGCGCCCATGCACATCCATAACTTCTCCGTCATCCAGACCTCGACCCTTACCAGCCACCTGGTCAACGTCCTCACCTTCGCCACTAACTACTTCCTTCAGACCTTCAACGACGCCGACCAGAACTTCAACCCACAGGCGAACGCCGGTCTGAACCTTGGTATCGCCCCAGGCATCGTCGCCGCCGGTGCGCCCACCATCCTCATCACCGGCTTTGACCAGACCGGCGCGACTCAACCCTCCGGCCGCACCGACGTCACGGGACACGTCACTGACAATCTCCATTGGACCCTTGGGCACCACGAGCTCAAGCTCGGCGGCGAGTATCGCCACTCCAATGTCAACCAACTCTACTTCTCCAGCGCGCGCGGCACCTTCTCCTTCGACGGTTCGCGCGGCCCTTGGGGCGGCTCCGGCACAAATCTCTCCGCGCTCTCGGACTTCCTCATCGGCGAGCCCACCAACTCCGCCGGCGCAAGGCTCCTCCAGGGCAACGCCCAGCGCGTCTGGACCCTCAGCACCGAAGACCTCTGGGCGCAGGACGACTTCCAGGCCACCAAGAAGCTCAGCCTCAACTACGGCGTCCGCTATACCATACCCGGCGTCCTCACCGCCGCCCGGGACGATGTCTACAGCTTCGTCCCCGGCTCTTCCCCCGGCTTCCAGCATGGCCTCTACAACAACTACTACACCGGCATCGCCCCTCGCGTCGGCTTCTCCTACTCGCCCTACGACGATGGCCGCCTCGTCCTCCGCGGCTCGTACGGCATCTTCTACGACTTCCCGGCCATGAGCAGCTGGGCCACCGGCACCACTACCAACGGCGGTGCCAACTACGCGCAGAACAACCCGGCCGGCAGCGCCGCCGCCGCCATCTTCGTCCAAACCAACGTGCAGTGGCAGCCCAATGTTAACCCCTTTGCTGGCGCCAACGCGCCTCAGGTCGGTGCCTTTGGCGTCAACCAGAACTTCAAAATGCCTCGCGCCACCGTGGCGAGCTTCAACGTCGAGCAGCAGCTCTCAAAATCCACCCTCTTCACCCTCGGCTACGTCGGGAGCTTCGGCTCGCATCTCGAGGTACTCTACGACATCAACCAGCCCGTCGCCAGCGGCTCCTCGACCCCCAACCTTCGCCCGTACCGGCAGACCGTCTTTCCCAACGAAAACCCTACCTTCGCCGGCAAACCATTTCTCGGCATCAACCAGTTGAACTTCGAGGCCGCCTCCAACTTCCACTCGCTCCAGGCCACCGTGAAGCAAGCCGCCTGGAAGGGAGTCCAGACCACCCTCAATTACACCTGGTCGAAGTCCATGGACGACGCCTCCAGCAACACCACGCCCATGAACAGCTACAACCTTCACCAGGACTACGGCCCCAGCACCTTCGACAACCGCAACGTCCTCAACGGCTTCGTCTACTACACCGTGCCGAACCTGCTGCACGCGATGCCCCGCCTCACACAGGGCTATCAGCTTAACGCCATCTATACCTACTCGAGTGGAAACCCCATCAGCCCGCAGTACAGCACCAACATCGACGGCACGGGCGAGCTCAAGGACCGGCCTAATTCCCCGGGCACCAACCCCTACGCCAACGCGGTGCTGGCCACCAATACCGCCAGCGGCCGCCAGTACAGCTGGCTGACCAATGCCAACGGCTCCTTCGTCGCGCCCGCCCTAGGCACCTATGGCAACGAGCGCCGCGACGCCTTTACCGGACCGAACTTCCGCACCGTGGACATCTCCCTCTTCAAGCACACGCCCATCACGGAGAAGGTTATGTCGGAGTTCCGCGTCGAGATCTTCAACGTCTTCAACTTCAACAACTTCGCCAACCCGGGTGTTAATCCCAGCAGCGGCACCTTCGGCCTGATCACCAATACCCGCAACGGCGCGGCGGCTCCCGGCATCGGGTATGGCGAGCCGTTCAACATCCAGTTCGCCCTGAAGTTCTCCTTCTAACGTACGTTCGCGCCCAAGGACCGCCAAGTATGTTGTTCCGCCGCCAGACCACCCGCGCGCAGCG
This sequence comes from uncultured Acidobacteriaceae bacterium, assembly GCA_964247455.1. GTDB lineage: Bacteria > Acidobacteriota > Terriglobia > Terriglobales > Acidobacteriaceae > Edaphobacter. The sequence goes on along the minus strand of CAXTUR010000015.1, from coordinate 30,933 downwards.
TCCTGTCACTCACGGAACGCTGCGCGCCACGCATTTTCTTTCTACCGCCCTTCTCCTTTGCACCCCGGTTCTGCCCAGTCAACAGAGCGGTCCCGGCGGGAACGCTGTGGTCACCGTGCAGCCGGGAGCGCCCGGGCAGCCAACCCGCGTCTTGCCACCCGACGCCCAGACCCCGGCGCAGATCCCCACCGATGCTGACATCGTCTTTATGCGCGGCATGATCATGCACCACAACCAGGCCGTCGAAATGACCGCCCTGATGCCCTCGCACACCAAAACTCCCGAGCTTCTCGCCTTGGGCAAGCGCATCGGTATCTCGCAGACCGATGAGATGGGCTTCATGAAGCGCTGGCTGGAGGATCGCGGACTCTCCATCACCGATCCCGCCATGCACCCCATGGATATGCGAGGTATGGATATGGGCGGCATGGACATGAGCTCCATGAGCATGCCCGCGATGCCCGGCATGCTTTCCCCGCAGCAGATGGATGCTCTCCGCCACGCCTCGGGCCTCTCCTTCGACCACCTCTTCCTGACCGGCATGATCCAGCACCACACTGGTGCGCTGACCATGGTCAAACAGCTCTTCGACACGCCCGCCGCCGGACAGGACCCTGTCCTCTTCGACTTCACCAACGACGTAGACAACACCCAACAGGCCGAGATCGACATCATGCGCCATATGCTTGCCAAGGAGAAACAATGACATCCAAGCTCACGCTTCCCTGCCGCGCCGCCTTCGTCCTGACCGGGGCGTTGTCCCTCTTTGGCTCCGTGCTCAGCTTCGCCCAGACGGCCCCGGCGGTCTACGTCAATCCGCGCTCCGGCTCCGACGATCCTCGCATCGGTCTAAAAGGTGGACTCTACGACGCCGGGGTGGCCGCGAGTGGGCTCCAACTCCTCACCTCGTCGCCCAAACCTGGCAGCTTCGCCCCGGACCTTGCCGCCATCGCCGCCGCAAACGCCGCGCCCGTTCCGCTCCCGCCCGATCCGAATGCGCCCCGCGGCTCTGGCCCCCATGGCCCCAGCTACGGCGGCACCAATTCCGACCTCGCCTTCAGCGGCAAATATCTCTTTTCCGGCAACTACAGCGGCATCAACTTCTATGACATCTCCGACCCCGCCAAGATTAAGCTCGTCACCTCTCTCGTCTGTCCCGGCGGTCAGGGCGACGTCTCGGTCTACGGCCACCTCCTCTTCATGTCGGTCGAGGCCGCAAACGGCCGCCTTGATTGCGGCACCGAAGGCATCCCGCTGCCTCCCGGGTATGTCGCCCCACCGCCAGCTCCGGCCGCGGAGACAGCCGCTCCCGCTCCCGGTGCCCCGCCTGCTCGTCCGGCCCGCGCCCCTGACCCCGCCAGCCCGCTCCGCATCAAGGGCGTTCGCATCTTCGACATTACAGACATTGCCAATCCCAAACAGATCGTCGACGTCCAGACCTGCCGCGGCTCCCACACTCATACCCTGCTCATCGATCCCAAGGATAAAGACAACGTCTATATCTATGTCTCGGGCTCGGCTGGCGTCCGCCCGGCGGAGGAACTCGGCGGCTGCTCCGCGGGTGACCCGTCCAACGATCCCGATACCGCCCTCTTTACCATCGTCGTGATCAAGGTCCCGCTCGCCCACCCTGATTTGGCCAAGGTCGTCAACAGCCCGCGCATCTTCTCCGACCCGCAGAGCGGCGACGCCAACGGCCTTTGGAAGGGCGGCAACCACGGTGACGGCACCCAGGTCACCTCCGCCACTCGCGGCTGCCACGACATTACCGTCTTCTCTTCGATGGGCATCGCCGCCGGTGCCTGCTCCGGCAACGGCATCCTGCTCGACATCTCCGATCCTGTCCACCCCCGCCGCCTCGACGCCGTTACCGACCCCAACTATGCCTTCTGGCACTCCGCCAACTTCGCCAACGATGGCAAAGCCGTCCTCTTTACCGATGAATGGGGCGGGGGTGGTCAGGCGCGCTGCCGCGAGTCCGACCCCATGAACTGGGGTGCCGATGCGATTTTCAAGCTTGACGGCAAAAAGTTGACGCTCGCCTCCTACTACAAGATGCCCGCAGCTCAGTCGGAGGCCGAGAACTGCGTCGCCCACAACGGCTCGCTCGTCCCGGTTCCCGGACGCAACATTCTCGTCCAATCCTGGTATCAGGGCGGCGTTTCGGTGGTGGACTTCACCGATCCAACCCATCCCTTTGAGATCGCCTTCTTCGACCGCGGCCCCATCGGCGTGGGCGGACGCCGCGCCATGGGCGGTCAGTGGTCCACCTACTACTACAACGGCTACATCTATGGCTCGGAGATCGCGCGCGGTATCGACGTCTTCAAGCTTCTTCCAAGCAAGTACCTCACCCAGAACGAGATCGCCGCCGCCGCCCAGGTGCACCTCGACGAACTTAATGTCCAGAACCAGCCAAAGATCCTTTGGCCGGAGAACGTCGTCACCGCCCGCGCCTATATCGACCAGCTTGCCCGCAGTAACGCCTTGGCGCCAGACAAGGTGACCGCCTTGAACACCGCGATCGAGAAGAAGAAGACGCGGGACCTGAAGACCTTCGCCGCCCAACTCGATAAGGACGCCGAGAGGGCAAAGACCCCAGCCGACATCAACCGCATGCACGCCTTGGCCGGAATCATACGCCTCGGCGGGTCGTCGCTCGATCAACCCGCACCCACCGTCGCCGCGTTAGGTGCCAAGTCCTCCACAGCTCTGGCCAAGCCCTGAGTACCTCTTTTCCGACCAGGAACGCCGTCTCTATGCTGCTTGTGCCGTAGGCTTAAAAGGAGCGAAGCAGGAAGAATACCTCCGCTCGCTCCTTTTTGTTGCTTCCCGCTCCTCGAAGGGTATCGGCGAGGGCTTTGGCGTAAGTCTCACCCTAACTCCCAGGCAGAATGCGCCACGAAATCTCCACTGAACAAGAATTGCTGGCGTTGGGAAGACGTCCTTGGTACAACCTTACGTGTACCTCAAATGGGCGGTTATGGGTCTGGGTTTCGGCTTTGCCGATCAAGGTGATCGTGGAGCCGATCGGAAAGGCGACCGTCACGGAGGTCGATGAGAACACGGCCACGGCGACCTTCAGCGGCGCGGGGCAGGTCAAGCTGGGGGATGGCTAGAGTTTGAAGCCATAACGGTGGTTTGCCGCCGGTGACCTGAATCGACCGGCATTCTTTTTGGCGCGGGTAAAACAACGATGGCCGGTACAACATGGATCATTGGACGGTCGCCCGCCTGCGATCTGGTCGTCGCGCAGGTTCGGTCTCATCGCGTCATTGCAGGTTAACGCGGGTGGGGCAGCGTTGGCTGCTTGAAGACCTGGGCTGGATCAACGGCACGTTCGTTGACAGGAGGCGGCTTGTGCCGGGACAGCCTTTTGCGATCACGCCACAGAACCGGGTGATGCTGAGTGGACAAAGCGCGATGCCCTGGCCGATGGAGGTGACCGCTCCGCTCCATGAGACAGTAATCCAGGCGCACCATGGAACGAATCTCGACGACAATAAGCAGCTCGGCATCATTCGCATTTGGGCGTGCGCCGGATAACGACTATGTGGTCGATCTGCCGATGATCTCCGGCCACCATGCCCGGATCGTTCGCGAGAGTGGGCGCGAAGGTGGGGGCGACAGCGAGGGCGACCGATGGATTTTAGAAGACACGAATTCGCAACGGTGTCGCGGTGAATCGCCTGGAAAATCGCGTTCAGCGCGCGGTGATCCATCCCGCGGACGATATTTACTTCGGTCGTTCACGATCTATCCTTCGGAGCTGGTGGCGCTGATGGGGCCGGCGGGCGCGGGCAAGACGACGCTGCTGAAGGCGCTGAATGGCTACACGCAGCCCGCCGAGGCTAGGTGCTGTTCAACGGGTACAGCCTCTACGACTGCTACGACTTTTTCGTTTGCAGATGGGATATGTTCCGCAGGACGACATCGTGCACCCGCAGCTGACAGTGGCGGAGGCCCTGCGGTTTTCGGTAAAGCTGCGGACTGACCTGATGGACAGCGAGATTGAGACCCGCATCGACAAGGTGCTCCACGACCTGGGCATCCATGAGCGAAAGAACACGGTGATCGGCTCGCCGGAGCGCAAGGTGTTGAGCGGCGGCCAACGGAAGCGAGTGAAAATTGTGCTAGAACTGATCCACGATACGCCTGTGCTGTTTCTGGACGAGCCCACGTCGGGGTTGTCGTCCTACGACGCGGCGGGGGTGATGCGATTGCTGAAGCGGCTTTCAACCGAGGGCAAGACGATTATCACGACGATCCATCAGCCAAGCCTGAGCATCTTCAAGGAGTCCGACAACCTGATCATGATGGGACGCGATCCGGGCGGATGCGGCGCGCTGGCGTTCTTTGGGCCGGCGTATCCGGACTCGATCCAGTTCTTCAACAAGCGGCCGGCATCCGAGGTGATTACGGAGCCGCCAAAGACCGAGCCCGGCCTACACATGTTGAGCCCGGAGATGCTGCTCTCCGGCCTTGGCCACGGAGTCGACCGCGAGACGGAAGAAGCGGTGGCGAAGGTGCTTCCTCGGTGTAGATACTTTACGATGTGGTGACTCCTCGGCAAAGTAGCGCGGAGTATATGGCGATCGGCTCCGCTTGCGCGTGGGACGCGATACCCTAGGCTGAGCGCCTCCTGGCTACATCGCTGCCATTCCGCTCTACGGGTCTCCATGCAACTCAGCACGCCGTCTTTCTTTGTCTTCTTTGTAGCCGTGTGGCTGCTGTACTGGGCTGCGGCCCGGATGCCGCGCGGACGGCTGTGCGTGCTGCTCCTGGCGAACGCGTTCTTTCTGGCGAAGTTCGGGTCCTGGTATCTGCTGCTGCCGTTGGCGGCGACGGCTGATTTCCTTGTGGGTTTGGGGCTGGCGCATGAGGATGGGGTACGACTCAGCCGGTGGGAACGGCACGGTCTGCTGGGCATTTCGCTGCTGGTAAACCTCAGCCTGCTGTTGATTCCAAAGGTGATCGCGTTGCGGGGCGGCGAACACGGCGGATGGTTGCTGACGCTGAGCCTGTCGTTCTACTGCTTTCAGTCATTGACCTACACCATCGACCTGTACCGGCGCGAAGCCGAGGCGCGGCTGGTCGAAGGATGGACGGGGTACCTGGCGTATTTGAGCTCCGCGCTGTTCTTTCCCGTGCTGGTGGCGGGGCCGATCCTGCGGCTGCACGGATTTTTGAAGCAGCTGGCCGCGCCGCCGGAGCTGACGGACGAGCAGAGTGGGCGGGCGCTGCTGCTGATCGGCGTCGGCTTGGTAAAGAAGTTGCTCGTCGCTGATTTCCTGGGGCAAAATCTCGTGGCCCGGGTCTTCGATACGCCGACGCTCTACAGTGGCGCGGAGACGATCGCGGCAGTCTACGGCTATGCGCTGCAACTCTTCTTCGACTTCTCGGGGTATACGGACATTGTGCTCGGCATGGGACTGCTGCTGGGCTTCGTCTTGCCGGAGAACTTTCGCCAGCCCTATCTGTCGGTGAACCTGATGGAGTTCTGGCGGCGATGGCACATCACCTTTTCGGAGTGGCTGCGGGATTACGTAATGGAGTCGTTGCCCCAGCGGCGGCGGCAGTACCCGCTGCTGTCGTATGGATATAGTGTGGCCGTGACGATGATGCTGGGCGGTCTGTGGCACGGCCTCAGTTGGCCGTTCTTGGTCTGGGGCGCGTTGCACGGCTTTGCGCTCGCCGGTGTGCGGGTTTGGAAGCAGTCGCTATGGGTCAAGAAGTTAAAAGGCGGGCGCAAGACGCTGCCGGGCGGCAAGGTCATAGCGACCGTTATTACCTTCCACTTTGTGTGCTTTACCTGGATCTTCTTCAATGCTTCGTCGATGGAGAACGCCCGGATTGTGCTTGGGCGCATCGTCTCAAACACCTGGTCGGTGGACAATCTTACGTGGCCGATTGTAGGCGTCATGGTGCTGGCGGCCGGACTGCATTGCCTGCCGCTGCGTTGGCTGGGGCAGACGGCCAGCTTCGTCGGGCGGGTGCCGTTTTGGGTACAGGGCGCGGCACTGGCCGGTCTCGTTGTGTTGATCCAGGCGATCTCCGGCCACGGGTCGGCCCCTTTCGTTTACGGTAGTTTCTGAGTGTCTATGCGATTCCCTCGGAAGACCGCCTTTGCCCTGCTCGTCGCCGTTGCGGTGCTGGTAGTGGTGCACCTGTGGAAGACGGAGCTGGGGCTGGCACCGGCGGTGATCGCGGAGGCGGGGCGGTTCGGCGAGCGGGCGCGCAAGGTGGTGAGCCACGCCCCGGAGACCGCCGGGTCCATCGCGCCACCTGCAAACCAGACTACGGGAGGCTCCGCAGCAGCGATCCCGAAGGCGCGGCCGCCACTGGCGGAGTTCCTGTTCGACGATGCAGGCGCGCTTGACGCGTTTTTTGAGCGGCTGGGCGCGCTTGAGAACCCAGCGAGCGAGGACCATGTGGCCATCCTGCACTATGGCGATTCCCCAACAACGGCCGACCTGATCACGGGCGATGTGCGGGCCTTGTTGCAGCAGCGGTTCGGCGACGCGGGACACGGCTATCTGCTGACGGCCAAGCCGTGGGAGTGGTATGGGCATCGCGGGACCGACATCACCGCCCATGGCTGGACGATGAACACCGCCGTCGGCAAAGGGCACGCGGACATTTACGGGTTGGGCGGCGCAAGCTTCGAGGGCACAAGCGGGGCGACGAGCCGGTTTACCTTGAAGGATGGCACACAGAGCAGCATGGAGCTCTCGTACTTTGCGCAGCCGGATGGGGGCACGGTGACAGTCAGCGTGGCGGGCGCGGAGTTGGCCACGATCGACACCAAAGGCGATGCGCGGGAGCCGGCATGGAAGACTGTGCCGCTGCCAACGGGGACGAAGGCCGTGGATGTGAAGGTAATGTCGGGACGTGTGGAGTTGTTCGGCGAGACGTTCGCGCGCCAGCAGCGGGGTATCCTCTACGACAGCCTGGGCCTGAACGGAGCGTCGACCACGGTGCTCTCGCGCGGCTTCAACGCGGAGGTGTGGGAGGCGGAGCTGCGGCACGACGCGCCCGCGCTGGTGGTCATCAACTATGGGACGAACGAAAGCAACTCGGCGGCGTTCGTCGAAAAGCAATATGAGCGGGAGCTGCGATCGGCCATCGCCCGCATCCGGACTGCGCTGCCGAACGTCTCAATCCTTGTGATGAGTCCCATGGATCGCGGTGAGCGGCACGGCATCGACGAGATCGAGACGATGGCAACGATCCCGGAGATTGTGGCTATCCAGAGGCGCGTCGCGATGGATGCCCACTGCGCGTTCTTCGACACGTACGACGCGATGGGCGGAGACGGGACGATGTCGCGCTGGTACACCGGCCGGCCGCGCATGGTGGCGGCGGACCTGATCCATCCCACGCCGCAGGGGGCAGGCATCATCGCGCAGGTGTTTGTGAAGGACCTGTTGGAGGGCTATGACAAGTACCAGTCAGAGCACAAGCCCGTAACGGAGACCGCGGCGACAGGGAAGCAGGCCCACTCGGAATGATGGTTTGCTTGCGGTGGATGGCTTGGTTGTCGATGGTGGGGATGTGTCTGGCTGCGCCCCGTAAGGCGCAACCGGTAAGCCATCCTGCGCCAAAAAGAGCGGCTGCTGCAAGTAAGCATCCAGCAACAGGCAAGACAAAAAGCAAGTCAGTTGCCCCGAAGGCTGGCAAGGGCAAGAAGGCACGCATCCCGCGGACGTTGCGGACGGTGCCGGTCAATCCCGTTGTACGGGAGAGCGCGGCGGCGCGGATCGAGCGGACCCTGACCGAGACGGGAGCTTCATCCTTCCTTTATCCTTCCGCCTTGAAGCCACTCTTTGCCGCGCTTGCGGCGGAGCAGGCCGACCATGCGGGCGCGCCGGGGACGGCCTCGCAGACCGTGCGGATGATGCAGTTTGGCGACTCGCATACGGCGGCGGACCTCTTTACCGGCGAGGTCCGGGCGAAGTTGCAGGCAGCCTTTGGTGACGGCGGCCTGGGATTTCAGTTTCCAGGACATCCGTTCGCGGGCTACCATCTGGCCGGATCGACGCGGACGCAGACTGGAGGCTGGATGACCGAAGGCAATCACTTCACCGTGCTCGGCGACGGCGATCTGGGTCTCGGCGGGATCAGCATCAAGACCTCGCAGCCGGACCAGACGGTGACGCTTGAAACAAGCTGCGAGACCCTGCAGCTGCACTTTCTGAGGCAGGAAGGTGGCGGGCGGCTGCAGTTTTCAGACAATGGCACCGCTGTGTCGGTGATCGAGACGGGGCTAACCGCTGAAGGAAGCGGGCTGGAGACGGGTCCTGCTGGAACGTTGAGCTACGCCTGTACTGCGGGGACGCATGAGTTCCGCTGGACCACGCTCGACAACGCGCCGGTGAAGCTGCTGGGCGTCGTCACCGAGCAGCCGGGAGTAACCTATGAGTGCCTGGGAATCAACGGCGCGGTGGCTCCGCTAATGCTGCGCTGGAACCCGACGCTATTCGCCGAGTATCTGCGCCAACGCGCGCCGAAGCTGATCGTGCTGGCGTATGGGACGAACGAAGCGGGTGGCTCGGCGGACGGGCTGGCGAGCTATCCGGCGGAGTTTGGGCAGATGCTCGATACACTACATCGCGTGGTTCCGGATGCCGCGGTGCTGGTGCTGGGGCCGTTTGAGCGCGACACCGCGGCGGGACGCGGACGGCGGCGAAGTTGGCACGCGCTGGGCGGCGTCGACCGCATCATCGCCATGCAGAAGGAGGCCTGCCGGACGCACGGCTGCGCGTATTGGGACGCGCGGAGGCGGATGGGCGGCGTGGGATCGATGCCGCAATGGGTGGCTGCGGGATTGGCGCAGCCCGATCGGACACACCTGACGGGTACAGGCTACCGGGAGCTGGCCGATGCGTTTTGTGCTGACCTCATTCGCGCGTATAACAATCAGCAGGCTGGCGTTAGCATGATCGGTCATACGGATCAGCAGTAGCCCAACAAAGAAGGAGCAGGACAGATGGAGAAGCGGCCGGGAATCTTGAAGGTGCTCCACGCGGTGTCGGACCAGGACCTGACGCCGGCGGACGATGAAAGCCTGTTTACGTCCGGGATGCTGGACTCGTTCGCGCTGACGGACTTTGTGGTGGGGCTGGAGAAGGAGTTTTCCGTGACCATTCCAGACGCGGACATGACGGCGCGGCGGTTCGATACGGTACGCAAGGTCGAGGAGTATCTCGCGGCGAAGGGCGTATAGCCGTGGCGTTCCTGCGTAGCTTTGGCGCGGCTCTGCCGGAGCGGGTGGTGACGAACGCCGAGCTGGCTCCTGGGTTAGGGGTCGAGCCGGATTGGATTGCAAGTGTCTCCGGGATTGTTGAGCGGCGGTATGCCGGAGCCGAGGAGACGGTTGCCAGTCTAGGGACGCGGGCCGCTCTGGACTGTCTGCAACGGGCGGGTGTGGCGGCGGCGGAGTTGGGCATGGTGATCGTATCGAGTGGATCGGCGGAGCGATTCTGCCCCGGACCGGCCTGCCTGATCGCGGCGGCCCTGGGGCTGACGATGACTCCGGCGCTCGATCTACCGGTCGCCAGCGCGGGCTCGCTGGTGGGGATGAGCCTGGCGGCGCGGCTCTCGGAGACGATGGGACATATTTTGGTGGTGGGCTCCGAGATCATGTCGCGCCGGGTGAGCCGAACCCCGGAGGGCAAAGACACCGCGATTCTGTTCGGGGATGGAGCGGGAGCGTGTTTGATCAGCCCGGACGCGGGGTTCGCGCGGGTGGCGGATTCGGCGATCTTTACCGATGGCAACATCGCCGAGGCGCTGGCGATCGAGGACCGTCTGATCCGCATGGACGGGGCGGCGATCATCCGGCATGTCTCGCGCAAGCTGCCGCAGGCCATCGCCACGGTGCTGGAGCGGAACAACGTCTCGGCGAAGAGTGTCGGGACGTTCCTGCTGCATCAGGCGAATCTGAATCTGATCACGCGGATCGCCAAGACGCTGGACGCGCCGATCGACCGGTTCTTCGCCAACATTCAGCGGTACGGCAACACGTCGTCCGCGTCGATGCTGATCGCGGCGGCGGAGTGGTGGGGGCAGACGCCCGGTATGCTGACGGAGCCGGTGGTGTTTGGGGCATTCGGCGTGGGGCTGAACTGGGGCGCGCTCCTGGCCTTGCCGCCGGGCTGAGTGTCCAGCGAAGTACAATATCACTAGCGCAGCCCTTGCGGAGGGATGTGTGAGCGGTTGAAACAGGCGGTCTTGAAAACCGCTTTACCTTTGCGGGTAACGGGGGTTCGAATCCCTCTCCCTCCGCCATATCTCCGAACCGGAGCACCTGTGGGACGCGTCTAAACGCCATGCCTGAAGTCGTCACGCGCCCGAGCTCCTTCGACCGTACCCTGGTCAGCGCGCGCAAAACGATGGCATTCGGCGAGATCGCGCGGTTGGCGGTGGACAGCTTCCGGGCCAGCAAAGTGCGGTTCCTGCTCACCATGCTCGGCATGATTATCGGTTCGGCGTCGATCATCCTGGTGACCACGCTTGGGCTTACGGGCAAGAAGTACGCCCTCGACCTGATCTCATCCATCGGCACCAACATGGTAGAGATGCAGTACTCGGGCGGAAGCGTCGCAGGCCCAAACAACACGACGACGCCAGACTTCATGACGCGTGAGGATCTCCGCGCTGTGGTCGATCAGGTGCCAGGCGTCGTGGCTTCGTCGCCCATGCTGGAGGACCACGACAACATCTCGATGGGCGGCGGCCTTACAAAGGAGACGATGATCCTTGGCGTCTCCCCGCAATACAAGGACATCCGCAACTTGCTGATAACGGCGGGCCGATTTTTCGACGATCAGGACGCCTCGGCGCACACCAAGGTCGCGGTCCTCATCGAGCCGTTCGCCCAGGCATTGTTCGGGTCAGACTCAGCGGCGGTGGGGCGGAGCCTTACCATTAGGGGCATACCGTTCACCATCATCGGCGTCTTTAGAATGCGCATCGACACCTTCGGCCAGTCGGAGGTAAACGACCAGACGATCCTGATCCCCTATCCGGTAGCGCGTTACTTTACCGGGACAGATACGGTAAAGGAGATTTTCTTCTCAGTCAAAGATGCGTCGCTGGTGGTGCCTGCCTCGCGCGAAATCCTCGCCGTCATCAAGAGCCGTCACCGGCCCACCTCCGTCTACAACCCCTTCATCATGACCGAGGTGCTGAAAGACATGGCGAAGATCGCGGACATGCTGACGATCGTGCTGACCCTGGCCGCGTTCGTCACGCTAATCGTCTCCGGCGTAGGCATCATGAACTCCATGCTGGCCAATGTGCAGGCGCGCATCCGCGAGATCGGTATCCGCAAGGCCATGGGGGCGACCAGCCGCGAGATCCGCCTGCAGTTCTTGACAGAGGCCGTCTTCTTGTCGCTTTGCGGCGGTGCGGTGGGAACTCTGTTGGGATTGGCGCTGCCGTTTTCGGTGGGGCTGTTAACTCCATTCACCATTCCGATCTCGCCCTGGTCGGCGGTCATTGCGTTGTCGACCTCCGTGCTGGTCGGGGTCGTCTTCGGCACGCTTCCGGCAAACCGCGCGGCTCGTCTTGACCCCGTTGAGACGCTGAAGTACGAGTAGCGAATCTTCTCAGTATTCTGACCTCGCCGTGATACGGTGTTCACAAAGCCATTTACCTGTGCAATGCCCCTCTACATGCGGGGGCTTGCCCTTTCGATTTGTGTGCACGCGCACACCCACGCAAGGAGCAGCAATGCCGACGTTTTGCCGCAAACTCTACCTTTCTGCTGTCGTTTTCTTTGGGCTGAGCTTCGCCTGTCTGCAGGCTCAGGTGCAAGCCACAAACGGCAGCATTCAGGGCGAAGTGGTGGACGCAGGCGGCGCCGTGATCCCCGGTGCCGAAGTCGTTGCCGACGAGATCGAGACCCACACCCTGCATCAGGCGACGACGGACAGCTCCGGCCACTTCGACTTCTTGTCGCTTCAGCCGGGACGGTACGTCGTCCGGGTGACCAAGAGCGGCTTCGCCACGACGATCCAGGAGAACCTCACGCTTACCGTTGGCCGCACCACCACGCTCAAGCTCGCTCTGCAGGTAGCGGGTACCAGCGAGTCGGTCATCGTCACCTCCACGCCGCTGGTTGATGTGGTGACGGACTCCTCCACCTCTTCGCTAAACGAGCAAACGATTGCGACCACGCCGGTGCTCGGCCGCAAGTTCGAAGACCTGCTGACCTTGACGCCAGGCGTGAGCATCTCGCAAGGCCCGGACGGCGACGAGATCAACATCAATGGACAGCGCGGCATCTTCAACAATATCTCGCTCGACGGCGGCGACTATAACAATGGCTTCTTCGGCGAGCAGTCCGGCGGGCAGCGCGCGGCGGTCGATATTACGCTCGAAGCGGTGAAGGAGTTCCAGGTCGTCGCCTCGGGCGCGAACGCGGAGTTCGGGCGAACGGGCGGCGGCGTCATCAACGTCGTCACCAAATCGGGAACGAACGACTTCCACGGCAGCCTCTTCGAGTACCAGCGTCTGGCGGCACTGACGGCCAACGCCTCCGACGGCAGCCCACTGACCGACTTTCACCGCGAGCAGTTCGGCGGCTCTGCGGGCGGACACATCATCCGCGACAAGTTGTTCTACTTCGGCGCGGCGGAGGGCATCGACGAAAACCTTCTGCGGCCCAACCTGAGCGCCTATAACAGCTCCTCGCTGGGCGGCTCGGCCCCATGCGCGATTACCAACCCGACCTTCCGCGGCAACATCACCGACGCCCAGATCGCGACCAACGGTGACTGTCAGCGCCAGGTGCTGATTAACTTCTACAAGGCGAACTTTAACGAGGACGAAGGCCAGCCCATCGACCACGTCGTCCATAACGGCGCGTTCTTTGGCCGCGTCGACTACACCATCAATCCGAAGAACCAACTCAACGCCTCCTACAACTTCGACTATTCGCGCAACGCCAACCAGACCTTCGACGTCGCGACCTACGGCACCTCGGCGAATGGCGTCGAAGGTCCCGCACACGTCCAGACGCTCAACACGAACCTGATCACGACACTCAGCGACCATCAACTTAATGAAGCGCACTTCACCTATGGGTATGAGACCCGCCCCCGCTCGCCGATCAATCCTTCGTCTGTGCCGGACACGGGCATCGGCTTCTCCCCCTCATTCCGCTTCGGCCAGCCCTTCTTCCTGGGGCCGGGATCGAGCGAGAGCTTCTACCACTTCGACGCCAAGGACAACTTCTCCCTCATCCGTGGCAAGCACACGATCAAGGCGGGAGCCGAGTTCCTCTATAGCCACAACACGCAGGTCTTCGACGGCTTCGCGCTAGGCCGGTACATCTTTGGCAGCGTGACCGGGTTCCTCCACTACGCCACGCCAACCACTGCCGGTAACGGCTATGGGCCGACCACAGTTGCCTGCGCGGACGGCAGCTTCCAGTCCGCCGCGGCGGCCTGCCCAGGCGGCGCGACCAACTCCTTCGGTAGCCCGCTCTTCCTCTACCTCCAAGACGCCGGCACGCAGCCCGGAGAGACGGTGCAGCAGTCTGGCTTCTCCAGCATCGCCAATCAGGAGCCTGCTGTCTATCTGCAGGACACTTGGGAGATTCGCTCTCGCCTGACCCTCAACTACGGCTTGCGTTGGGAGGCGCAGTTCTTTCCTAAGCCGGTCATTGATCCTTCGAAGACGGCCTACGGCCAGAACCTGGCAGACCCGCGCTTTCCCTCTACCGGCTATCTGCCCAATCAAACGAAGGAGTTCGAGCCACGCGTCGGCTTTGCCTATGATGTGTTCGGCAACAGCAAGTCGGCTCTACGGGGTAGCGCGGGCATCTTCAATGCGCGGCAGAATATGCTGACGGAAGTCGGTGCGATTACCACCAACGGCGTACAGCAGCAGACCATTACCCAGTTCGGCCTAGCCGTGCCACCGACCTATCCCGGTATCGCACCGGTCACCACCCTGGCACCGGGGCAGTTTCCATTCCAGCCCGGCGTGACCGTCTTCGACCGTAACTATCATAACCCGCGCATCTACACCTTCAATGTAGGCTACGACCAGCAGGTGTCGACGGATGTAGTCGCGTTCTTAGACTTTACCAACTCGAAAGGCGTCTATCTCACCCGCTTCACCAACCCAAACGTGGGGCCTACTGTCGTCCCGGCGGTCAGTGCCGACACGGTTTCCTACGCCGGTGCATCGCCCTTCCCCAACCTGGGCGCAATCACAGACACGATCAGCAACTCCAAGTCGCTCTATCGCGGACTGACCATCGGCCTGCGGAAGCGCATGTCGCACCACTTCCAGTTTGAGGCCGAATACACGCTGTCGTTCGACAAGGACGACGACTCAAACGAACGCGATCCCTTCACCTTCCGCTACGCCAATCTCTACAACCTTGGCAGCGAGTATTCGTACTCAGACCGCGACGAACGGCACAAGTTCAACGCCTTCGGCTTGGCCGATCTGCCCTTTGGCTTCAAGGGTAACCTGCGGATACAGCAGCACTCCGCCTCACCGATCACCGATGCTCCGAACCCGCTCTCCGGACCGAGCGGCGCGCCATGCAGCATCACCAATTCGGCGACGCGCTTCGTCAACGGCGTCGATTGCGGCCGCAACCACCTCCGCAAGGACAATGCCTTCTTTGTCACCGACATCGGCCTTGCCCGCCCCATCCATTTCGGCGACAAGTATGAGCTGATCCTGCGCGGCGAGATCTTCAACGCCTTCAACAACACGAACAACCTGAATCCGCTGAGTTCGCCCGCGCTGTTCGACTTTAGCGGGTTCCTACGGACGGGCGTGGGTGATCCACTCCAGGCGCAACTCTCCCTTCGCTTCGTCTTCTAGCAAACAAAAGCGCCCCCGCCGCAAGTCAGCCCGGGCGGGTGGTGTTGGGGGCCTCGGGGGTT
>CAXTUR010000015.1:0-16008 GCA_964247455.1 uncultured Acidobacteriaceae bacterium | reverse complement strand
ACCCCCCCCCGCCCCCAAAGCCCCCGCGGCCGCTTCTTGTACGGACGATCTGTGCTTAGACGGTTGCTTCTTCCGCAACGGCCTCGCCAAGAACGGTGACTTTCACATGCGAGGTGACCTCGCGATGGAGCTTCACCGGAACGTGGAACTCGCCGAGGGTCTTCAGCGGATCTTCGAGCGAGATCTTGCGGCGATCGACGGTGTAGCCTTGAAGCTCGAGCGCGTGCGCGATGTCGCCCGAGGTGACTGAGCCGAAGAGGTGATCGTTCTCGCCGACCTTGCGGGTAAAGGAGAGCTCGACCAGATCCATCTGCTTGGCGAGCTCCTGGGCGGAGGCCTTCTCCTTGGCCGTCTTGCGAACGGCCGAGTTCTTCATCTGCTCGATGACGGCCTTGTTGGCGAGGGTCGCCTCAATGGCCAGCTTGCCGGGGAGGAGGTAGTTGCGGCCGTAGCCGTCGGCCACCTTCACCACGTCGCCGCGGTTGCCGAGCTTCTCCACATCTTCTTTCAGAATGACTTCCATAAATCTTCTCCGATCTTGGTTAAGCGGCCTAGAAGCGTGCGGCGAAGGCCAGCAGGGCGATGTTGCGCGACTGCTTGATGGCGAGCGAAAGGCGGCGCTGATGACGCTGGCAGACGCCTGTCAAGCGGCGCGGGACGATCTTGCCACGCTCAGCGACAAAGCCCTGTAGCAGGCGGACATCGCGGTAGGAGATGGCGTCAATCTTCTCCGTGCAGAACTTGCAGACCTTCTTGCGGCGGAAAAACTTGCGACCGCCAGGACCGCCGCCCGCGCCGGGAGCGCCCGCCGGACGCGGAGGACGCGGGCCGGAGGAGGGAGGACGGGGAGTAAACTGTTGCGGCGCGGCGGGTGCCGGGGTGCCGGGGGTTTCGTCAGCCATGATGAGTTCCTTTCGGTGCGTTGTGACCGGAACATCGCTCCAGACCCGCTGGGGAGTCTCTGAACCTCCTCATCTATATAGATAAGGAGAGAAGCGATACCGGTGCGATGGAGTACCTGCGGCACCGGTGTTCTGAGGCCGCGAACTTGGGTGACGCGAACTAGACAGCTGCGGGAACGGTCTCTTCCACCGGAGCGGCTTCGGGCGTCGCTTCAGCGGCGGGTGCGGCTTGCGCCGGTTCTGGGATCGCAGGCGTCAGCGGGGCAGCTTCGGCCTGCATCGACGGAACGGGCTGAACGACGGGCTGCGCGCTGCGCTTCACCTTGGTGTCGCGGTGGGCCTTAACCTTGGCGAGTCGCTTTTCTTCCTCGTCCATGCGCACCGTGATGAACTTGATCACAGGCTCGGAGACACGAAGGCGGCGTTCGATCTCGGCGATCAATTTGCCCTCGGCACCGATCGTCAGCAGGACGTAGAAGCCGTCGTTGAACTTCTTGACCGTGTAGGCGAGCCGGCGGCGGCCCATCTTCTCGGTGGCCTTGATCTCGCCGCCACCATCGCTGATGTTCTTGTGGAAGCCTTCGATCAGCTTGTCGAGGTCCGCTTCTTCAACGTCCGGGCGGACGATGAACATGATTTCGTAAGAGCGTGTATTCATGCGTTTGCTTCTTTCCGCGAAGTTCCGCTTCGCACCGTCCGGCGTGTCGGGCTGCCGGTCCGGTCTGGAGTAGTGTTTCTGCTTCTTAGCTGCTTTTGCTTCTAGCTTGCACTTGCTGCCTTACTGCTCTTTCTTGCTTCTCTGATTGAACTCGCTCATCGCGGGTCCAACTCCCCGGGTCAGGATCATCTCAACCGCGCTCGTAACGCGGTCAAGCACCTCATCGAGGACTACCAACTCCTGACGGCGCATGGGCGAAAGCAAATACCCTGTGCCGCCAGCTTTAATCTCGCGGCCGTCGGGAGCGGGTGGCTTGCCTACGCCGATCCGTACCCGCAGCCACTCTTCCGTACCGAGCACCCCGGAGATGGACTTTACTCCATTGTGCCCGCCCGCCGACCCACGCTCCCGAATGCGGATCGTGCCCAGCGGAATTGCCAGCTCGTCGTAGAGGACGATGAGGTCCCCGGACGGTATGGCGATTTCCAGCTCCTGCGCCAAAGCGGCCACCGAAAGCCCGCTCAGGTTCATAAACGTCTCCGGCTTGGCGAGCAGAACATCGTGTCCCGCCAGCTTTGCCTTCACCGTCAACGCCTTACCCCGCCGATTGGTAACCGATACGTCGCAGTCATCCGCGATACGGTCGATCGCCAGGAACCCGGCGTTATGCGGCGTGAACTGATACTCGATGCCCGGATTCCCCAGGCCTACAATCAATTTCACGCCGCCAGACCTTACTTCTTCGCCTTGGTGTCTGCAGCCGGGGCCTCGGGAGCGTCGGTCTTGCCCTTCTTGGCGACCTCAGGCTCAGTGGTGGAGACAACCGCGTCAGCGGCGACCTCCTCCTCCTTCATCGCGGTGACATGAGCCACGGTCGCGCCCTCTTCACCGAGGAACTTGATGGAGCCGGAGTGCGGCAAGTCAGAGACGTGGATCGCGCTATTGAGCTCCAGACCGGATACATCGACGTCCAGATGGCTCGGAATATCGCTAGGCAAGCACTCGATTTCGACCTCGCGGAGAACATGCTCCAGCACGCCGCCCTGTGTCTTCACGCCAACCGGAATGCCGGTAAGCTGGATAGGTACCGAGACGCGCATGGTCTTGTTCATCGCGATGCGCTTCAGGTCGATGTGCAGCAACGTGCCTTTGATCGGCTCGTTCTGCCAGTCGACGATCATCGCTTTTACGAGGCCCGCGCCCGTTACGTCGAGGTCGAAGATGGTGTTGTGGCCGGAGTCGGAGTGGAGGATCTTGGTGAGGACACGTGGGTCGACCGCGACGGCAACGGCTTCCTGACCCGCGCCGTACACGACTGCAGGGATCTTTCCGGAGACGCGAACGCGCCGGGCGGCGTTCTTGTTGAACTTGCCCTCGCGGGGGGTCGCGACGACGGCGGGAATAGTGGAGGGGGCTGCCATGGAGGGGTTCCTTTCGGGCACGGAGTTGAGCTCCGCTCCCTTTTGCTGCTGTTGCTTAGGAGAACAACGTACTGACGCTAGTCTCCATATGAATGCTCTCGATGGCGCGGCCAAGCAGACCGGCGATCGAGAGCACTTTGATCTTCGGCACCACCCGCGCATCTTCGCGCAAGGGGATGCTGTTCGTCACGACCAGCTGCTCCAACCGGGACGACGCAATGCGCTCAACCGCCGGCCCTGAAAGCACCGGATGCGAGGCGCACGCGTAGACCTTATCCGCGCCCTGGGCCAGCAGCGCGTCGACGGTCTTCACCAGTGTACCCGCAGTATCGATAATATCGTCGAGAATTAAGCAAGTTCTTCCGCGCACGTCGCCAATCACGTTCATCACCTCGGTCACGTTGATGTCCGTGCGGCGTTTGTCGACGATGGCCAGCGGCACATCGAGCTTCTTGGCGAAGAAGCGCGCCCGCTCCACGCCACCCGCGTCCGGGGAGACAACGGTCAGGTTCGACAGCTTCATGTCGCGGAAGTAGCTGACCAGCACGGGACTGGCGAAGAGATGGTCGACTGGAATGTTGAAGAAGCCCTGAATCTGGGCAGCATGAAGATCGACCAACAGGGCGCGGTTCGCTCCGGCGGTGGTCAATAGGTCAGCGACGAGCTTCGAGGTGATCGCGACGCGGGGGCGGTCTTTGCGGTCCTGTCGGGCATAGCCGTAGTAGGGAATCACAACAGTGATGCGCCCGGCGGAGGCCCGCTTGAGCGCGTCCATCATCACAAGCAGCTCGACCAGATGCTGATCGACCGGAAAACAGGTGGGCTGCACGAGAAAAACGTCCGCGCCACGGACGTTTTCAAGTAATTGGAAATGAATTTCGCCATCGGAGAACCGCTGCAGGCGCGTTTCGCCCAGCGGTACTCCGACGAATTTGCAGATCTCAACGCTAAGCTCGGGGTTTGCCGAGCCGGAAAAGATCTTAAAACCCTTGCCGTCGCCCGGCCGTGCGGAGCGTTTTCTCTCGGCAGCGGTCCGGGCGTTCCCGGAAGAAAGGGCGGAGACGGACGAGTCGATCTCGACCACCTCGCGCGTGCTACTGATGCTGATAGAACTAGGGGAAAGAACGGCAGTCGTGTCTTGTTGGTTCACGTTGAAACCCTCCAGGCTGGTTGACCTCGGGTGCTTCTGCTGCTTGTCTCGTGCGCAACCGGTTTCTGTCGCGATACTTCTCTTGCAAAGTAAAGACGTGCTCTTTCAAACTTCCGCTCCGTCCGGCGGTGTTCTCGCTCGGGTCGAAGCCGCATCCAACTCTGCGGCAAATTGCTGCCGCGAAGATCCTAAGTTCTCGTCCGCAGCGGCATGGCGGTCGACGAGTTTGGTTGGGCGACTAGGATTCGAACCTAGACAAAGAGCTTCAAAGGCTCTGGACCTACCGTTAGTCGATCGCCCAGTAACTTGCCAAGACACGTAGTCCAAACAAACTACCCTGCGAACATTGTGCGCCAGTATTCGGTGTGAGGCAAGGTTGCAGTGAGCAACGTCTTGACACCCGACGCCTGAACGCGGTGTTGAGCGGCTTCGGCATCCTCCTGAGATCGATACAGCCCAAAGAGAGACGAACCAGATCCAGAGAGAGCAGCGTAGCGAGCCTCGCCTCCCGTCCCACTCCCAGTTAGAAGATGCTTGGTTTCACGCAAGGAGGGATGCTGGGGAAAGACGACCTGCTCGAAATCGTTTACAAAGTCGAAGGTGGTCAAAGCCAAGGAAGCGTTCTGCTCGGCTCCACTTTCTGCGTCGACCAGACTCAACTTATTCAGAGTACCGTGGCGGTCAGAAAATGTCAAGTCATTTGCCGACAGAGCATCCCAGTCGCGGAACGCCTGTGGTGTCGACACCCCGATACCCGGGATGGCGATCACGCAGAGCATCGGTGGAAGATCAGCCATGGCCGTCACCACCTCTCCGCGCCCTGTACCGCGCACCGCGCCTCCAATAAGGAAGAGCGGCACATCCGAGCCGACGCTGGCCGCCAGCGCGAAGCGTTCGGTTTCCGGCAAGGTGACGCCCAGTTCGCGCTCCAGCCCCAACAGCACCGCCGCCGCATTCGCCGAGCCCGCTCCCATTCCGCCCTGGACCGGAAGCCGTTTGTCAATGTCGATCCTGACTTCGGCCGCCATCCCCAGCCGACCCAGAAAACGCTCAGTCATCTTCCAGGCCGTATTGCGGGCATCGCGCGGGACGAAGGGGTGATTCGTCGTTAGCGTGATGCTGGTAGCCTTTGCTTTCCGGGCGGCTACGGTGACCAGATCGTGCAGCGCCAGCGTCTGGTAAATGGTCGTGAGCCCGTGAAATCCGTCAGAGCGAATAGGCCCAATGGCCAGGCCAAGGTTGATCTTCGAGAAGGAGCGCAGGCGGGTGGGCATTCACCTCAGAATATCTGGAAGAGCACCTCGACGTTCATCTCCACCATTACCGGCTTGCCATTCTCGCGGGCGGGCTGAAAGCGGTATTGCCTCACTGCAGCCACGGCCTTCTCATCAAGCCCCATGCCTACGCCGCGCAGTACATGGACGTGGGTCGGGTTCCCGTTCTGATCGACCCAAAGGTTAACGAGCACATTGCCCATCAACTTTGCCTTGCGCGCCTCGTCGGAGAACTCCGGCTCAACCGAGTGGATCAGTACGGGCGCGCTCACCCCTCCGCCAACGCGTCTCGCGCCACCACCTACATTGGCCCCGGAACCTGGCCCCAGGCCGCTGCCATTACCACTGCCGATCCCAGTTCCATGACCATCGCCCATCGACATGCCGATCAGCGGTGAGCTGGCAACGCCGATCTGCGGAAGGCTGCTGGCCATCTTTAGATCCCGTTGCACCTCAATAGTCGGCTCAAGGTAGATTTTCGCTTCAACCAACGGCGGTGCTTTGGGCGGAACAATCTGGCGCTCCGCAAACTTCGGCGGCGTTCCGCGGGTGACGGGCGTAGGTCCCCGCTGACCCCCGCCCCCACCAGCTGTCACGGCTCTCGGAAGAACCTTGGGCGAAGGCGCATCAAGCGTGACCATCGCTACCGGCAAAGCGGTGCGCACAAGCACTGTGTGCCGTTGCACGAGGTAGCCGATCAGGACCATGGCCACAGCATGGGCCACGATCGCCGTCAGGAAGGAAGGAGAGTTCCTGCTGCTCCCCCGTGATTGCAAGAACAAGCCGGATTGTGGATCTAGAGGACGAGGCGAAACCGAGTCCCGTATGCGGGTCCATACTGTAGGGCTCGTTTTCGGCAGCCGTTCCTCCGCCCCATGCAGGCGCGCCATGATGCGCTGTTCATAGCCGGAACGCGGCTCCGGATTGGCGTGTTCCCGCACTGCCGCGTCGAAGATATTGTCAAAGTCAGTCATCGTGATCGCTTTCCTCCTCCTCTTGCTTCGAATCTTCGCTTCAACTCCGCTTTCGCCCGCATCAGGCGCGTTCGGACCGTGCCCTCTGGAATGCCGATTACCATCGCCGCCTCGCGAGAACTCATCTCCTCGATGGCTGAGAGCAGCAGCGTCTGGCGCAACTCCTCCGGCAAGCCTTCGATCAATTGCCGGAGCAGGGCGCGCTCGTCGCCGCTGGCCGCGCTCTCCTCGGGCGATTTTCCTGTCGATTGAAGGTCAAAGTCAGCCACATCGTCCGGGTGCTGCCCTTTCGCGGGCAGACGGTCGAAGGCGACGCGCCAGACCGTACGCGCGAGGAACGCCTTCTCGTTGTCCATCCGCCGCCAGGCCTCGCCGCGATAGAGCTTGAGGAACGCCTCCTGCACCGCGTCCTCGGCGTCATGGGGGTTCCTCAACAGCGCGTAGGCGACGCGAAACATCAGCCGGGAGTGCCGCGCCACGAGGGCGGCAAAGGTCGTCTCCCGTTCCTCTGCTTCGTTATGCCGCAACGCTTGCTCCTCTTCGCCGCCGCGTCCCGGCCATACTCCAGCCCCTGCGCTCATCGTGCCCATCCTTGTTGCCACCGGTATAACGTTGCATCCGGTACAAACAGCAAGACCGTCGCTCCGGCAAGACCGTTCACTTTTCTTCGTGTGCCGCTTTCCGCTCCCGCTTACGGCGGATAGGGTCTATCCTCTACCCACCGCCGCTTTCCTAGGAGACCCTCGTGCCCCCTTTTGCCCGCGCATGCGCTGTTATCTCGATCTTCAGTCTCACGCCCGGGTCGCTTGCCGCGCAGACACCCGGTCTCGCGCCCACACGCGCCGCGCACGCCATGGTCGTCTCCATCCACCATGACGCGTCGGACGCGGGCGTAGCCATCCTGAAGCAGGGCGGCAACGCGGTGGACGCGGCGGTGGCGGTCGGATTTGCCCTCGCGGTGGTGTATCCGGCGGCGGGAAACCTCGGCGGCGGCGGCTTCATGCTCCTCCGCTCGCATGACGGCAAGGCCCATTTTCTCGACTATCGCGAGAAGGCACCCGCCGCGGCCACGCGCGATATGTACCTCGACGCACAAGGCAACGTCGCTCCAGGGCGTTCGCTGGTAGGCTACCTGGCGAGCGGCGTCCCTGGTTCTGTGGCCGGCCTCGCTTACGCGCAGAAGCACTACGGCAAGCTCACGCTGGCACAAGATATGGCTCCGGCGATCCGGCTGGCAACCGACGGTTACGTCTTGAGCGCGGAAGAGGCGCACGCGCTCCAGAGTAAGAACCTGACCCGCTTCCCGGTGTCGGCGACGATCTTCCAGCGGGACGGAAACTTCTATAAGGAAGGCGAGACGTTCAAGCAGCCGCTCCTTGCCGCGACGCTGACCGCCATCGCCCATGACCCCGAGACCTTCTACAAAGGAGCCATGGCGAAGCAGATCGCCGCCTTTGAGAAAGAGGGCGGCGGCCTCATCACCGAGGCCGACCTCGCGGCGTACGAGGTGAAGGAGCGCGCGCCCATCACAGGCAGCTATCACGGGTACGACCTCCTCACCGCACCGCCGCCCTCGTCCGGGGGCATCGTACTGGTGGAGATCCTCAACATTCTCTCCACCTATGACCTGCCAAAGCTCGGCCCCGACCGCTCGGCCGCGCAAGTCCACATCATTACGGAGGCCTTCCGCCGCGCGTATATGGATCGTGGCGACTACCTCGGCGATCCAGACTTCAACACGCTTCCGCTGAAGCAGATGGCCGACATGAAGTACGCCGGGGCTTGGCGCGCGTCCATCGACCCCTCCAAGCCCACCGCCTCGAAGGACCTCCAACGCCCAGCGGGCTTTATGCCGCCTCCGCCGGTTGCCGTCGCTGCGGTGAAAGAGCCGACCGAGACCACCCACTTTTCGGTAGTGGATAAGGACGGCAACGCGGTCTCGAGCACATACACGCTGAACGGCGGCTTCGGCTCGGGGGTGACGGTTGCCGGGCTGGGCTTTCTGATGAACAACGAGATGGACGATTTCACCTCCAAGATCGGCGTGCCCAACACCTATGGCCTCATCCAGGGGCCGGCCAACGCCATCGCCCCTGGCAAGCGTCCGCTCTCCGCCATGACCCCCACTATCGTCACCAAGGGTGGCAAGCTGGCGTTTGTGATGGGAACACCGGGCGGATCGACCATCATCACCACCGTGGCGAACGATCTCCTCAGCACCATCGATAACGGGCTAAACATCCAGGCCGCCGCCGACGCGCCCCGCTTTCACCACCAGTACCTGCCCGACCGGCTCGACCTCGAAAAGAAGTTCCCCGCCGAAGTGGGCGAGCAGTTGAGGGCCATGGGCTACACGGTCAACCGCCTAGCAGTGGCTGATGAAAAGAACCCCGGCGTCTGGGGCGACAGCGAACTAATCGCCGTCGACCCGAAGACCGGCGAGCTGCTGGGCGGACACGACTCGCGGCGCGCCTATGGCAAGGCGGCGGGATACTGAGGCGTGGTCTTCATCGGTACCGCCGGTTGGGCCATCCCGAAGCAGAACGCGCCTGACGCGCCTGGTGAAGGCAGCCATCTGGAGCGTTATAGCCGCGTGCTGTCCTGTGCGGAGATCAACTCGACGTTTTATCGTCCGCCGCGCGCGTCTACGTGGGAGCGGTGGGCGGCGTCGGTGCCGGAGACGTTCCGCTTTGCCGTCAAGGCACCGAAGGCCATCACGCACAAGGTTGGGCTCGCCTGCACTCCGGAGGCGCTCCACGACTTTCTTCAGCAGGCTGGTGCGCTCAAACATAGGCTGGGGCCGATCTTGTTCCAGCTTCCGCCGAAGCTCGCGTTCGACGGTGACGTAGCGCGACCCTTCCTCGAAACGCTCCGTACGACGCACGCTGGCCCGGTCGTCTTTGAGCCACGCCACGCCACCTGGTTTGGAGCCGAGGCGGACGCCCTGATGCGAGAGTTCGCCATCGCGCGGGTTGCCGCGGATCCTGCACGGGTTCCAGAGGCGGCGCATCCTGGTGGCTGGCCGGGGTTGCGCTACTACCGCCTGCACGGATCGCCCCGCACCTACTACTCCACGTACACCGCAGGATGGCTCAAAGCTCTTGCCGCCGGCATCGCCGCGCACCCCGAGGCCGACACCTGGTGCATCTTCGACAACACAGCGTCCGGTGCGGCGCTGGGCAACGCGCTGGAGCTACAACGACTGACCGGAACGGTGTAGCAGACTATCGCCTGCCGAGCGCTTCATCGATGGCGCCCTGGGCGAGCGGGGCCATGATCTCGTATCCGGCGGCAGTGGGATGGACGCCGTCGACGCTGAGACCTTTGCGGAAGCTTCCATCCGGTCCGACCAGCGCGCTGTAGTAATCCACGTAGCCCAGGTGCTCGGCGGCGGTGTACTCCTTCTCCCACGCGGTCATCGCGCGGAGAGCCGACTCGGGCTGCGTTCCTTTGTTCCAGGGAAAGTCGATCACCGGCAGCTGCGAGGCGAGGATGACCCGGATGCCGTTCGCGCGGGCGATCGCGACCATGGAGCGAATGTTGTCTTCCGTCTGTGCGAGCGTGATCGGCCCGGTGTTGCCGGCCACGTCGTTGGTGCCGCCGAGAAAGACGACGGCCGCGGGGTGGAGCGCGACCACATCCTGCTGGAAGCGAACGAGCATCTGCGGCGTGGTCTGGCCGCCGATGCCGCGGTTGACGTAGGGCTTACCTGGAAAGAAGACGGAGTCGTACTTGCGGCCCCAGTTATCCGTGGTGGAGGAGCCAAAGAAGACGACGCGCTTGACGCCTGGACCGGGCGGCGGGAGGGCCGCGTTATCGGCGGCGTAGTGGCCGAGCTGCGGCCAGTCGGTGAGCTTGGCGCGCAAATCGCGCACTTCGCTGGAGACGGCAACCGGCTGCTGGGCCGCGGCCAAGCCGAAGCATAGGAGGAGCGGAACGGCAAAAAGGGATCTCATCATGGAAGTGATTGGCTCGGAATAGGGGAGCGGGAAACGCGGGGGTTCTTCGGAGTTGACCAGCGTCTTGGGTCAGTGTTTGCCGATGGTCTTATCGATCGCCGCCTGCGCCAGGGGTTCCATGATGGCGTACCCGGCGGCGTTCGGATGGACTCCATCGGACGAGATGCCCGGCTTCATGCCGCCGTTCTCATCAGCCATCGCGGTGTAGTAGTCCAGATACGTGAGACCGTGGGTGACACAGTACCCGGCGATCCAGCTATTTAGCGATTGGATCTTCGGCGCGGGCTGCAGGCCGGGCTTCCACGGGTAGTCGGCAACGGGAAGGATGGACGAGACGATCACCCGGATGCCATTGGCTTTGGCGAGGTCGGCCATGGACTTGAAGTTGTCTTCGATCATCTCCGGCGTCTCCGGGCCGGTGTTGCCCGCAATGTCGTTCGTCCCGGCAAGGATCACGACGGCGGCCGGATGGAGGTTCACCACGTCCTGGCGGAAACGGACAACCATCTGCGGCGTGGTCTGCCCGCTGATGCCACGGTTGATGTAAGGCTTTCCGGGAAAGAAGGTGCCGAGGCTGCGTCCCCAGGAGTCGGTGATCGAGTCGCCATAGAAGACGACGCGGCCGGTGGTGTCTTTGGGCAGCGTGGCGTTCTCGGCGGTGTAGTGGCCGAGCCCCGCCCAATCCGGCTCCTTCTTCACCTCCGCAACCTTTCCCGCCACTGCCTGCGCCACGCAGATCGCGGCTGGGGCCAGTGCCGCCATCACTATTACCTTCTTCCAGAGCCTCATGAGCATCCTCCCGTTTCGCCTCCCAGTGTAGAGGATTGCACGCGCCGTTGGGCAGAAAGCCGGAGCATTACGCCGCTCTGCTGTACCTTAAGAGTGATGAAGCCTGGGCTTTCGACACACGTCTTCCTCCAGCAGCGGCTCAGCACAGGCCTGCTCGACGCGATGCGGGATGGCGGAGCGCGGACGATCGAGGTCTTCGCCGCGCGCCACCACTTCGACTACGTGGACCGGCAGGTGGTGCGCGAGATCGCCGCCTGGTTCCGCGCGAACGACGTGGGCGCCTCGCTGCATCAGCCGCTCTACACGGACGCGCAGTGGTCGCGGCACGTCGCGCCCACCATCAACCTGATCGACGTGGAGAAGAGCCGCCGCATCGACGCGATGGACGAGGTCAAGCGCGCACTCGAATCCGCCGAGCAGATTCCATTCACCGCCATCGTGCTGCATCTGGGGCAAAAGGACGACGCATGGAGTCCGCGCTCGCTCGAGCATTCATTGACAGCCATAGAGCACCTGAAGGCCTTCGCGCATCCGCTCGGCGTCAAGGTGCTGCTCGAGAATCTGCAGAATGACGTGACCACGCCCGAGCACCTGCTGGAGATCGTCAAGGTGGGGCATTTTGATACCGTAAGCTTCTGCCTGGATGTGGGCCACGCGCATCTCGCCGCGCCGGAGAAGAATGCGGGCGTGGACCAGGCCTTTGAGGCGCTGGGCCAACGGATCGCCCATCTGCATCTCCATGACAACCACGGGCAGAAGGATGAGCACCTCTGGCCGGGTCAGGGCACCATCGATTGGAAGAATGTGACCCGGCTGGTGGGCCTACTGCCCGGCGGTCTGCTTGAGGCGATCTCAGGTGTCATCGAGATCGCGCATGAGGCGAACGAAGGTGCAGCAAGAGTGGCGCAGAACCTCACCCACTTCCTCTCCGAGCAGGAGCGACAGGCCGACGCTTTGCTCGCCCAGGCAGACGCCTGAGGCAAAGCCGCGTTCCTTGTTTGTCATTCCCGAAGGGAATCCGCTGTTGTCCTTGCATTTCTTGTTGTCGTTCCCGGAGGGAACCCGCGTTTGCCGTCGCCCTTGTCTTTCCTGTTTGTTAGGACCACCCGCCCAGCCATTGACAGCGACGATATACTGAACGGAAGGGCAACAATAAAAGCAAGGCCGGTATCTACCTGGACACAGGGCGGACCGCCTGTATGGGTTGAAACCTAAACTCTGTCGAATGAAGACTTTGAGACTTCATTGAAAAACTTCGTAAGTCTGTTCTGCAGAGGCCCGCGCACTGGCTGCTCATTCATGCCGCAGCTTCACTCGCTCCAGGCCGTGTCAGCCGAGGTGCTCGCGCAGGAAGCGGTTCTAGAACTTGTCCATGGATCGACTCCCCCAGCATGGCGGCAGAAGCGAGCAGTTCGATCAAGCACCGCATGAAAGCCGCAGGCGGATAGACTTGAGAGCGATGACTTTGAACAACCTCGCCACCATCGCCTCACTAGCGGCCCACGAGGGCCAGACCGTCACCCTGCGCGGCTGGCTCTACAATCTGCGCGCGTCGGGCAAGCTGCTGTTTCCCATCTTTCGCGACGGCACGGGCACCATCCAGGGCATCGTGCCTAAAGCCGCCGTGCCGGAGGCCATCTTCGAGACGCTGA
Organism: uncultured Acidobacteriaceae bacterium; assembly: GCA_964247455.1. Taxonomy (GTDB): domain Bacteria; phylum Acidobacteriota; class Terriglobia; order Terriglobales; family Acidobacteriaceae; genus Edaphobacter. Next base: position 3,229 of record CAXTUR010000015.1, on the reverse strand, counting down.
AGAACCTTACGCTGGAGTCGAGCGTGATCGTTAGGGGCAAGGTGCGGGCGGACAGCCGTGCGCCATCAGGTTTTGAGCTGGATGTCGAGGATGTGCAGGTAGTCGAGCGCGTCGCCGACGCCACTCCGTTCCCCATTACGCTCAAGGAGCACGGCGTCGACTTCCTCATGGAGCATCGGCACCTGTGGATACGGACACCGCGCCAGTCGGCCATCCTGCGTGTTCGGGCGACCATCATGCGCGCGGCGGCCGAGTACTTCGACATCAATGGCTTCATCCGCACCGATCCGCCGATCCTGACGCCAAACGCCTGCGAAGGCACCAGCGAGCTCTTCGAGATGGTCTACTTTGGCGACGACAAAGCGTATCTCACCCAATCCGGGCAGCTCTATATTGAGGCGACTGCGCTTGCGCTGGGCAAGGTCTACAGCTTCGGCCCGACCTTCCGGGCGGAAAAGTCGAAGACGCGCCGGCACCTGACGGAGTTCTGGATGGTGGAGCCGGAGGTCGCGTTCCTGGAGTTGGATGGGCTGCTGGAGCTAGCCGAGAACTTCCTCGCGCATATCGTCGCGCGGGTGCTGGAGAACCATCGAGGCGATCTGAAGGTCATCGGGCGCGACGCGACGAAGCTTGAAACGATCCGGGCACCGTTCCCGCGCATCTCCTACGACGAGGCGCACGCGATGCTGGCCGACGCTTTCGCCAAGGGGCTCATCGAGAACGAGCACAAAGACGGTGACGACTTCGGCTCACCGGATGAGACGTACATCTCGTCCCAGTTCGACCGTCCCGTGATGATCCACCGCTATCCGTCGGCGATCAAGGCCTTCTATATGCAGCCCGACCCGCTGAACCCCGCCCGCGCCCTCTGCGTCGATGTGCTCGCGCCCGAGGGCTACGGCGAGATCATTGGCGGCTCCCAGCGCGTGGACTCCTATGATCTGCTCAAGTCGCGCATCGAAGAGCACGGCCTGCCGCTCGCCGCCTTCGAGTGGTACCTCGACCTCCGCCGCTATGGCAGCGTGCCCCACTCCGGTTTCGGCATGGGCATCGAGCGGGTTGTCGCGTGGATCTGCGGGCTGGACCATGTGCGGGAGACGATCCCCTTCGCCCGCACGCTGAACCGGATCTATCCGTGATGTCCAACTCGGTACAGCTCAAGTGGCCGATAGCTTTTCTCAACGTTTATCGATATGATCGCCTCCAAAGTCTAAAGTGTTGATTTCTCTTGCCGATGACGAAATATGAGTTCGATCTCGCCAGACAGCGATGGGCAACACTCGACAACGCCGTTTCGCGTCTTTGCAAATGGGTACCCATCTGTGTCATCGCTTACATCGCATATCTCGCCGTCGCAGCGCTCGCAGGAAGATCCACATTTGCCCAATTTGGGCTTTGGATTGTGGCAGACCTTAAAATGAATAAAGTTGGGAGCCATCTTGTTACAACAGGATTCGGCGTAGGCGGAATAGCATTTGGTTACCGAGAACGCAAGCTGCGCCGAGAGAACATCCAGCGTCTCAGCAATCAGCAGATTGAGTTGGAGAAACTGATCGATTCACGAAGGTCTTCCAGCCGTCTAACGAAGGAAGGCCGAACTCGACCGGGGGATAGACGATGAACAATGCCTTTGAACTTCTTGTGGGCAGCATAGGCGCGGGAGCGTGCTGGGTTCTTTGGTTTTACTTCGTCCAGGAACAGCGCTTGGACAGGTTTCGCGAAGATCTGTTCGGAATCAGGCACGAACTCTTTTGCATGGCCGCTTCGGGCAGAGTCTCTTTTGAAGACCATTCCTATCGAGAGTTACGCACACTGATCAACGGCATGATCCAGTTCGGGCATCACATCTCGCTTCGTTCATCGTGGATTGCCTCCAAGCTGTCTAAAGACGACCCGGATCAATCGAGCGCTTACGAGGCTTGGAAGGCCTCGATGATCGGACAGCCGGAAGCAATTCGGGCCGAACTCAACTCGATTCATCACAGAGTTTTTAGACGTTATATGGCTTACTTGGTTCATGGCTCCATCCTTCTGAGCGCGATTTCCACAGTATTCATCTTGAGGAGCGCTCTCAAAGAATTGTCTACATCGCTCTCTTACCAAAAGAGATTGTCTCGCCTCGACATCATGGATAGAGCTGTCAATCGGATTGCCAACAGTTTTGACGCAAAAGCCTTGGAAGAACAGACATATCGTGATCAAAGCAATTTACAAGTTGCATAAAGGTGGACGTAGATCACAGAGGTATGTTGTAAAAGCAGCACGTGCGGTCACCTTTTGCCTGCCGGCCTGAGTTCAACGTCCAATCTTCGTACAATAGGAAGATTGTGACACTCGACTTTTTCGGCGGTTTGGAACGGACGGGGATGTGCGGCGATCTGCGCGTGGAGGATGCGGGCGCGGAGGTCGTGCTGATGGGCTGGGTGAACCGGCGGCGGGACCACGGCAACCTGATCTTTCTCGACCTGCGCGACCGAAGCGGGATCACGCAGGTGGTGCTCGATAAGGAGCAGTCGCCCGAGGCACACGCCAAGGCGGAGGCGGCGCGGCCGGAGTACGTCGTCGCGGTAACGGGGACGGTGCGGCTGCGCGCGGCGGGTCTCGAAAACCCGAAGATGGCTACGGGCGGGATTGAGGTGGTGGCGCGGGAGCTGCTATTGCTGAACGACGCGAAGACGCCGCCGTTTTCGCCCGCCGAGGACGCCATCGCCAACGAAGAGGTGCGGCTGAAATATCGCTATCTCGACCTGCGGCGCGTGGAGATGCAGAAGAACTTCGCGCTGCGGAGCCGCGTGACGATGGCCATACGCAACTACCTGGTGGACGCGGGTTTTTTGGAGATCGAGACGCCGTTCATGACACGGTCCACACCCGAAGGCGCGCGCGACTACCTCGTGCCGAGCCGGGTGCATGGCGGGCAGTTTTACGCGCTGCCGCAGTCGCCGCAAATCTTCAAGCAGATCCTGATGATCTCGGGCTTCGACAAATACTTTCAGATCGCGCGGTGCTTTCGCGACGAGGACCTGCGCGCCGACCGCCAGCCGGAGTTCACCCAGATAGATCTGGAGATGACCTTTCCTAAGCAGGAACTGGTGTTCCGGACTGTCGAAGGCTTCCTGACGGCGGCGTTCGCGACCGCTGGCATCGCGCTCTCCGCGCCCTTCGTGCAGATGACGTATGACGAGGCGATCCGGCGATACGGCATCGACAAGCCGGATATGCGGCTGCC
>CAXTUR010000014.1:0-35871 GCA_964247455.1 uncultured Acidobacteriaceae bacterium | reverse complement strand
CCTCAACCACGTCACCCACTCGCAGGACGTGCTGGACAAGATCGCCTCCTACAAAGTTCCCGTCATCGTCGGACCCATCTACGACTTTCCCGGCCCGAACGAGCGCTTCGACGCCGTGTTCTCCCTGCCCGCCGAACTCCAGAAGCGCGGCGTCAAGATCGCCTTCGCCTCCTACGGCGTGGAGTTCAACCGCAACCTGCCCTACGCCGCTGGGTACTCCGTGGCTTACGGCCTTCCCTACGACGAAGCTCTAAAAGCCATCACCCTGAACCCCGCTGAGATGTGGGGCATGGGCGACAAACTCGGCTCGCTCGATGTCGGTAAGACCGCCAACGTGGTCATCGCCAACGGCGACCCACTCGACGTCCGCACCAGCGTCAAGCAGGTGTACATCGACGGCGTCGCCATCCCCATGGAGACCCGCCAGACCCGCCTGCGCGACGAGTACACCCCGAAGAAGTAGTCGCTTTTCTGGGTGTCATTCCCGAAGGGAATCTGCGTCTACAGCCGCTGAACTAGTGAAGCATGTAGTCAGCCTGCGCCAACTGGGTGAAAGCGGCCACCTGGCTGCCTTCCCACTCCGGCGTCTGCCCAAGCTCCTTCCGCAGGAGCGCAGACACTGCCGGAGCGGAGCGGACAGCCGCCTTCGCGTCCATGAGCAACGCCCGCGTCCGCCGCGAGAGCACATCCTCCACCGTCCGCGCCAACTCCTCCCGCACCGCATACGCCACCTGCGCAAAGCTGTACGGCAGCGTCGGATCGATCATCCCCGGATACTCCGCCGCCAGTGCCTCGACATGCGGAGCGTCTGTGCCATACTCGCGTAGGAACGGGTCTGCGATCTCAGTCGAAGTCGTCGCGCCCCGCAGCGGCACGTTAGCCGAAACGCACTTCTTCGCTTGTAGCATCTCGTGCTTGATCGTAAACGTGAGCACATCTTCGGCCATCCGCCGGTACGTCGTCCACTTGCCGCCGGCCACGGTGATCAGACCGGAAGCCGACGCGTCGATGTGGTGCTCGCGCGAGAGCTTGGACGTGGTCGAACTCTTCCCGGTAATCAGCGGACGAAGGCCGGAGAAGACGCTGAGGATGTCGTCGCGCGTGATCGGCGTGGCCAGGTAAAGATTCGCAAGCTCCAGCAGATAGTCGATCTCCGCCTCAGAATGGCCCGGCTCCATAACTGACTCCCCAGCCGGCAGATCGGTTGTGCCAATCACCACACGCCCCTGCCACGGGATCAGGAAGATGACGCGGCCATCATCCGTCTTCGGCACCATGATGGCCGTCGATCCGCCGAGCAGCTCCCCCCGCACTACGATGTGCGATCCCCGGCTCACCGACAGCAACGTAGGCCGTGCCGGCTCGTCCATCCGCCGCAGCTCGTCGACGAAGATGCCCGTCGCGTTGACGACCACCTTCGCGCGGACCTCCATCTCAGCCCCGGTTTCCACGTCGCGGACGATGGCCCCGCTCACCTTGCCTCCGTCGTGCAGCAGACGGACGCATCGTGCATAGTTCGCGACGACTGCACCGTGATCTGCAGCAGTGCGGGCAAGGGCCAGCGAAAGGCGCGCGTCATTGAATTGCCCATCGTGATACAGAATGCCGCCCGAGAGATGGTCCGCCTTTAGGCCGGGTATGCGCTCGAGCGTCGCTTTCCTGCCGAGCACACGCGTTGGGCCGAGCGAAGCCTTACCCGAGAGCAGATCATAGAGAGATAGTCCGGCACCATAGTAGGGCAGCTCCCAGGCATGGTTTGCCGGAATGATAAACGGTAGTGGATGCACCAGATGCGGCGCGTTTCGGACCATCACCGCGCGCTCATGCAGCGCCTCGTACACCAGATGCACCTGCCCGCTGGCAAGATAGCGCACCCCACCATGGACGAGCTTGGTCGCGCGGCTGGAGGTCGCCTGGGCGTAATCCCCCGCCTCCACCATTGCCGTGCGGTAGCCCCGCGTCGCTCCATCCACCGCGATGCCAAGGCCGGTCGCGCCGCCGCCAATGACCAGAATGTCGAAGGTTGAATTGAGAGCGGCAAGCGTTGCGGCGCGGGTCATGCAAATCCTCTAGGTGTCGGGTTCAGATCTTATTGAACGATAGCAGCTACGCATAACACAGGAGCGACCCTAGAAACATCGAACGACCGTCGACTTCTTCCTCACGATGCTGCCACCGCCGTATGTGTTCAGGATCACAAGTCGTCCGGCAGTGGCACCGTCTGCATGGCCCGCGCCCGTCCTCTTGCCGGAAGGAACTGGTGGATGAGCACCTGATACGCTCCGCCCCCGACGACGCCGCCGATGAGTGGTGCGACGATCGGTATCCACCAGTAATTGCCTGGGGACGGGAAGGCCGAAGAGCCCCAGCCAGTGACGAAGCAGAACAGGCGAGGACCAAAGTCGCGCGCCGGATTGATGGCCCACGCTTCGAGATAGCCCATCGATGCGCCAATGGCGGCGATCAGAAAGCCGATGATGAGCGCGCCGGAGTTCGCTCCGGGGGCCTGCTCGTTGTACTGCTCAGTGATGGCGAAGATGCCGAAGACGAGGATGGCGGTAAGGATGATCTCATCCGTAAAGGCGTGCATCGGCAGGATGGCCAGGCCCGGATGCGTGAAGAAGACACCCGCGGAGCCGCCCCCAGACCGGGTAAGGTGGTGCAGCGTGTTGAACTGGTCAATGACCGGGCTGAAGAGCGCGTAGACGACCGCCGCGCCAAGGAAGGCACCGATCACTTGCGCGACGCAGTAAGGCAGCACCTTGCGCCACGAGAACTGGCGGAAGCAGGCGAGCGCCAACGTCACGGCTGGGTTTGCGTGGCATCCGCTGACCGAGGCGGTGGTATAGATGGCGACAGTAACCGCCAGACCCCACGTGATGCAGACACCCCAGTAGGCCGTCTGGTAGGGGCTGGGATCGTAGAGGCTGTACATCGCCGCCACCGAGTCCCCAATCGCAATGATGAGGAACATGGCGACCGCTTCGGCGATCAACTCTCCAAGAAACGCTTTCTTCATGCGTGTAGCCTCTTGCTAGCCGTCGATCCAATCGAAGGAACGGGTGACGGCCTTCTTCCATTGTTTATAGTGTGCGTCGCGGTGCATGTCCGCCATCTGCGGCTTCCAGGTGCGATCCACCGCCCAGTTGGCGATCAGGTCGTCCGTATCCTTGTAAAAACCGACCGCAAGGCCTGCGGCGTAGGCTGCTCCCAGGGCCGTCGTCTCGCGGATGACAGGACGGACGACGGTGCGGTTCAGGATGTCCGCTTGGAACTGCATCAGGGTGTCGTTAGCCACCATTCCGCCGTCTGTCCGGAGCTGTTCGAGTGGGATACCGGAGTCGGCCTCCATCGCCTCGACTACCTCGCGCGTCTGGAAGGCCGTAGCTTCAAGCGCTGCACGGGCGATGTGGCCCTTGTTGGCATAGCGGGTCAGGCCGGTGATCACGCCCCGGGCAGAGTCCTTCCAGTACGGCGCGTACAGACCAGAGAAAGCGGGGACGAAGTAGACGCCGCCGTTGTCGGAGACGGTGTTCGAAAGCAGCTCGATCTCCTCGGATCGCTGAACCAGGCCGAGATTGTCACGTATCCACTGCACCAGCGCGCCAGTGATGGCGATCGAGCCTTCCAGCGCATACACCGCGGGCGCGGAGCCCAGCTTGTACGCCACCGTGGTCAGCAGGCCATGTTTGGACTCGACCGGCGTCTCCCCCGTATTCAGCAGCAGAAAGCAGCCCGTGCCATACGTATTCTTCGCCTCGCCGGGCGCAAAGCAGGTCTGACCGACGAGCGCGGCGTGCTGGTCGCCAAGGATGCCCGCTACGGGAACTCCCGCCAAATGGGTGCGGGCCAGCGTGCCGAAGTGCTCCGACGAGGAGCGGATAGCGGGCAGCATGGCGCGCGGGATGTCGAAGGTGCTCAGAAGCTCATCGTCCCAGTCGAGCGTGGCCAGGTTCATCAGCTGCGTGCGGGAGGCGTTCGTGACGTCGGTCAGGTGCACGCCGCCTTGTATGCCGCCGGTCAGGTTCCAGAGCAGATACGAATCCATGTTGCCGAAGAGGAGCTTGCCGGCTTGGGCGTCGGCGCGCGATCCAGGCACATGGTCGAGCAACCAGCGGAGCTTCAGGCCGGAAAAGTACGTGGTCAGCGGAAGGCCAGTCTTCGCGCGAAAGCGATCCGGCCCACCGCCCCTGGCGAACGCGGCTACCGACTCGGCGACGCGGGTATCCTGCCAGACGAGCGCATTATAGATCGGAAGGCCCGTCTCCCGGTTCCACACGACGGTGGTCTCGCGCTGATTGGTTATGCCAATAGCAGCGAAGTCCTCTGCCCTCAGCCCTCTGGCGTCGCAAGCCTCATCCACTACCTCAAGGGTACGCCGCCAGATCTCAAGCGCGTCATGCTCCACCCAGCCGGGGTTCGGGTAGATCTGCTCGTGCTCCTTCTGGGCGACCGAGACGATGCGGCCCCGGCGATCAAAAACCATGAAGCGCGTGCTGGTAGTTCCCTGGTCGAGTGCGCCGATATAGGCGGTCATGCGGCCTGCTTTCTGTCTGGAGAACTGTAGCGGCGCGAAGGGTGGGTTGTAAACCCGCATTTCGGGTACGCTTCGGATACGCTGGGAGAATGCGCGAGAGTACAAAGGCCCACCTGCTGCTGATTGGGGTGGTCGCGGTTTGGGGAGCCACGTTTGCGCTCGTCAAGGATGCGCTGCGCGACGCCTCGCCGCTCGTTTTCAATCTCCTCAGAATGACGCTAGCGTTCGCGGTGCTTGCCGTCGTAAACCGCCGCGGTCTGCGAGGTTTGTCCCGTCGCACGACGCTTGCGGGGATCGGCGTGGGAGTGTTCCTGGCGGGGGGGTATCAGTTCCAGACAGCAGGGCTGGCATTGACGACGCCGGTCAAATCCGCATTCATCACCGGCTTGGTCGTGGTCATCGTGCCGCTGCTTACGGCCATCCCGAAGCTGCGACCTGGGGGCGTTCCCGGACCCGACGCACGGGCACTCGCGGCCGCTGTGCTGGCGTTTGCCGGACTGATGCTGCTGACCACCCCGGCGGGCACGGCGTTCCGGCGCGTCTTCGAGACCATCGGCCTCGGCGATTGGCTGACGCTCTGCTGTGCGCTCGCCTTCGCCGGACATCTGCTGGCGCTGGCCCATGCCTCGCTGAATGTGGAGGCCGGGGTGTTGGCGACGTTGCAGATCGGCGCCGCTGCTGGGATCATGCTGCTGACGCTGCCGCTTGGTGGGAGACCGGAGCTGCACCTCACCACACGCCTTGTGGTCGCGCTCGGAATCACCAGCGTGGTCGCGACGGCGGCGGCGTTCACGGTGCAGAGCTACGCCCAGCAGCATCTTGCGCCCTCGCACGTGGCCCTGATCGTCGCCTTCGAACCCGTGTTTGCCGCGCTGACCTCGGTCGTTTTCCTGCATGAGCCTATGGGCGGACGCGCGATCGCCGGAGCGGGGCTGATGCTCGCCGGCATCGGCGTGGTCGAGCTGATGCCGCCTCTCCTGACTACTTAACACGGATCAAGACGGATAAAACGGATCAAAGCGAATGAACGTGTTTCGATCCGTGTCATCCGCTTTGATCGATGTTAAGCCTTTACCGTGCTGTGATACTTTTCCGGGAAGATGGCGTCTAACTAATTGTTTAGTGCATCTGCGGGGTTGGTGAAGAAAGCTCGCCCGAGGCAGCGGCATCTATACTTTGAGTTCAATGCAGCTTGAGGATTCGACCGAACCATGGACATGACCACACCCAAGAGACCTGTGCGCGACTTCATTCGCAGCCGCCGCCTAACGACTACCTTTGCCCTGCTGGCCACGCTCTCGGTGGGGATTCTTGCAGGCTCCGTGTTGACTCACGGCGTCAGCGGCAAAGAGGCGCAGTCGGTGGATTCGACCGACGCGCGTCCGCTGACCATCCCCTCCCCGCAGACGCTTTCAAACGGCTTTTCCGCGGTCGTGAAGCAGGTCGGGCCGGCCGTGGTGAACATCAACACCGAGTCTCTGCCCAAGCAGCAGGCGGCCCCACGCGGCGGTAACGGGGCGCGGCGGCGCGGCATCCCGCAGGGCCATCCGAACATCCCCAACGGCGGCGGCGACGATCAGCCGAATGATATGCAGGACCTGTTCAACCGCTTCTTTGGCGGCCAGGGCGGACCCGATGGCGACGACGGGGACGGGCCTGGAGGCGGCGAGCGCCGTGCGCTGGGTTCGGGCTTTATCGTCGATTCGCGCGGCTACATCATCACGAACAACCACGTGGTGGATAAGGCCGACAAGATCTTCGTGAAGCTGTCGAACGATCCCGACGGCGGTCTCGGCGATCAAGGTCATCCCGCCAAAGTCATCGGTGTGGACAAAGATACGGACATAGCCGTCATCAAGATTGACGTGAAGGAGCCGCTGCCAACGGTGAAGCTCGGCAACTCCGAAGGTGCGCAGGTCGGTGATTGGGTACTTGCGCTGGGCAGCCCGTTCTCGCTGGCGAAGACGGTCACGGCGGGCATTGTCTCGGCGAAAGATCGCGCTAACCTTGAGGGCGGCGCACCGAGCCAGTTCCAGAAATTCATCCAGACCGACGCGGCAATCAATCCGGGTAACTCTGGCGGACCGCTGGTGGATCTGTCCGGCCAAGTCATTGGGATGAACACGGCGATCTTTACGACGGGCGGCGGCTCGGCAGGTGTGGGCTTCGCCATTCCCTCGAACATGATCGCGGGCGTCTATAACATGCTGATCGGGCCGGAGCACAAGGTCGTTCGCGGGTCGATTGGCATCTCGTTCCAGCCCTCGGTCTCGTCCGCGGTGCAGCGTATGTATGGCTTCAAGAATGGCGTGCTGGTGAGCACCGTAACCAAGGACAAGGGCGCGGCGAAGGCTGGCATCCTGCCTAATGACGTCATAACGAGCATCGATGGACGACCGGTCAAGGACGGCGACGACATGGTGGCCGACATCTCGGCGCGCAAGATTGGCAGCTCCGTGAAGCTGGGCTACCTGCGCGACGGAAAGCCCAACACCGCCAATGTCACCATCGGCAATCGGGCGGATCTGGCGGGCTCGGGAAGCAACTCCGACGACGATAGCGACTCTGCACAGGCGTCTGATGCGGGACAAGGCAAGATCGGGATCTCGGTGTCCGCCGTACCTCCGGCGATGGCCACAAAGGCGGGCTTGAAGGGCGGCGTTATCGTGAACGCGGTAAAGCCAGGATCGTTCGCGGAAGAGGTCGGCTTGCAAAAAGGCTATATCATCACGGCAATCAATAAGATTCCGGTGACGGACGAAGCCAGCTTCAAAGCGATCGTCAACGGGTTGAAGTCGGGTGAGGATGTTGTCTTCGCCACGCGGCAGCCTAATGACCCAACCCGCGGAAACAATTTCTGGGGCGGAACACTGCCGTAGAACGTGTTTGATAGCAGAACAAGTGGCGTGGAGCAGATTTGCTTCACGCCGTTTGCTTGCAGGAAACCGCATCCGGGAAGATTCCTCGTGAACATTTCCTCACAAGGACAACCTTTGGAGCTTGCGCTGTATACAGAGACGCAGTAGTCTGATCACGTTCGGCAGAAGAAGTAGAAGTCTTTCGCCGATAGGGATTACAGGAGTGCACCGACGATGGTTCGAAGTGGGCGTTTTCTTCTTTGTTCTTCGCTTCTTCTCACGATGACTGCTTCCCTTCCCGCGATGACACACTCGCGCCGTGGGCCTACGGCACCGAGGATGTTCAGCAAGAAAGCCCCCAAGGTGACCAAGACGACGGGCCAGCGCGCTATTGACAGCGATCGTGCGACGGCAATCCAGGCCGCGCTGATCAAGCAGGGCTATCTTTCGGGCGAAGCCACCGGCCACTGGGACACCGAGACGCAGACGGCCATGCAGAAGCTACAGGCCGACAATGGCTGGCAGACCAAGCTCGTGCCCGACTCACGCGCGATCATCAAGCTGGGGCTTGGGCCGCAGACGGAGCAGGCTTCAGGTGCGAACGCGGACTCTTTGAACCGGTAATCAGAGGATGACAAAAAGAGGCCGCACCTCAAAGGTGCGGCCCTTTTGCTTTGTACCGGCAGAGAAGACGCTAGGCGCGCGCTCCAAGGGTGAAGAGGATGTCCGTCGTGTCTTCTCCGGTGGCGGGAAGCCGGCCGGTCCCACTGTAGGCTCCGGATTCAAGCCAGGTGCGCAGCCAATAGTGGTGATGGACGCGGACCAGGCGAGAGCCGACCGGCTGCGTCTGCTCAAGGATGCCGGCGATCTTCGTGGCCAGCGTGTCGGTGTCGGAGACGAACTCCTGCCCGGCGGTGACGAACTTGCTTTCGAGCACACGGGTACGCGCGGCGTCGAAATCGACCTCGTCGATCAGGCCATTCTCGACGCGAAGGCCGGACATCTGCTCCATCGCATAGGTAACGGCGGCGTTCAGGCGATCTTTGAAGGCAAGATACAGGATCTGCCCTCCGGCGACACGCAGAGGCAGCAGGCCGAACTCTTCGATAAAGAGGCGTGGCATGGTCAGTGCCATGGCGGTGGGCTCAAAACCATCCATGGGCAGCACAGGGCAGCTCCACTGCATGGCGAGCGCCTTGACGATCTGCGCCTTGGCGATGCCGCACTCCTTGATGAGCCACTGCCCGATGCGTCCCGTACCGGCGGCGCGCTGGGCGTCGAGCGCCTTCCGCAGCTGCGCTTGGGAGATCGTGCCCTGAGACAGCATGACCAGGCCGAGCGGGATGCGATGGCGATGCGGCTCCTCGTGCTGCGCTGCAAAGGTGGCCGAGCTGGCGTCCCCGCGTTCGCGCCGAAGAGCCTTGCGGACGACCGTCTCCAGGCAGCGGGTCGTGCAGCACCAATTGTCCTCGAAGATGGCGCGGCGGCGGTTCTTCCACGGCTTGCGCCAGCGGGAGGCGCAGTCGGCGTTGGCACAGATCTGGCGGTCTAACCCCGGCGGGAGCGGTACATTGTTGAGTGCCGGGCGCGGGGTGGCGACCGGAGCGGAGAGGTCGCGCGCCCAGGAGAAGGCGGACTTGACGCCCGCATATTTGCCCAACGCGGTGGCGGCAATTTCGGTCTCGAACTTGTCTAGAAAAGGCATCGGATACTCTCCAGCCGCAGCTGCGGCGTTGCGACTTCGGTGATGCGCAGGGCAAAGTTCCCGCTGGCGACGACGACTTCGCCGCGTGCCACGATGCGGTCGCCGACGACCAGATCGACGGGCTCGGAGACGTGGCGGTCAAGCTCGACCACATCGCCGGGTCCGAGGGCGAGCACCTCGCGGAGGGGCATCTCGCGCGAGCCGAACTGGAGCGTGGCGTCGAGCTCAATGTCGTAGAGCAGGTCCATGCGGGCGGCGTGTCCGGCCTGTGAGTTGGGGCCGGTACCGGGGTCAATGTCGGGCTGAAGGTCTTCGTTCATCGGTGCGTTCCCCTCGGGTTGGTTGGTTCGGAAAAGCAGATTCCTTCGCTTTGCTGCGGAATGACAGGCAAAGGACTACGGAATGACAGACAAAAGCGGCGGAGACAAATCAGTTAATGCGGGGCTGTTCGGGCTCATCGCTACGCGAGGCCTGCATCTGTGCGCCGCGGTGTTCGCCGACGCGGACTGGGCGGGCCTGGCCGAGGGCGATTCCGCCGACGCGGAGTTCGGCGGCGGAGTGGCGTGGCAAGGGCAGCCGAAGAATGGTGCCGGGAACGATCTCGGCCAGCTCGCGGGCGCGGACACGGAGCGCGGGAAACTGGAGCACCGCTCCAAAGCTGGCCTCGGCGAGCAGTTCCCGGACGCGCATCTCGGACTCTTCCGAGCGGCGGCGCGGGCGTTCGCTGTCAACCACCAGCTGACGAAGAATGGCGTTGAGCACGACGACCGGCAGACAAAGGTTCAGGCCACCCTCGGCTTCCGGCATGACCACGTCGAAGCGCACCCACATCGTCTTCTCCGTGGCTGGCATCATGCGGGAGACCTGCGCGGCGGTCTCGCGCTTTTCAAACGAGAACTGGAGGCCTACCGGCTGCCAGGCAGAGTTGAGCTCGCGCACGATGATGTCCGCGACGGAGGTAAGGATGGCGTCCTCGATGTCCGTCAGCTCGCGAGCCTCGGAGCCGCCACGGCCCACGCCTCCGAGCAGGAGATCGACCACCGGCGACGCCAACGACAGGTCAAGCTCCATCAAGCCGAGCGCCCCCAGCGGCTCCATGCGGATGGAGCAGACATAGGTGAGGTCCTTTGGCCGGTTGAGGAACTCGGTATAGGTCATCTGCTTGGCGGTGGCCGTCTTCACCTGGAAGTTGGTCCGGAGCCACGCGCCCATGGTGTGCATCAGGTTGCGCGCGAAGAGGTCGTTGACCGTGCCGATGGCGCGCAGCTGGTCGTTGGTGATCAGGCCGGAGCGCGAAAAGTTGTAGGGCTCGTACACTTCGGCGGCGGCGTTGTTGTCGGGCATAGGTTATTCCTCTCTGCGTGTCCGTTTAGGCGATGCGACGGCGCGATGCGGGTTAGGCGATGCGACGGCGCGGTGCGGGCTTTTTGACGCTGGCGGCGGGCCGGGCGGGCGTGGAGTTCGCGGAGTTCGAAGCACGAAGGCTGGCCAGCGCGGACCGGAGACGAACCACGGCGGAAGAGTGGATCTGGCTGACCCGCGACTCGACCACACCGAGAGTCAGACCGATCTCCTTCATGGTCAGCTCCTCGTAGTAGTAGAGGGTCAGGACGAGGCGCTCCTTCTCGGGCAGCTCATCGATCGCGTCGGCGAGACGCTGCTTCATCTCGCCCTTGAGACAGCGGAAGAGCGGATCGTCCTCGGGTGCGCCAGGAATGTAGGCGAGCTCTTCGTCACCGGAGTCTTCGGTGCGTTCCATGTGCAGCGAGCCGATCTCCAGGCCCTTCAGGTCGCCGAGCAGCTGCTGGTAGTCGTTGAGCGAGAGCTCCATCGCGGCGGCGATTTCCTGCTCGGAGGGCGCGCGGCCCAGGCGCTGCGTCGAGGAGCGGATGGCCTCTTCCACCGCGCGGCCCTTGCGACGCAGCTCGCGGGGGCTCCAATCCAGAGTGCGCAGCGAGTCAAGGATCGCGCCGCGGATGCGGAACTGGGCATAGCTCTTGAACTGGACTTTTTTGTTATGGTCAAACTTCGAGAAGGCATCGATCAAACCGACGACGCCAGCCGAGATCAGGTCGTCAAGATCGACGTGCTGCGGCAGCCGCTCATGGATGCGCCGCGCGAGATAGCGGACAGTCGGCAGGTGCTCGAGCAGCAGCGCGTCGCGGTCGATCGGCGTAACTGTGGAATTGGCATCGGGCGCGGGGTTGTGCCCGTCCACGTGAGGCATCAGCATGGCTTCCGGGTTGGGAACGCCGTTCAAAACAGCCTGGTCGTTGGCGCGATTGTGGCGGAGCGCAAGGCCGTCCAGCATTACGACCGGGATTGGGTTCGACATCTCCATCTCGTCTGTAACCTCTCGTGTTGTCTTTGCCATGGGGGTTTACCTGGGTTGCGGTTTGTGAAGCGAAGGCATGGAAAGTGAAACAAGTAGCCAGCTGTTGCTAACCGACGGTGCCGATGCTGCGTACCCGGATTTCGGCTGGAATCTCCGCCGGGGCGAGTACCGTTACCTTCGGTAAGAACGGCTCCAGCCAACGCCTGACGTGATAGCGGGCTGGACTTGGACAGAGAAGCACGGGCAGGGCCAGGCCGGAGCCGCCCTCGGTTAGCCGTTTCACAGAGTCGAGGAGGCGGCGGAGGTACTCGGCGGGTGTGCCCGCCGGGCGCGCGCCGTCGCCCAGCAACAGCGCCGCGCCGCCCGGATCAAAGGTATGGACGAGCTGCGCTTCGAGCGTCGGATCGAGCGCAAGGACACGCAGACCGCCATCGGCGTCGAGCAGCGGATGCACCAGGCCCCGTCCCAGCGACTGTCGAACGCTCTCGACGAGATGCACGACCGACTTCGACTGCTGCGAGGCCTCGACCAGGACCTCCAGAATGGCACCAAGATCGCGGATCGAGACCTGCTCGCGGAGGAGCTGCTGGAGGACTTTCTGGACCTCACCCAGGGACATGAGCTTAGGAACGAGCTCTTCAACCAGCTTGGGATGGCTCTCGTTCATCGAGTCCATCAGCCGCTTGACCTCCTGCCGTCCGAGCAGCTCGTGCGCGTGGCGGCGGATTAGTTCGCCTAAGTGCGTGCCGATGACGGTGGTTTGGTCGACGACCGAGTAGCCAGCCGCCAGGGCAGACTCCTCCAGTCCGGGTTGAATCCAGCGTGCGGCCACGCCAAAGGCTGGCTCCCTGGTTTCGATGCCGGGGATCATGCGGGCCTTTGGGTCGGAGTTGACGGCCAGGAGGAAGTTCTGCTCCGTCTGCCAGCGGGCGATCTCCGTGCCGCGCAGGCTGACCACATACTCGCGCGGGCGAAGCCGGAGATTGTCCGTGATGTGGACGGGCGGGACGATGAAGCCCAGCTCGGTGGCAAGATGACGGCGCAGGCCGCGGACGCGGTTGAGCATCTGACCGCCCTGCTTCTCATCGACGAGCGAGATGAGTTGGAAACCGATCTCAAGCGTAAGCTCGTCCATCTTGAGCAGCGAGGCCAGGTTTTCGCCAACAGCCTGCTCGGCGACCTTGGCCTTGTCGGCGGCTGCGGCGAGCTCTGGCGCGAGGACGGCGGTCTCTTCGGCGGCTGCGGGCAGCTTGCGGGCGACCAGCGCGACCGCTAACGCCATGATGACGAACGAAACTTTAGGCAGACCGGGGATGAGCGCGAGGCCAAGCAGCACGGCGCAGGCGATCCAAAGAGTGTTGCGGCCCTTGAGCAGCTGGGTGCCGAGTTCCGTATCAAGCTGTCCAGAGGACGACGCGCGGGTAAGCACCACGCCGCCTGCGATCGAAACCAAGAGGCTGGGAATCATCGTCACCAGGCCGTCGCCCACGGTGAGGATGGTATAGGTCTTGACGGCGGTCATCAGGTCGGTTCCCTGCTGGATCACGCCGATCAAGAGGCCCGCGACGATGTTGATGACCGTGATGAGGATGGTGGCGAGCGAATCGCGCTGGTTGAAGCGGGCCGCGCCGTCCATCGCGCCGTAGAACTCGGCCTCGCGGGCGATGGCCTCGCGGCGGCGGCGCGCACCCTGCTCGTCGATCAGCCCGGCGTTCATGTCGGCGTCGATGGCCATCTGCTTGCCGGGAAGGGCGTCCAGGGTGAAGCGGGCGGTGACCTCAGCGGTACGCACCGCGCCGTGGGCGACAACGAGGAACTGGATGGCGATCAGCGCGAGGAAGAGGACAAAGCCGACGACGTAGTTGCCGCCAACCACGAACTGGCCGAAGGCCTCAATGACCGAACCGGCGGCGTGGGTGCCCTCATGGCCGTGGAGGAGGATGCGGCGGCTGGAGGCGAGATTGAGCGAGAGGCGAAAGAGTGTAAGGAGGAGCAGAAGCGTTGGAAAGACGGAGAAGTCGACCGCACGGCGCACCTGTACGGCGGTCAGGAAGACGATGACCGACGCGGTGATCGACGCCGCGAGCAGCAGGTCCAGCACAAAGCTCGGCACCGGGATGAGCATGACGAAGACCATGCTGATCGCCGTGACCGGCAGTAGGAGGCGCTGGAGCTTGGCGGCGGAAAACCAGCCGCCGAGCTTGACGGAGGGCGGACCGGGGATAACGGCGGCGGTGCTCATATTCCTCCTTGGAAGCCGAGCAGCGCCTGGGGCATTCTGCGGGCGGCGGCGCGTTGCGCTTCGGCCTGGGCGTGGGCCTGGCGGTCGGCCTTGATCTTGTCGGCGCGGAGCTTGTCTTCGACCTTCTGGCGATACAGAAAGGCGAGGATGCCGGCGACGGCGGCGTAGAGCTCATACGGGATCGACTGGCCGGGCTCGACCGACCTATAGAGCGAACGGGCCAGCGGCGGGTTCTCCATGATCGGGATGTTGGCCCAGCGCGCCTCTTCGCGGATCTCGGCGGCGTGGAGATCGCGTCCCTTGGCGAGCACCGTGGGGGCCTGCATGGTGTCGAACGAGAACTCCAACGCCACGGCGTAGTGGGTCGGGTTGGTGATGACGACCGAAGCCTTCGAGAGGTCGGCCTTCATCCGGCGGCGGCGCATGGCGCGCTGGATCTGCCGAATCTTGCCCTTGATCTCGGGATTGCCCATGGCCTCCTTCATCTCTTGGCGGACCTCTTGCTTGGTGGCCTTCAGGCGCTCGGCGCGGGCGCGCCACTCGATCGCGTAGTCGAGTCCCGACCAGACGAGCGTGACCCAGGCGGCATCGACGATGAGGCTGTAGGCGGTGCCAAAGGCGTTGGGCATCCGCATCAGGCTGAAAACAGGCAGTGGCAGCATCAGCTTCTTCAACGCATACCACCCAAAGATCACCATCACGGCTGCGGGGATGAGCGACTTGACGATGCGCGTGGCGGAGCGCAGAGAGAAGAGGTTGCCGAGGTTGGTGACCGGATTAAGGCGGTTGAACTTAAGCTCCAGCGAATTGGGATGGATGCCCAGCCCGCCACCCTGCGCGATGCCCACGCCGAGCGCGGCAAGGAAGCTGGCCGCCATCATGATCCCGATCGGCGCAACGGCGGGGCCGAGCATATGGCGGAAGCCGGTGCGCCACAGGTTTTCAGAACCGAGCTGGTCGACGCGGGCGAGGCGGAGGCACTCGACAAAGATGCGGCCCCAGGAAGAGACGAGGCTGCTCGCCATCGTTCCCAGGACCATCACGCCGGCCAGCAGCGCCGAGGCGGAGAGAAGGTCGCGGCTGCGGACGACGTCGCCCTTTTCGACCGCCTTCTGCACCCGTTGTTGACTGGCTTTCTCGGTTCCCTTCTCAGCCATTGGCGCCCACCATTCTGCCTGCCGCTTCAAGCAGCGAGAGCCAGTGCTGCTCGATCCAGCCCGGCCACACCGCGAGCGAGGCGATCAGGACGACATAGGAGACGAGCGTCTTGAGCGGGATGCTGATGACCATCGCGGGCAGCGACGGGGCGAGGCGGGAGACGAGCGCAATGGTGACCTCCACGGCAAGCGCGGCGGCGATCACCGGCGCGGCGAGTTGCAGGCCCGAGAGGAAAACGCCCGAAGCCATCTGCGCAATGGCGGCGGCGGTGTGGGCGTGGATGACCGCCGTACCCACCGGGACCATGCAGAACGAACGCACCATCGCGGCGATGAGCGTCCGATCGAGACCCGCGCCGATGATGACCAGCAGCCCCAGCCAGCCGAGCATCTGGCCCAGCACCGGCGTTTCGATGGAGGAGTTGGGATCGAGCAGGTTGACCAGCGAGAACGAGAACTGCTGCCCCAACAGCGTTCCGGCAAACTGTAGTGCTTCGTTCATCAACGACAAGGAGAGTCCAAAGACGAGGCCGACCCCCAGTTCGCCGAAGATAGCGGCGAGGTCCGGGACGGCGCGCGCCCCTGGAATCGCCGCCACTACGGGAGCGAGCAGGACGGTCATGGCGATCACGAACCCCGCCTTGATGCGCGGCGCGATGGCGGCGGAGGAGAACAGCGGCGCAAACGCCACCAGTGCGCTCATCCGTACAAGGACGAGCAGAGCTGCCGCCAGGTAGTTCGGCCAGGTGTCGATCAGGCCGGTGACCTCGCCGCCGATATGGCCGGGCAGATGGCCTGCTACGTTCCCGAGTTGTTCCGCGATGCCCATGTTCGTCGGTTAGCCCAGATAACGGTGGAGGTCGGTAAAGAGGTGCATGGTGAAGGCGACGAGGCGATGCACACCCCAGGGCAGGATCATCACCGCCACGACCGAGACGACGATCAGGCGCGGGACGACGGTCAGCGTCTGCTCCTGCACACCGGTCAGCGTCTGGGCAAGCGAGACGATCAGCGAGACTAGCGCAGCGGCGGCCAGCATAGGGGAGGAGAGGAGCATGGCCTCGATCAGGAGCTTGCGCATGATCTCTACGGTCTGGTCGGGCGGCATGGCAGGCTCCTTTCTCGAACGACGGGGTCTAGAAGCTCTTGAGCAGTTGGTCTGCCAACAAGTTCCAGCCGTCGACCATGACGAAGAGAAGAATCTTAAGTGGCGTCGAGATGACGACGGGCGGCAGCTGCATCATGCCAATCGATGTCGTCACGCTGGCCACGACAATGTCCACCAGAAGGAATGGCAGAAACAGCACGGCTCCGATCTGGAAGCCGGCCTTCAGCTCCGACAGGATGTAGGCTGGCACGACGACTTGGATGGGCAACTCGTCGACCGTTTGCGGACGCACGGCCATCCCGGCAGAGGCGAAAACCGCAAGGTCCTTCTCGCGGGCGTAGCGGAGCATGTAGTGCTTTACCGGCTGGATGCCCCGGTCCATCGCGTCCTCGCCTGAGATCTGCCCGGCGCGATACGGCGTGACGGCGTTCTGCTCTACCTGCACCAGCACGGGCTGCATCAGGAACCAGGTCATCATCAGCGCAAGGCCCATCAGCACTTGGTTCGAGGGGGCGGTCTGGGTGCCGAGCGCCTGCCGGAGGAAGTGAAAGACCACCAGCAGGCGGACCAGTGGCGTCATTGACAGCAGCAGCGCAGGCAAGAGGGTCAGTAAGGTCAGCCCAAGGACGATAGACCATGGAACGCTCTGGCTGCCGGCGAATGGTCCGGGCGCTTCTTTACTCACCGGCTTGGCTGGCTTGGCGGCGGTCGGTTTGGCCGTAGACACCGGCTTCTTCGCCGCCACAGGTACAAACCTGGCCGCAACGGGCCTGGCGGCCTGCCGAACTCCTGCGACCGCCTTTGCCCCGGAGCGGACCTGCGCCTCCGCGCCGCCCGGTGCGATCAGGCCGAATGCAAGCAGCCCAGCCAGCAGCGGCGCGTTACGGAGGTGCTGGGCCATGGTCCTACAGCCACGCCTGCGCGACAGTCTTGGTGGTGTGCGCGGTGGGAAGGGCTGCGGGGCGCGCCTCAGGGACGACCTTCTCGATGGTCGCCACCGCGTCTGGCCCACAGCCGACGAGATATCGTTCGCCCTGGCACTCGATCAACATCACCTGACGCTTGCTACCCAGCGAGAGCGTTTCGACCAGCTCCATCTGCGGGCGCACGCGGACCGAAGCGGCCGATCCGCGCCACTTGATGCGGACACGCCCCTGGAGCGCGCCGGCGACCCAGCCAGCCAGGCCGTTCACCACCTCAGGGTTGACGGGAAATATCGGTTTGCGGGCGATGCCTTGTGTCAGTTCCATCAGTCTTCCTCCTTTGTTTGTGCTTCTAAGCCAGCCGCGTCAGCCGCATGGCCATGGTCTCTTCCACCACTTCAAACTCACTCCACGCCAGCTGCACGCGGCCGATCTTTACGGGGATGTCTTCGGTCGTCTCCCATTCGCTCGTAATCAGTTGCCCCTCTTCAAGCCGTAGCAGGTCGCGCACCTTGAAGCCGGTCAGCGGCACCCGTGCTGTCAGTACCACCGGCAGCCGCGACAGTGCGAGCCAATGCGGGTGCTCCTCGATCCGGCTCATCCGCCCCGCCGCCAGCGCGGATTGAGGAACCATCGGCAGCGCCGCTTCGGCGGCTTGTGTCATCAACTCCATATCCGCCATCGCTGTCGCCACCCGTGACCCCTCGTGAACCGCATTGATTGTGTGCTTCGTCGTTCGTATGCGTGAACCCGCGTGGGCTCGACTACCGCTGCACCAGGAAATCGGTGAAGTGGATGTCCATCACCTTCAGCTCGGGGTTGTTCTTGGCAAGGGCCGCTTTTAGTTCGCTCTTCAGGTGCTCTTTGCCGTCGGCGGCAAGCAGGCCCTCGGCGGTCTGGTGTCCCACGACGCTCAGCACCGTGTCGCGGACGCCGGCCTCGTCGTCCGACATGACGCCCTTGGGAGCGGCCTTCTCTTCCTTGGCGCCCTTCTTGACGGGCTCGTCGGCGACCTTCACCGTGAGCGACATCTTCAGGTAGGCCGCGCCGCCCGCGTCCGCCAGGTTGGCGACGAGCGAGTCGAGCATAATGGAGTGGCTGGGAGCGGCGGGACCGGGCGGAGGAGCCTCCGCGGGAACGGTGATGGTCTTTTGCACCGGTAGACGACCCGACCGGATGAGATAAACCATCGATCCTCCCACGGCGGCGATCGAAAGAATCACCGCCGCGAAGATCGCGACGATCAAAGTCACCAGCGAGGTTTTCGCGGCTGGTGCGGGAATGTTGGCGCCATCGGCAAGTGCGGGAGAAGAAGCCATAGTGTCCTGGAACGATGCACGTGTGTCGCCACGGTGGGGGAGCGGTCGATTAGGGCACTCTCAGGCGAGTGCGAGAACAGATAAGAGTGCGGCCATGATCGGTCAACACTACGTCAACATCAAAGGAGCAGCGCGGCGGCAAGGACCTTGACCCTGACTCGCTTCGCTGCTCCCTTAGGCGCTTCTTTGCGCTACGCCTTACCGCAACATGCTGATGGCGGCCTGAGTGACGCTGTCGAAGGTGGTAACGGTCTTCGAGTTCGCCTCGAAGGCGCGCTGCGCAATGATGAGGTTCGAAAACTCGGTCGAGATGTCCACATTGGATTGCTCCAATGCGTTATCGACGATCGCGGCGCGTCCGCCGACCGAAGCCAGGCCGATGGTGGCTTCGCCCGACCCGGCCGTGGTCTGGTAGTTGTTCTGTCCCGCGTGGACCAGACCCTGCACGTTGGCGACAGAGGCGACCGCCACCTGGCCGATGCTGGCGGTGTGTCCGTTCGAGAACAGAGCGGTGACCAGACCCGTGCCGTCGACCGCAAAGCTCTGGTAGACACCGCTGGTGTAGCCGTCATGGTAGTTGGTGGAGGTGCCGTTCGGCGCGGCCGATTGGCTGACGGTGGGCGCGCTGGCCGTGCTTGCGGTTGCCGTGCTGTACAGGTTCATGTTGAAGGCGAGGGTACTGGCTCCGTTCGAGAGACCGGTAAACGTGGCGTTGGTGGCTGCCGCCGTGGCCGCGGTGGGAGCAATCAGGTTGCCGCTTGAATCGAACTGCAAGGTCCCCGTGTTGTTGCTGGCCGTTCCGCCGGCCGAGGTGGGCAGCGTGACGGCGTAGTTCCAATGCGTGTTGTCTACCTTGGTGTAGGTGACCGTCGCCGTGTAAGCCTGGCCGAGCGAATCATAGACTGGGCTCGTCGTCGCGTAGCTGCTGCCGGCTGTGGCCGCGGAGTTCAGGTTCACCGTAAATCCAATGTTTGCGGTCGCCAGAGCGGGCTCCGCCGTGCCGACGGGAAGGATAATCGGCGCGAGAACACCGCTGTTGCCCACCACGCCATTGACCGCCGGAAATCCCATGACGTTCTGACCGTCAACGGTGTTCAGATTTCCCACGGTGCTGATCTGGAAGTTACCGGCGCGCGTCAGGGACTGCACATTGCCGTTCTGCACGACAAAGAAGCCGTTGCCATTCAACGCAATGTCGGTCGAGTTGTGTGTGGTCGCCGTCGAGCCCTGCGAGAAGTCTGTCGCCGTGCCGGAGACCTTGGTGCCCACGCCGAGCTGAATGGGATCCTGCGAGCCCGACGAGCCGATCTCCTGGTAGAAGAGGTCCTCGAAGCTGGTGCTCTGTTCCTTGAAGCCGTTGGTGTTGAGGTTGGCAAGATTGTTGCCGATGG
This sequence comes from uncultured Acidobacteriaceae bacterium, assembly GCA_964247455.1. Lineage (GTDB taxonomy): Bacteria > Acidobacteriota > Terriglobia > Terriglobales > Acidobacteriaceae > Edaphobacter. The sequence continues at coordinate 16,296 of CAXTUR010000014.1, read as the reverse complement.
TGTTGAGGGTGATGGAGTCGGCCTGGAGGCCGGTAAGGGCGATCGAGAAATTGGGCATATGAGTCTCCTTGAAGGTTGAGAGGTTTAGGAGCCGGACGGCGTAGCCGCGGTTGGGGCTAGGGCGGTATCGAGGGTGGAGATGCCGGTGTTGATGTTGATGAGCTGCTGAAGGCTGTTGACCTGCGCGAGCTGCGTGATGTAAGCGTTAGGATCGGTGGGCTGCGTCGGGTCCTGATTCTTGAGTTCACTGACCAGAAGGGTGAGGAAGTCGGACGAGCTTATATTTTTCGCTGTAGCCGCGGTTGTTGAAGGAGCCGTGGGTGCTGTCGCGGCGTTGGCCTTCAGCGTGGCGGAGCTGGCGTTCGCCGTCAGCCCAGCGTGCTTCTTGGGGATGAGAGACGACGCTACCGTGTTGGCGGCCGCATTACCCGCCGCCGTAATCGAGTTCAACTGAATTCCACTCATGCGTTTCCTCCTGAGATGTACTGCGTGTGGTTGCAAATTGGTGTTAAACGCGGACGTTTAGCCAGCTTCCGCCGCCGTATCCGCTTTCAGACAGCGCGCCGCTACCCGCCCTCTCATTCGCCTGGCCATAAAGTGCGGGCGTAACTGCCGTGATCGCACCGGCCACGCTATCGTCTTTGCGCGCGACCACGGCCTGCGGAGAGCTCTCGGATGCCTGCTGCTGCGGAGCGCGGCCACCGGATGCCCCGGCATCGCTGGCCACCGCTGTGCCTGTCGCACCGACCCCATCAGCCGCCGACCGCGTAAACGATGAGGTGGGTTCGAGCGCGGAAACGGTGCCCGCGTGAAGAGCGGAGATGGTCGCGCCAGGTGCCGCCACATTCAGCGAACCAACGGCCACGCGCTCCTCTTGCAGGAAAGACGACAGGGCCGGAAGATCGTTGTGCAGCCTGCCGGACGCGGCGGCGTTCGCGCCCGTCAGCGAGGCGTCCACTGTCCCTGAAGCGTTCAGCTCGGCGCGAATCTTCAGCCAGCCGTGCGTTCCGTTCGCGACGCCGACCTCAAGCGTGGTCGGGGTGGAGCTGAGCGTGGTGTGCTGGAGCGCATCGGTTGTCGCAGAGATGGAAGCGGTGGAGGCCACAGCGGTGGAGGCGAACGCCGGTCCAGTGGAGTTGCTCGTGGCGGTGACCACAAGAGGCGTGTGCGCGGTGAAGACTGGCGTCGGAACCGCATGGGAGGCGTCAGTTGAGGGTGTCGTGGCCAGGGCCGGGGCTTCAACTGCGGGCGAGGAGAGATGTGTAGCCGGCTTGCTCTCGACCGGCGAAGCCGAGGCGGCAGGCTGAACCGCCGCTTGCGAAGACGCTGAAGTTGCTTGCGAAGCCGCTTGCGGAGCCGCCAAGGGGAGCGCGGGCTTCGCGGATGTCTTGTGGACAGGCGAAGTCTGCGGCTCAGTTTGCGGTACGAACGCCTGGACTTGAGCTGCTGCGGCTGGCGCGGTCGATGGCCGGACTGTTGCCGTAACAGCAGGGACGATAGACAGAGGCGCATCGGGAGAAGTGAGCGCTGCTCTAGGCTGTTGCGACGAGACTTCGGAGATGAAGTCCGGGTGAGCCGGTGCCGGCTTATTTACAGAGTCCAATTGCCCGTTCACTGCCCGTGCCGCAGCGGCAGCCTCGGGGTCCGCCTGAGGTAGAGTCGCCGCCGCAAGTGAAGCCTGTGCTGTCAAACTCTGCTGGAAGGTTGCCGCGCCCGGCTGCGCGACTGTGTCAGCGCTGGCGGGAATCGTACTCGCCGGTGGAGGGACCCCTACGCTTTTCCCGGCAACGTTCGCTGTCTTCAAAGCGGATGTCTCTTCGAGAACGACCGGTACGGCTGTGTCCGGCAACAGTGCCACCGTCGCCACAGGAACAATCACCACTATTGGAGCAGCAGCCGCCGGTAAAGGTGTCCCGGCTTGGTCGGCGAGTTTAGCGGCTTCCTGCTTCGTGCTAGGAGCAGGCGCATGCGGGGGAAGGTCTGCGGTCTTGGCGGCTCCCTTTGAGGGCGGCGCTGCGACGAAGGCAGCCGGCAGAACGGGAGTGGAGAGACCGACCGGTGTAGCATTCGACGCGGCGGTCTGCACCGGTTGCCCAATCAGCGTAGCGGAAGCATCGGGCGTAGCCACAGGTGTGGACTGAGGCGCAGCTGTTGGCAGAACGGTCGATGTAACAGAATCCTCACGAGATGGAGCAGGAATAATTGCGCCCAGTATCGCCGAAAGCATATTGGCGGAGGTATACCGCGGAGTAATTGTTAGGTGTGGCTTTGTAGGGATCGACGTGGCGGGCCGCGCGTTTGCAGCAGGCGCTGGCGGCGAGGCCTGCTCTCCCGTCTCGTTCGCCTTTTGTTTCGAATCGTCCAACTTAGCCGCTTCCGGTTGCTCGGCAGGCGCGGGTGGCACGCCAGCATCCTGGCTGGCCTGCTGCATGGCAGTAGCAAAACTGTGTTCGGGCGCAGGGCTGGACGGCGATGCCGGGGTCGTGGGAGCTATAGTCTCCATCAGCTGCGTTACGCCTGCCACATTCGCCATCGTTGCGGTCTCCCGTACTGGACGGGACGAATGCACTCAGCGGGCCAAAGGTAATGCACAAAGGGTTAGGAAAGGTTCATGCCGGATCGGGCGTCAGCGTGTTCCAGCGCAGCCGGGAGAGAAAGCGGTCGTCGGCGACGCTCTGGGCACGACGCTCCTCTTCCAGCCGTTCGGCGGCCAAGCCCCGGTCGACCACGGTCTTGATCTGTCCCCGCTGAACGCGGCTGGCCATGTAGACGGCGCGGGCCTCGGCGGTCAGGCGCTTTCGGTCTTCGAGGATGGGTTCAAGACTCTGCTGCACTTGTTCGCTGTGTCCGCGCTGGATCTCGGCCACCGCCCAACGTTCGCGGTCGCCGGTCGTCAGCGCGAACTGCGCGTCCGTGCGCGCCGTCTGTTTCAGGCGGGTCTGATTGGCAATGGCGTTTTCCGCCTCGTGCACACGGGCGACGGCCTGCTCGAGCGCAACGGCGTGCATCGACTCGATCAAGCCGTAGAGGCCTTCAATGCGCTTCAACGACGAGGTGCGCGATGGCATGATTAGAGCTCCATCAGACGGAGGCGTTCGACCGTCTGAGCCAGGGTCACCTGTTCCCTGCTCTCCTGCTGGAGAAACATCTTCAGATGCGGCATGGCGCGGACGGCGCGATCGAGCTCGGCATCGGCCCCAGGCTTATAGGCCCCAATGCGGATCAAATCTTCCGACCGGGCGTGCGCCGCAAGCAGACGACGGGCGATGGAGGCGCGTTCCCGATGGGCCGGTTCGGTGACAGAGGGCATCAGGCGGCTGAGCGAATCGAGCACGTCCACCGGCGGATACCATCCAGCCGAGGCGAGGTTGCGCGAGAGCACGACATGGCCATCGAGCAGCGAGCGGACGGCGTCGACCACGGGGTCCTGCTGGTCATCGCCCTCCATCAGCACGGTGTAGAACGCCGTGACGGAGCCGTTCTTGAAGTTACCGGCTCGCTCGACCAGCTTGGCGAGACGCGTGAAGACAGACGGCGTGTACCCCTTGCTTGCGGGCGGCTCCCCGGCTGCCAGGCCCACCTCGCGTGCCGCCATGGCGAAGCGGGTGAGCGAGTCGAGCACCAGCAGCACATGCTTGCCGCGCGATGCGTAGTACTCAGCGACTGCCGTTGCTGACATGGCCGCACGCAGACGAAGCAGCGGGCTTTCATCGGAGGTGGCCACCATCACCACCGACCGCTTCAAGCCTTCTTCGCCCAGCGCGTCTTCGACAAACTCGCGGACCTCGCGGCCACGCTCGCCCACCAGCCCCACGACGGTGATGTCGGCCTCTGTGTTGCGCGTCATCATACCGATCAGGGTGCTCTTGCCAACGCCCGACCCGCCAAAGATGCCGATGCGCTGCCCGCGTCCGACGGTCAGCATCCCGTCCAGCACACGGATGCCGGTTTGGAGCGGCTCGCGGATGGGAACGCGCTCCATGGCGCGGGGGATCGAGCCATCAACCGGCCAGGGATCGTGGAGGCGCAGCGGCGGCATGCCGTCCATCGGGTCACCCAGCGCGTTCAGGACGCGACCGGCCATCGACTCGCCCACACAGATGGACGGGCGGCCACCGAGCGCGGTCACCGAGTCGCCGTAGCGTACGCCGAGCGTGGCTTCAAGCGGCATCACCAGCACGTGTTCGGCGCGAAAGCCGATGACCTCCGCCCCATGGGTGCGCCCATTCTCGTCGGTGATTTGGCAGCTCTCGCCCACCGAGCAGAGCGGCCCTTCGGACTCGACCGTCTGCCCGTCCGCCTTCACTACCCGTCCGCACCACCGCCAGGAAGGCCGCTGAGCCAACCGGGCGAAGTACGGGGCGAGGGAGCCGTGCGTGTGGTCCGGAAGGAAGTCGGACGCATCCAGACTCTGAACCGGATCGCGGGCGGCGGGACCACGGACAACGATGTCGTTGACCGTAAGATGACCGGGGATGAGTGCCGCCGCCGGTAGCGGAATCGATGATGTCATGGTCATGGCGCTTAATTCGGACGCATCTGCATGAGGTCGAAGAAGCCCTTTTCAATCTCAGACAACTGAACGGCTACGCCGAGCTCGACCCGGCCCACGTTGGTCTCAAGCACACACTCCGTCAGCTCCATGCGCTCTTCGCCGACGATCCGTACGCTATTGCGATTCTCCTCCGTCAGGACAGCGCGCCAGGCCTCCACTGCGCCAGCGGGCACATGGAGGATGGGCGTGCTTTCAGCGGCCAACTTATCCAGAGCAACCCGTACGGTTGCGCCGAGCAGCAGCGGATCGAGCTTGGCTTCCCGATGAAGAACGCGTTCGGCGATGGCCAATGCGAGGCGGACAACCTCCCCCTCCACCGCGCCGAAGTAGCGGTCACGGTCCTTCTTGAACTCTTCGCAGGTGGTTTTAAGACAATCGCGTTCTTTTTCAACCCGGGCGTCGAGCGTCTCCTCCGCCTCGGCGAAGCCCTGAGCATGGGCCGTGCGGCGGACCTCAAGGATGTGGGCGGCGTGCTGTTGGCCCTGAGCGACCAGGCGGTGTTCGAGCGCGGCGATCTGGTCCCGCAGCGCGCCCACCTCTGAGTCGAACTCCGACTCCATCGTGGATTCACCATCAATGCTCCAGTCCGTCTTGCGGCGGAGCGGATGGTTGACGGCTTTGAACTCCAGCGGCAGGACGGAACCGTTGGGGGTGTTCCAGCTCTCGCGGACCAGCTTTGCGGCTACGGCGGGGTCCATGCTAAACGCGTGCTCAGACGGTGAGATCATTATCGGCCTCTATCTTCAAAATAATGCGCCCTTCGCTCTCCATCTTGCGGGCCATGGCGAGCAGTTCCTGCTGGGCGGCCGAGACATCCTTGCCGCGCACCGGTCCCATCACGTCCATGTCTTCCTTCAACATATCGACGGCGCGCGAGCTCATGGCCTGGAAGAGATACGCCCGGAGATTGTCCTTGGCCCCTTTGAGCGCCATGGCGAGGACGCGCTTGTCGATCGCGCCGACCAGCTCGCGGATGCTCTGCGGCGGCACCGTCAGCAGGTCGTCGAAGGTGAACATCAGGTTGCGAATGGCGATGGCCAGCTGTGGCTCGTCGTTCTCGATCTCTTCGAGGATGCCCTTGCCCGCCGTCGTGTCCATGCGGTTCAACAGTTCGGCGACGGCCTTGAAGCCCGAGTACGAGCGGCGGCCCGAGGAGCCGAGCGCCTCCATCTGCCGATTGAGCACAAGCGCGACGGTCTGGGCCATCTCGGGCGAGAACTGCCGCATCTCCGCCAGTCGCTTGACCACATCAACCCGCACCTCTTCCTTAAGATGCATCAGCACGGTCGAGCCCTTCTTGGGGTCGAGATGTGCCAGCACCAGCGCGACGGTCTGCGGATGCTCATTTTCGAGAAACTTCGAGAGCTGGTGCGGCTCCATCTTTTGCAACATCGCCAGATCGCCCGACGACCGCTGCTGCAGCCGCTTGACCTGAAGCAGAAGCGCGTCCGCCCGCTGCTGGCCGAAGGCCTCGGTGAGCAGCTTGAGGGCGTACTCCGGGCCGCCGCGTAGCATATGTTCCCGCGTCTCGAGCAGACCGTAGAACTCGCTCATCACCTGCTGCGAGAGCTGCGCGGGCACATCGCCGAGCCGGGTGATCTCGTCCGTCAGGCGGCGAACGTCGGTCTCCGACAAGCTCATAAAGAGCGGCTTGGCGCGCTCCTCGCCCAAGCCAAGCATCAAGATCGCGGCCTTGCGGATGCCCGGCACGTCGGCGGGCGCGAAGCCAGCCTCGGCGGGGAGCAACGCCTGCTGGCGGGTGGGTTCGTTCAACTGCGCGCTGGTGCTCATGCTTCCGCCTCCCCGTTGGTACCAATCCATGCTTCAAGCAGCCGGGTGGCCTGCGCGGCATCGCGCTCCACACTCTCGGCCACATACTCGAAGATGCGGTTCTGCGAGTTCGCCTTCAACCGGGGCGCGGGGCGCATCTCGATCCTGGCTGGCTCCGGCTCCGGCGCGGCAAGCTCGGCGACAGTGGGGCCGGCCGGAGCTGGTGCTGGCAACATCATCGGCTCGCGCAGCGTCGCCGTGATCTGCGAAACCGCCGGACGGAGTACAAACATGACCAGAAGTAATGCGCAGAGTCCCGTGATGGCCGATTTCAACAGGCCCGGTTGCGTCTGGAGGATGCCCCTGGCGCCGTCGAGCGCCTTGCCCACCGCAGAAGGCTTCGGCTCGGGCAGGTTCGAGGTAAAGCTGATGTTCTGCATGACCACCTGGTCGCCGCGCTTGGGGTCGAAGCCCACGGCGGCCTGCGCCAGCTCTTCGAGGCGCTTCATCTCTTCGCCGCTGCGGGCCTTCCAGACGGCGTGCTCGGTCTTGCCCGTGCCCTCGGTCAGCATTCGGTCGTTGACCAGCACGGCGGCGGTTACGCGGCGGACGCGGCCCGGGCCTTCATCCGAGCGGATGGTGTGCTTGGTGACACCGTAAGTGCCGTTCTCTTCCTTGAGCGTCTGGCCAAGCTGATTGCCCTGCGGATAGACCGGCAGGCCATTCTGCAGTAGCGGCGGGGTGCCCGGCGGGGCAGCGATGGCCGAGCCGGCGACGCCTCCCTTGGCAGCTCCAGCGGGCGAGTTGCTGGCCGTGCCGGGGACGCCTCCGGCCTGCTGGCGGCCCGGCGCGGTCTGCTCACTCTTTTGGAAGTTGATGGGCGCGGATTGGGTCGGATCGTAGATCTCGTCGATCCGGCTTTCGGTGCCCTGATCGTAGGAGACGTTGACGGTGGCGCGGACGTTATCGCGTCCGGCGAGCGGTTCGAGCATGGCGACCAGCTTGGCCTCGAGCCCGGCCTCCATCTCTTCGTCCTCCACCCCGCTCATGGCGCGGGGCTTCAAGTTGACGTGCCCGTCGGCGTCGACCAGCGTGACCTGATCGGGGCTAAGGTTTTCAACCGCTCCGGCAACCAGCGCGCGGATTGAATCGGCCTCGGCCTGGGGCATCGCGCCGCGCTTCAGCTTCAGGACTACGGAGGCCTTGGCGATCTTCTCCTGCGCTAAAAAGAGCGACGGCTGCGGCAGCACCAGGTGCACCCGGGCCGAATGCACCGCGCCCAGCGTGGCAATGGTGTGTTCGAGCTCGCCTTCAAGCGCGCGCTGATAGTTGACGTGCTCGTCGAACTCGCTGCCCACCCAGTTCGGCTTGTCGAAGAGCTCAAAGCCCAGCCGCCCGGTCTGCGGCATTCCCTTGCCCGCGACCTCCATCCGCGCCTTGTCCACCAGCTCGGCGGGGACTTCGATGCCGGAGCCGTCGGGGGTCGTCTGGTACTTGATCCCCGCGGCCGAAAGCTCCTGTGAGACGGTGGCGATGTCCTTGCCGTCGAGACCCGAGAAGAGCGTCTTCCAGTCGGGTCGTCCAAGATACCAGGCGATGCCGGAGCAGACCGCCACCACCACGCAGACGCTGGCCACGAGTGCGTTGCGTTTCCCGGCGGGCAGATGAGTGAGCCGGTCGCCGATCCCCTTGAGCGCATGGAGCACCCGCTCCGCCGGTCCCGGTGCCGCCGCCCCCGGCTTCCGTTCCATCCCCGCGCCTTGTCCTGTCTCTGCCATCTGGATGCCGTGTCCTTAGTAAGTGTTCGTGTTTTGGCCCAGCGGGACCGGATGCGCTTTGCTACAGGCTCTAAAACTGCATCGCCATCATCGACTGGTATGCGCCCACGGCCTTGTTGCGGACCTGCAGCGCCAGCTCGAACGCCATGTCGGCCTTTTGCGTCGCGATCATGGCGTCGTGGATCTCGACGCCAGAGCCGTTGAGCACGCCCGTGACCGCCTGCGCCGCCTTCTTATCGAGTGCGCTGCTCTGCTCGACCATCTGCTGCAGCACGCCCGAAAACGGCACCGCCCCCGTGCCGAAGGCGTTTGCGCCGCCCGGGACAGCCGTCGTGTTGTCCGTGTCCAAACCCTGTAGAACGCCCGCTAGCTGCTCGATTCCGCTCATTATGTCTCTCCCCTGCTGTCCAACTTAGGTGGTGCTTACTTGCCGATTTCAAGTGAGGCGGCGACCATGCCTTTTTCCGCCTGCAACGCCGAAGCGTTCATTCCGTAAGCCCGCGTCGCGCCCATCAGGTCGACCATCTCCGTCAGTGGATTGATGTCCGGATAAGAGACATAGCCGTCGGCGTCCGCGTCCGGGTGCTGCGGATCGAAGCGGCGCAGCGGCTCTGCATTGTCGGCGATCACGCCCGTGACCGAGACGCCGCCCGCGACGTTATCCGCAGCCGATGAGGAGCCGAGGAGCGGAAAGCTTGCCGGGGTCATCGTGCCGTTCAAGAACGCTCCGCCGTTGGCCAGCGTGCTCCCGCTCAGATGGCTCACCAGCTGCTGCTGAAAGCTGCCCGCGCCGCCGCCCTGCGCCTCGAAGAGCACATGCTGGCGCTGGTACGGAACACCGTCCTCGGTGCGGGTGGTTTCGGCGTTGGCCATGTTGCTCGCGACAACTTCGGCCCGGACCCGCTCGGCCTTCAACGCCGACGCGCTTACATCCATCAATCCAAAGAGGTTCATGGCTATTTGGCCTCCGCGTGGATGGCCGACAGAATGCCGGCGTATTCGTGTTTTAGCAGCTGCGCGGCCATCTTGAACTTGAGCTGCGTCTCGGCCAGCTGGACGCCTTCGCGGTCCATCGAGACGTTGTTGCCGTCCGGCCGCGCCACCAGCCCGTCGACAGCGGAGGCTTGCGGTCCGGCCAGGTCGAATCCGGCCTGCTGCCGCCGCAACTCCTGCTCGAAGTCGAAGCCCTGGGTCTTGTACCCCGGCGTATCCACGTTGGCCATATTGCTGACCGTTAGCTTCAGTTGGGCGTTCGCGAGATCCAGGTACTGTCCCAGCATCTCAGTCATCGGTGTAATCATTGCCATCGACATGACTCCTGTCCCGGAATAAAGCAGTCGAACGGCCAAAGTCCGTCACCGGTCGATGAGAGCGCTCTCAGAGGCCCCTCTCCCTAAGCCCCGGATGCGATACTGTCAGCACGATGGCACCCGCGCTGCTCCAAACCAACCTTGGCTCGCTTGCCCCCATCGCGCAGGGCAAAGTGCGCGACATCTATAGCCTGAGCGGTTCTCCGTCCGCGGACGAACGGCTGCTCTTCGTCGCCACCGATCGCATCTCGGCCTTCGACCACGTCCTCGGCACCGGCATTCCAGACAAGGGCAAGATCCTCACCCAACTCTCCCTCTTCTGGTTCGACTTTCTTAGCGGACTCACACCGAACCACCTCCTGACGGCCGACGCCAACGCGTTCCCCGCCGCGCTTGCGCCCTTCCGCGACCAGCTCGCCGGACGCAGCATGATCGTCAAACGGGTGAAGATGTTCCCGGTCGAGTGCGTCGTGCGTGGCTATCTCTCCGGCTCCGGCTGGAAGGACTACCAGGCCACGGGTGTGGTCTGCGGCATTCCCCTGCCCTCCGGCCTGCGCGAATCTGAGCGGCTGCCCGAGCCGATCTTTACTCCGGCGGCCAAGAACAACGTGGGCCATGACGAGAACATCTCGTTCGCGACGATGGACGAGACCCTCGGCGGGCAGGTCGCGGAGGAGCTGCGTGCGCGCACCCTCTCCATCTATAAGAAAGCAAGCGACTACGCCGCCACTAAGGGCCTGATCCTGGCCGATACCAAGTTCGAGTTCGGCCTGATCGACGATCTGGTCAATGGTCCCATCGACGGTGCGGCCCGCGGCGAGATCGTTCTGGCCGACGAGGTGCTCACCCCCGACTCCTCCCGCTACTGGCCAGCGGACACGTATGAGCAACACCTTGAAGCCGGCCGCCCGCAGCCCTCCTTCGACAAGCAGTACGTCCGCGACTACCTCGAACGGCTCGGCTGGAACAAGCAGGCTCCCGCGCCTTCGCTGCCCGACGATGTGGTCGACCGCACACGCGCCAAGTATATGGATGCTTTCCGCCTGCTAACCGGGCGCGCGGAGCTGGCGGCGTGAACATACCGCATGCGGTGGACTTTACCGTGCTCGACTGGATGCTGGTCGCCCTGCTGGTCTACTCGACCGTGCGCGCCACGCTGAAGGGCTTCATCCTGGAGATGTTCTCGCTCGGCGGGCTCGTCGCGGGTATCCTGCTGGCAAGCTGGAACTACAGCCCGGTCGCCGAGCAGATGGTCAGTCTGGTCGCTCCGCTTACAAAAATTACCCGGGCGACGGCGGAGGTCGCGGCATTTCTGACCATCGTCATCGTTGTGATGGTCGCGTGCGGGCTTCTGGGCAAGTTCCTCCGAACGAGCGCCAGTGCCATCGGCCTCGGATTTGTCGATCGAGCGCTAGGGGCCGTCTTCGGGTTTGCCCGCGGCTGCCTGCTCGGCGTCTCCGTCATGCTGGCGTTGGCGGCCTTTGATCCCGACGCGCGGCTGACCGCCCGGTCGCAGCTTCTTCCCTATTTCCTTGCCGGCGCGCATGGGGTATCCTTCGTTGTACCCGACGGGCTGCGGCAGCAGGTTGCGGACGGCGCGGACGAGATCAAGCACAAGAGCGACGCATGGATCAAGCCCGCACCTTGATGCGAAACTGAAAAGGACCCTGCCCAAGGGCCGCACGTGAGGTGATCTTGAAGCGCGAACTGGACGCACTTGTGACGCAGATGCACTCCTCCGGGGTCTCCTATACGGAGGCCGTCCGCCAGTTCAAACGGCGCTATCTGATCGAGATTCTCTCAAAGCATCGCGGCAACCAGTGCAAGGCGGCCAAGGAGCTCGGGATGCACCGCAACACCCTCAGCCGTACTCTGGCCGAACTCGATCTCGACTCCGCCCAGATACGCAGCGGCGCGCGGCGGCCACCGATGCGCGAGCAGCCGCGTGATCCGGCACGGGACCAGATCCGCGCCATGCCGCAGATCGTCAACGCCCGTTAGCCCGCCCGCACCGTCTATCCTGTAGACGATGGTGCGCTTCTCTTGCATTCGTGGATGTCTTGTGGTCGGTGCTGCCCTCTGCCTGCCGGGGATAACCTGCGCCCAGACACCACCCGCACCGACCGCCAAGCAGATCACCCAGGCCAAAGACGCTTACCTCGCCGGAGCGCGCCAGCTGGACCGTCGCGACTTCCCCGCCGCCGAGAAGAGCTTCGCCCGTGCGCTGACGCTGGTGCCTGGAGATCGCGGCTACATTACGGCACTGGCCCTCGCGCGGGAGCACCACGTCACCGACCTGGTACAGGCTGCCGGGCGGGACCGGCTCCATGGCGACGCAGCCGGAGCCGAACGGCTAGTGGCTGAGGCCAAGGCGCTCGAACCCGAAAATGCCATGGTTCAGCAGCACGAGCTTCCCACCCGAATCCAACTCGGGGCGGAGCCATGGCTGCAGCAGCCTCCCATCTTTGCCGGGGCCATCGTCGTCACACCCGATCTCAAACCGGCCACCTTCCATCTTCGCGCCGACCTGCAGGAGACCATTCGCCAAGTCGCGGCGGCCTACAACCTGAAGGTGGTCTTTAACGACTCGGTCCCGCATCAGGCCTTCCGCTTCGACCTCGAAGACGTCCGCTATGAGCAGGCCATGCCGTTGCTCCTCCAGATGGGCCGCCTCTTCGCCGTGCCGCTCGACCGGCAGACGCTCTTCCTCGCCAAAGATACCCCTGAGAACCGTCTTCGCCTAGAGCGCCAGATGGAGGAGACGATCTATCTTCCGGGGTTGACGACAGAACAGATGGGCGACATCGGCAATGTTGTGCGCAACGTCTTCGATGTGCGGCAGGCGTCGACCCAACCCGGTGCGGGCACGTTGCTGGTCCGCGCCCCTGAGGCCACTCTCCGCGCAGTGAACGCGACGCTCGACGATCTGCTCGACGGCACCAGTGAGGTGCTGCTTGAATTGAAGCTCTACTCCGTCGATCTGATCCATAGCCGCGCTACCGGCTTCAGCGTCCCGCAGCAGATTGGAGCGTACAACGTCGCCAGCCAGGCCCAGGCGCTCGTCACGGCCAACCAGACCATCGTCAACCAGGCCATCGCCCAGGGGCTAATCCCCGCGACCGCCAGCGTCCTGCAGATCGCCGAATATCTCCTCGGCTCGGGCATTGCCACCAGCACCCTGCTCTCGAACACGCTGGGCATCTTCGGGGGCGGCCTGACCACCACGGGCGTCTATGCCTCGGGCGGCGTCACTCTGAACCTTGGGCTCAATACCAGCGACACGCGCGCCCTCGACGACATTCAGCTCCGCGTCGGCGACCGGAAAGAAGGCACCTTCCGCGTCGGCAGCCGCTATCCCATCACTACATCCACCTACTCGAGCGGCGTCACCGCCAACGCCTCTTCACTGGCGGGCGTCACGATCAACGGCGTCAGCGCGTCGTCGCTCTTGGCGCAATACCTGGGCTCCGGCAACACCCAAACCATCCCTCAAGTTCAATACGAAGACCTGGGCCTGACCCTGAAAGCCACGCCCACCATATCAAAGACGAACGCGATCAACCTGAAGATGGACTTGAAGATCGAGGCCCTCGCCGGGGGCGCACTCGATAACATCCCTATCCTCGCCAATCGCCAGCTTGTCTCCGACATCACCGTGAACGATGGCGAGACGGCCTTGATCCTGAGCAACGTCACCCGTTCTGAAGCCCGTGCGATCAACGGTCTTCCCGGACTGAGCGAGCTGCCCGGCTTCCAAAGCGCGACCGACCAGACCTTTGAGAAGGATTCAAGCCAGTTGGTGCTCCTGCTCACGCCGCACATCGTCCGCCGCCGGTCCAGCGTCGTTGTGGGGCCGCGCATCGCTTACGCGCCGCCCCGCACCGGCAACTAGCCCAGGTGCGTTGACCGGCCTCTCGCATCGCGGCTATACTTCAATCTGTAACGAGCGGGAGTAGCTCAGTGGTAGAGTGCTTCCTTGCCAAGGAAGATGTCGCCGGTTCGACCCCGGTCTCCCGCTCCAAACAGCTGCAAAACGGTGTTCTTCGCATCGGCTTATCTGTCCCGCCTGGTTGTGGCATCGCCCGGGGCGCGGTACCCAAGTGGTAAGGGAGAGGTCTGCAAAACCTTTATGCGTCGGTTCGATCCCGACCCGCGCCTCCATCTACATATAATTGGCTGATAGCCGATGTAAATACGATGCCCCTGCGGCTATAGTGTCGACGCTTGTATTCTGATCTGGTTAGGGATAGCCATCCATGTTGCAAGCAGCTGATCTATTAGAAGGACCTTATACTTCCGAATTGGCTAGTTGGTCATGACTCAGGCCGCAACGAGCTCCTCCATTTTGGTTACTATGTGATAGATCTCAAGCATCGCTTGCGAGAGTTTTACCGAACTGCCGCGCTCCCCGCCTTACGCGGCGCTGTAACTCCGTGCTTTCGTTTAGCGGTGAAACTCGCAGCCGCAACCAGCATACTTCCCCGTGCTTCTTCGTCTAAGCCAGGTTCGCCAGAGCATTTCTTAATAGTCCATCTCTCCAGCCATGTTGGAGATACGGTCATGCTGCTGCCGATGATCGAGGCTCTTCGGAACGCTCATCCCCATGCCCGCATTGAGTGCGCCGTGCAGGTTCCAATGGGCAGTTTGCTCCGGCTCGTTCCGTCGCTAGATCACGTTTACGAGTTCAGCGGCAACTCGCGCCCTACAACCAATCCATGGCTTGAGCTTCGGACTACGGTGACCGTCCTTCGAAGGTTCTGGCAGACCTTGCGCCATGTGCACCCAACTACTTGCATCGTTCCGCGTTGGGGCTCCGGCTTTCGCGATCTGCTGGTCGCCTACCTTACGCAGGCTCCAACCCGCATCGGCTTTGCCGCCAACGACTTCGACCGCTCTCAGCCCCCGGGAGGCTACCGCGACGCGCTGCTGACCCGCCATGTACGCGGCGCACAACGAATGCGCGAGCCCACAAGATTCCTATTCCTCCTGGAGCAGGCGGGTGTGCTCCCACCTATGGATCGCACGATGATCGAGGTACAGCCCAACCCATCCATGCGTCACATAGCAGATACGGTTGAATGGCCAGCACTCGCCGTGCGTTTTGGAGTCGATCCACAGGCTCCTCTTGTAGTGATCGCGCCCGGCGCCAGTGCTGCGCGGCGTATGTGGCCGATCGACCGCTGGGCAACTGTGATTGCGGAGTTGCATTCCTACGGTTACACCGTGGCTCTGCTTGCCGGACCTTCCGACGCCATCTTTGCCCGGCAACTATACAACTCTATTCCACTGGACCGCCGTGCTCAGACCACGCTGGTTGCGGGAGTATCTACTCTGCCCGAAAGTACCTGCCTTATCGCCCATAGCCGGTTATTTATCGGCAACGATTCGGGGCCAGGCCACATCGCCGGTGCGCTCGGAGTTCCTTGCCTTATCTTATTCATCGCCGCGGAAGGAGCAGACCCAGACGGGCCTTCCGCTCCGGAGCGCGTTCGTCCCCTGGGAGAGCATATCGTTTGTTGCCGGCCTGCCAAGGCTATCCCACCTTGCGTAGAGTATTGCACGGCTGACACAGCTCACTGCATCCTAGAGATACAAGCTGCTGATGCTCTGCGGGCTCTAAGATCGTTGTTGCAGTAAAAAGTAGTTTTCGAGCAAGCCTAAGATCCTAGAAAAAGGAGCGTATTGCCGATGAAGCCGTGCATTCTAATAACAGGCGGCGCGGGCTTTATTGGCTCCAACTTCGTTCTGCATTGGATAGGTTCCGGACACGGTAAGGTCGTCAACTTAGACAAGCTGACCTATGCTGGCAACCTTGCGAATCTAGCTTCAGTCCACAGCCACGACGATCATGTTTTCATCCATGGGGACATTGGTGACCGGCTGTTGGTGGAGCGTCTGCTCAGCGAACATCGTCCGCGTTTTATCGTTCATTGCGCGGCCGAAAGCCACGTCGATCGTTCCATCCTGAGACCGGAAGCGTTTATCAGGACAAACATCGACGGCACCTTTTACCTGCTGACCGCCGCGCTGGCATACTTCCGCACACTCGATGGTGTAGAGCGGCAAGCTTTCCGTTTTCTTCACGTTTCCACCGACGAGGTCTATGGAACACTAGCGCCGGAGGAAGCTGCCTTCCATGAGCACACGCGCTTTGCGCCTAACTCGCCGTATGCGGCCTCTAAAGCGGCGTCGGACCATTTAGTTCGAGCATGGATGCACACCTACGGTTTTCCTACCCTTACTATCAATTCTTCAAACAATTACGGTCCCTTTCAGTTTCCCGAGAAGCTGATACCACTGACGATCACCAATGCCTTGGCTGGTCAGCCACTTCCTGTCTATGGCGACGGGCAGCAGGTGCGCGACTGGCTCTATGTGCTCGACCACTGTAAAGCAATTCAGAGGGTGCTCGAACGAGGGCGCGTAGGCGAGACCTACAACGTGGGTGGCGACAACCAACAAAAAAATCTTGACGTTGTATCTGCGATTTGCGAACTGTTGGACGAACTTGTGCCGGAATCGACTCATAGGCCTCACCGGCAATTGATACGCTTTATCGCCGACCGGCCAGGCCACGACAGGCGCTATGCAATCAACGCCCGGAAGCTCGAAACCGAACTAGGCTGGCGCGCCGAAGAGAGCTTTGCCTCCGGCCTTCATAAAACGGTGCAATGGTATCTCTCAAACGAGAACTGGATAAGACTTGCAATGAGCAGAGCCGGTCGTCAGCAGTAAGTGGAGAGGTGATCCGGTCATCGACTGAGGCTGCGCCGATGCTCTGCCGGCAGGTCCGACGTGCTCAGCATGGACCCCTTGCCGAAGAATAACTGGTGGCCCGGGCAGGAGTCCAACCTGCGACCTTCGCGTTAGGAGTGCGCTGCTC
>CAXTUR010000013.1:0-36341 GCA_964247455.1 uncultured Acidobacteriaceae bacterium | reverse complement strand
GCCGGTCTGCAAAACCGGTATTCATGGGTTCAAATCCCATTCGGTGCTCCAATCCTCCCCTTGTGGAACGTAGACTGGTGAGCGAGGATTGTGGATGGCACAAAGTATCGACACACGGCGGCGGGCACTTGGCAAGGGACTGGAGTCTCTGCTCCCTTCCGTCAGACCAGCGCAAACCGCACCCCAGCCGCTCGTACAGCAGCCCGTTGACCAGCAGCCGGACGAGCTCCCGTCGGGTCGCCCGCTTGAGATCGCGCTCGACGCCATTGAGCGCAATCCACTCCAGACCCGCCGCCACTTCGATGAGGGAAAGCTCGACGAGCTCTCGAAATCGATTGGCGCGTCGGGAGTCGTCCAGCCCATCGTTGTGAAGGAACTCGGCGGCAATCGCTACCAGCTGATCATGGGTGAGCGCCGCTGGTTAGCCTCAAAGCTGGCAGGCATGGCCACCATTCCGGCCATCGTCCGCGAGGCCACCGACGCGCAGGCGATGGAGATGACCATCGTCGAGAACCTCCAACGCGCCGACCTGAACCCCATGGAGCAGGCGCGCGCCTACCATCGTCTCGGCGAGCAGTTCGGCATGACCCATGACCAGATGGCGACGCGCACGGGCAAGGACAGGGTCAGCGTCTCCAACTTCCTACGGCTGCTGCGACTGCCTGAAGCGGTGCAGGAGCAGGTCGAGGCGGGCATCCTCACCTTTGGTCACGCCCGTACCCTGCTCGCCCTGGGGGACGCTAACGCCATGCTTGCCGCCTCGGGCCGCATCGTCGCGCAGGGGATGAACGTGCGCCAGGCGGAGAAGTATATTCAGGCCCTGCTCGCCCCGGGGAGTGCCCCTGAGAAGAAGCAAGTTCCTGCCGTAGACCCGAACGTGCGTGAGGCGGAAGATCGCCTTCGCCGCAAGCTTGGCCTGAAGGTCGCCATCGAAGACAAGCGCGGCAAAGGCCGGGTCATCATTGAATACGGTGGGCTGGAAGACTTCGACGCGATCCTTGAAGCTTTGGGATAACCGCTGCCTGGAACTACTTACCGCCCATGGCCTTGACGACGATCTCGCTAGGAGATCGGCCCGCTGGCAGGATCGTGAACAATGCGGGGCCCAGCTTTCCTTGGGTTCGCACTACCGACACATCGCCCGAGCGCGCGTCTGCCGCCAGCAGCAGATGCTCGTCCGTCGAGAACGCCATGGCTGTCGGGGAAGATCCCGTGTGGACGCTGCTCACCAGCCGCCCGTCGTCGATGCTGTACAGGCTGATCGCGTCCGCGCCGGATGCCGCCACCCACAGTGTGCCGTTATCCGCGCTGACCAGCCCCGCCGCCGGCCGGCTGCCAATCAGGTAGGTTCCTCCGACCTCGTTCGTCCCCGTGGTAATCTCGGACACGCTGTCCGACGCTGCGTTCGAGACGAAGATCTCGCCCCCGTCGGGCTTCAACGCCAGGTGCGTCGGTGCGTCGCCCACGTCGAGCAGCGTCAGAAAGCGGTCGGTCATCAGGGAGCTGTCATGCTTCGCCGCCCACGAGTCCGGCGCGGCCGCCAGCCCGATGGCCATCACCTGATGCCCGCCCGAGCACGCCACGAACGCCTTCGATGAATCCGGCAACACCACCGCGTTCCCCGCGCCTGGACATCCGGTAAAGCTCGCCCGCAGCCGCAGTGCCGGTCTAGTTTCGTCCCGCGCAGCCACGCCATAAACGAACACGCTGCCGCCGCGATTCGTCACCACCAGCGACCGTCCGTCCGGCGCGAGCCGCACCAGTCCGGGCTGCTCCCCCGCACCGACGGTCAGTGTCACCCGCCGCTTTTCGAGGTCGACGACGCTGATGCTGTTCGATCCCGCGTTGGCCACGAACGCCCGCTGTCCATCCCCCTCAACGGCGATCGACGAAGGCTGCCGGCCCACAGAGATCGTCCACGCGACTTCGTTCTTGTCCGTGTCGATCACCGTGATCGAGGAGCTTCCGGCGTTCGCCGCGTACACCTCGTTCTTGGCCGCATTGACTGCGAGCGCGCCGGGCGCGGTACCCACCTGTAATGTTCGGTCCTGTCGCAGATACACCAAGTCGAGAATACTGACGGTGTTGCCCGCGCTGTTCGTCACATAGGCGAACTCCCGGTAGCCGTCCGGCACATCTGGAAACGACGACCGGCGGCAACCAGCCGTCAGCAGCAAACTTAGTGAACCGATGAGAAGAAGTCGTGAAGGGACGATCACCTCTGCGAGTCTACCGTGACCGGCTCCGCGCCCATCCGCGTACCAGCCAGGCGAAGTAGCCGCCCTGCACTGCAAACACTGCCGTATAGGAGATCAGCAGATGCCGGCTCTCGATGGTGCTCCAATCAAAGATCGTGTGCCAGGTCATCGCGTGTACTCCAGCGTCGCTTCAAGCGCGTTCAAGGCCGCGTTTTGCTCCGCCACCTGGCGCCGCCGCTCCAGCGCATAGCGGAAGCCGCAGATAAAGATCCCCCACATCGCCCATCCGGCAAGATTCCAGAAGATCGCGGGCAGCATCGACGGATCGACATTCGCCTTACCGCTCTCAAAGACCGGCGCGGGATGCTGCGTCCGCCACCAGCGGATCGACATGAAGACGATGGGCACATCGACCGCAGCAAAGACCGACAGAACCGCGGCCAGTGTCGAGGTCTGCCCCGTTGCCGAGAGCCTCCGCGTCATCAGATACGCGACATACAGCAGCCAAAGCAGCAGCAGCGTGGTCAGCCGTGCGTCCCACGCCCACCAGATGCCCCAGCTCGCTTTGCCCCACAGCATCCCGGTTGCGAGGCAGATGGACGTGAAGATCAACGTCACCTCCGCCGAGGCCACAGCGAGCGCGTCCGCCGCCAGCGTCTTCATCGGGTCGCGCCGCCGCCAGTAGAGCACCAGTAGTGACGCCACAAAGTTGACGTAGGGAAAGACGAGTCCAAGGATCGCCGCCGGAAGATGGTAGTAGAAGACGCGCTGCACGTCGCCCATAGTCAACTCAGTGGGCGCATGAAAGAGGGCCTCGCGAAAGCCCACGGCCAGCACCGCGAGCGTCACGGCAAACCAGGCAAAGCCTACCAGCTGCATCGGACGAACGGCGCTTTTCTGACTTAGCTCCCGCATCATGGTCTAAGTTTACGCCGGTTGGAGCTACTCGGCACTCAAAACTGTCTCGAACAGCAGCAGACAGACCGTAGTGAAAATGATGTCATAACCAGCGAGGAGCTTGATCCACGATCCCACTTGAACCGGGTCCAGTTCGCCCGTCAGGATGCCCGTCGCCGCCTGGATCATCGCCAGCAGTGCGGGGAGTGAGATCGGCAGCAGGACCAGCGGCAGCATCAGCTCGCGATTGCGGGTCCGCAGCCCCAGCGCGGCGAAGAACGTCCCGTTGCACACCAGCGCCCACGTGCCTAGCGGCATCACCAGCGCGAGCAGCCAGCCGTTCCCCAGCGCGTGTAGGTTGTAGAAGACGATGAATAACGGAGCCAGCACCGCCTCCACCAGCGAAACAAATAGCATATTGCTCAGCACCTTGCCGACAAACAGCGCGGAGGGTGCCGAGGGTGCCAGCCGTTGCGCATCCAACACCTGGTTGCGCTGCTCCCGGCTCCAGCTTTGGTTCAGGGCGGTGATGGTCGCAAACAAGATCGCCACCCACAGGATGCCGCCCGCGATGCGTCGCGATTCGGCCGCCGTTGGGTCAAACGCCAGCGAGAACACCACCACTACCAGCAGCGCGAAGAAGAGCATCCCGTTGATCGCGTCGCGCGACCGCCACTCCAGCCGGAGGTCCTTGGCAAGATGCGCCCATACCTGTCGCAGATAGCTCATCGGCAGAGGTCCGCGAGTGTCGCCCCGGCGGCCCGCAGGTATTCCGCTGGCGCAAGCACGACCTGTACCCCGCGCATCCCCGCCGACACCGAGATTGCGTCGAAGAGCTCGATCGTCTCGTCCACAAACGCGGGAAACGCCTTCTTCGTGCCCATTACGGTCACCCCGCCGCGTACATACCCGGTCAGCGGCTCGACCTCCTTCAAGGGGGCAAGCTCCGCCTTCTTCGCGCCCGCCGCCACGGCCAGCTTCTTTAGATCGAGCTCCGCGTCCCCCGGCACTACCGCGAAGAGGTGCCCCGCAGGCGTGGTCTGAGCCAGCAGCGTCTTGAAGACCTGCTCTGGCGGCAGGCCGATCTTGCGCGCCACCGACACTGCCGTCAGGTCGTCCAAATCCACCTCATATGTTCGCAGCTCGTAGGCGATCCCGAGGCCGTCCAGCAGCCGCGCCGCGTTCGTCTTTGCGGCGGCTGGCTTCATCGGACGATCTCGCCCGCCCGCATCGTTAGCGTGGCCTCTGCTAGCGGCTCGGCGAGCTTTGCCTGGTGAGTGGTCATGACGATGGTCCGCTTGCCTCCGCCCGCGACCGGCCACGTTCGGTAGTCGACGAGCAGCTCCACCATCTGCCCCGCCGAGGCGACGTCTAGATTTGAAAACGGCTCATCCAGCAGTAACAGCTCCGGGTCGCTCTGCAGGACACGTGCAAGGGAGGTCCGCTGCCGCATCCCCTGCGAATACTGGCCCACGGGTCGCTTCAGTCCCGGATCAAGGCCCACCGCGCGCAGCGCCATCTCCGGGCTGGCCACGCACGCGCAGCCCTCGTCGCGGTACAGGTCGGCGAAGTAGAGGAGGTTCTCCATCGCCGACAGCTCGTCATAGAGCATCGAGGCGTGGCTCATGTAGGCGATCCGCCGTCGGGCGTCCGAGGGCCGATCGCCGAACGCTGTCACTATCCCTCGGGTGGGCGCAATCAATCCGGCAATCATCCGCAGCAGCGTCGACTTCCCCGCCCCGTTCTCCCCCAGGATCACCGTCGAGCTGCCTGCCGCCAGCCGCGCGGAAACATGTCGCAACGCCGCGAAACTCCCATAAATCTTTGAAATGTCGGCGAGTTCCACCGCAGCCAGTGACGTCCTAGCCGCACCCGCTTCCCCTTGTCCGATCTCACACATCGTCCATTCCATAGGTTCGTCCAAGTCTCGCCCAAGTATAGAGCGGCGAGCCGGCGTTCCATAGGCGGTGTTCGTCCCACTGCGCCGGCCGCGGACGACGATCGCCTCTTCCACCGTGCGCTTTGACAATCACGGCCTTCCGCAACTACCTTGGCGAGATACATCGATCTATACTCGGACGCCGGTCATCCCGCACACAAGGATTATGGTCGCTGGCTGAGCCGATCGTTTGGGCGGCCTCTTGCCCCGTCGTGACCACCGCCCCGGGGGCCGCCGCGATGGAGAAGGACGGCTATGAATAAGAAGCAACGATCCTCCCGGTCAAAGGCGCTCGCGGCGGTTGCGGGTATGCTGTTTTTGTACGCTCCCCAAGACGTATCGGCCGCGTCCGGTGACTTGTCCGTCACCACGTTGAGTGCTATACCGCCGGGAGTTACCCTGCCGGTCAGCATTTCCCGGAGCTTGCGCGCCGGAAAGGTGAAGGTGGGAACGTCTGTGTCCCTGGAGACCACGCAGCGAGTGCCCGTCGCTCCGCACCTCTACCTCAAAGCGGGAGCGAAGGTGCGGGGAGAGATCGTCGCCTCCCAGGCGGCAAACACGGCGCGTCGAACGCCTCCCTCGCTGTCCATTCGGTTCACGGCGCTGGAATACGGGCACCAAAGCGTGCCATTGTCCGCCAGGGCGGTCGCCGTGGCCAACTTCACAGATGTGGGAGACACCTTTTTACCGGCGATGGGAGGTCCCGACCGCGGCAACTCGAGCCAGGCCAGTCTCACGACGACTCAGGTGGGCGGAGATGAGGTTTACCGCTCCGGGTGGGTCGGCGACGTTTGCGACCGGGTGATGCGCAAGGTTGGCTACGCCGACTACAACGGTGTGTACGCTTTGCCCCGGATGACGTCCAGTGACGCGGTCGAGGCCCTCCCCCGCGCCGTCGGCGTGTTTTCCACGACGGCCCAAGGTTTGTACGGCTTCGACGATGCCTCCACTCTATCGTTTTGCGATGGAATCGTCACTCTTGTCGGGGGAGGCAAGAGCCTGGTCGTGAGAAACGGCGACAACTTTCTTCTTGAAGTTGTAACTTCCAAGTAAGTGCGTCAGCTCTTCTCCTTCTCGCTAAATTGTTCATAGAGAAGGGGAAGAAGGTAAAGCGTCAGAAGGGTCGCCGTGACGAGGCCGCCGATGACGACCGTCGCAAGCGGACGCTGCACTTCCGCTCCGCGCGAGGTCGCGATCGCCATTGGGATAAAGCCCAGCGAGGCGACGAGGGCGGTGATCAGCACCGGGCGAAGCCGGTCGGAGGCACCTTCGCGTATGGCGTCCTCGGTGTTCTTGCCTTCCGCCCGCAGAGAGTTGATGTGCGACACCATCACGATGCCGTTGAGGACGGCGATGCCAAACAACGAGATGAAGCCCACGCAAGCCGAAAGGTTGAGGTTCATGCCGCGCAGCCACAGCGCGCCAATGCCTCCGACCAGGGCCAACGGAACGATCATCAGGATCAAGAACATCTGCTTGACATTGCGGAAGGTGGCATAGAGCAAGGCCGCGATGATGAGGATCGAGACAGGAAAGACGATGAGAAGACGCTGCTGCGCCCGTCGCTGGTTCTCGTACTGGCCGCCCCACTCCAGGCGATAGCCGGTGGGAAGCTGGAGGCCGGACTGCACGGCTGCCTCGGCGTCCTTGACGAAGCCGCCGAGGTCGCGGCCTTCAACGTTAGACATGACAACGGCGCGGCGATGCGCGTTCTCCCGATTGATCAGGATGGGTCCGCGCACCTGTCGAATCTCGGCGAGTTGATCGAGCCGCACGAGTTCGCCCTCCGGCGTCTTGATCTGGAGCGCCCTGAGGTTTTCGGGATCGTTGCGGAACTGGAGCGGCAGCCGGATCGCTATCGGAAAGCGTTCTTCGCCAAGCAGCATCTCGGAGAGCTGGCGGCTGCCGTAGAGCGTCTCGATGACCTCTTGAATGTCGGAGACGTTGATGCCGTACCGGGCGATGGCGGCGCGGTCGACGCGTATCTGGAGCTCCTCGGCACCGGAGATGAGCTCCATCTGCGTCTCGGACGATCCGGGGACGCCCGCCACGATGGTGTTGGCGCGATGGCCGAGTTGTTCGAGCGTATCGAGATCGCCGCCGTTTTCGGGCGCGAAGATCTTGAGCGCGAGGTCGCCCCGTGTGCCGGTGATGGTCTCGTCCATACGCATCTGCATGGGCTGTGTGAACTCGTAAGACACGCCGGGGATCTTGGCCAGCTCGGTCTGCAGCCGGTCTGAAAGATCCTGACGCTTTGCCGGAGATTCTTCGGTGACCTTTGGCGTAAAGCTGATGTAGGAGTCGGACTCGTACTCGCCCATGGCCTCGGTGGCGAGGTCCGGCCGCCCCAGCTTGGTGACAACGTTCTGGACCTCCGGGAAGCTCTTGATCGTCTTCTCGATCCGCGTGCCGATGGCGACCGATTCGGTAAGCGAGATGCCCGGGAGGCGCTTCGAGGTGATGACAAGCGAGCCTTCGTCCAGTTTGGGCATGAACTCGGTGCCGATTAAAGCCAGCGAGCCCAGGCCGACGACGATCAGGATGGCGGCCACGGTGAAAATCCAGCGTCTATGTCCCCTCGCGCGCTCCAGCGAGTGGACGTAGCGCGCGCGCAGCTTGTCAAACCATTTCTCCTTCCCGTCTTTCTGTTCCCGCCTGTCGGCAACGGTTCGCAAGCGATGCTTTAGAGCAAAGGTGCACAGCGTGGGAACGATAAAGAGCGCAAGGAAGAGGGAACCTGTAAGCGCGGAGACGACCGTCACCGCCATAGGCTTAAACATCCGGCCTTCGAGGCTCTGCAAGGTGAGGATGGGCAGGTAGACGGCGATGATGATGAGGACGCCGAAGGTGATGGGACGGGCCACTTCAACGGCGGCATCGCGCACGATCTCCACCAGGTCTTGTTTGCCGCCCCCTCGTTCCAGCCGGTGCATACAGTTTTCGACCATCACGACAGAGCCGTCGACGATGGTTCCGAAGTCAATGGCACCCAGACTCATAAGGTTGATCGAGATGCCGAAAGCGCCCATGCCAAGGAAGGCAAAGAGAAGCGAGAGCGGGATGGTGATCGCGACCACAAGCGCGGCTCGCCACTCGCCGAGAAAGATAAGCAGGATGACCACGACAAGCACGGCGGCTTCTATCAGGTTCTTCTTGACGGTGTGCGTAGTCGCGTTGATGACGTCCGATTGATCGTAGAAGGGGACGATCTTCGCGCCGTCTGGAAGCTTGATGTCCGCGATCTTTCGTTTGATGTCCTTGATAATCTTTTGCCCGTCCTCTCCGCGCAGGATGATGACCATGCCGGACACGGTCTCGCCCGCACCATTCTTCATGATGGCCCCGTGGCGGGGAATGGGTTCCAGCTTTAGTTCGGCGACCTGATTGAGGTAGACGGGAACGCCGTTGGTGGTGGAGACGACGATCTTGCCGAGGTCGTCGAGCGACTCAGTGCGGCCGATGCCCCGGATGGTGTACTGCTGTTCGGCGTGTTCAATATAGCTGCCGCCAAAATTGGCGTTGTTGCCCGAAACCGACATGGCCACTTCGTGCAACGTGAGGTTGAAACGGCGAAGCGACTCCGGGTCGACAACGATGGTGTACTGCTTTGTCTCGCCGCCCCAGGAGTTGATCTCGCTGACGCCGGGTATAGTGAGGAGCTGGTACCGGATTACCCAGTCGTGCAGCGTTTTGATCTGCATCAGCGACATCTTCGGCGCGCTGACCGTATATTGGTACACCTCGCCAAAGGCGGTCGCCATCGGCCCCATCTGTAGCTGAAGTCCGGCCGGAATGCGGCTCTGCGCCTGATTGAGCCGTTCGGCCACAAGCTGGCGCACAAGGTACCGGTTCATCGAATCGTCGAAGATCATGGTCACCATCGACAGGTCGAGCTTGGAGGTGGAGCGCACCATCTGTAGCTTCGGCAAACCCATCATGGATGTCTCCAGAGGATAGGTGACGAGCTGCTCAACCTCGACGGGTGACAGACCAGGGCACTGGACGGTCACGACCACCTGGTTATTGGTGAGGTCGGGAAAGGCCTCCAGCGGAAGCTGAAACATCACATAGATGCCCCCAACCACAAGCAACAGCAGCAGCGCCGCGACCAGCCAGCGGTTGTCGAGCAAAAAGTCGATCACTTTCCTCATGATCGCTATCCATCCCCTACCGTGCTTTTGAGCAGTTCGCCCTTCACCATGAACGCGCCGCCGATGACGAGATGGTCTCCCGGCTTAAGCCCCTCGACGACCTCCGCGCGGCCAGCGCTGCGCGTGCCCAGCTTGACGATCTGGGTGTGAAAGCTCGTTCCGTCTTGCGTGGTGAAGACTACCTGGTTGCCGTTGACGTCCTGCAGGGCGTCCTCCGGGATAAAGACGGCGGTGCGCGTGACCGGACCGGTGATGTGCGCGCTGGCAAACATTCCTGGCCGGAGGCGTGTGCCGGGATTCGGCACGGCGAGGCGCACGGGAATCGTGCGGGTTTGCGGGTCGAGCGTGTCCCCGACCATCGCCACGCGGGCGGCAAACGCCGTATCGGCATAGGCCTGGGTGGTCACGTCGGCCGCCGCCCCGTTGCGGACCTGAGCGATGTCCTTCTCGTTAACTGCGGCCATGACCCAGACAGTCGCCAGATTAGACACGGCAAAGGCTTCAAAGCCGGTGTTGACCACCTGGCCGACGGTGACGTTCCTGGCGATCACCACGCCATTCATCGACGAGCGGATCGGCACGAGTTCGCGGTCGTAGAGGTTGGCGGGCGTCAGCGACTCGGGCGAAATCTGTAATAGCTCCGAGAGGTGCTCGCGCTCCATGCGGACGGTGGCTTGGGCGTCGATCAGATCCTGACGCGCCTGCGCCAGCATCTGGTCGGCGTGCTGCTTCTCTTCAAGCGAAGCGGCCTGAATGCTGTAAAGATGACCGTAGCGGTCGACCGCTTGCTGGGCAAAGGCGGCCGCGCTGCGCTGGCGGTCGGCCGCGGCGAAGGCCTGCGTCAATGCACCGACGGTTTCATGCACCATATGGCTGTGAAGCTGCGCCAGTATCGTACCCCGGTGGACCACATCGCCCGGAAGCACATAGACGGCGGTGATGCGGCCGTCCGCAATCGCGCCGACATGCGAAGTGTGCTGCTCGTCCATCATCACCTGTCCGGTGACGGTGAGCAGCTGCGGCATGCTGCGGACCTCGACCTCGGCGACGCGGATGCCAGCTTTCTGCTGGTCCTGCTGTTCGATCTTAACCGTGCCAGGGTCTTGCTGCTTCTTGTCGTCGCCTTGGCTGGAGCTGGAAGAAGAGCCGCCTTGCTTTTGGGACGACTTGGCGTCTGCTTTTCCGGCGGGCTTCTTTGAGCAAGCTGAGAGGCAGACGATAGCCACGGCAACGGCATAGTGGAGCTTCATGGCTGTCCTCCGTAGGCGAGCTGTAGGCGAAGCGCGGCTTGATGGAACTCGGCGAGGGTGCGAATGGCGGTGACCTCTACTTCGAGATCGGTGCGCTCGGCATCGATGTAGCGAAGTAGATCGACGCCGCCGATGCGGTAGGCCTTGGTAAGGATGTCGAGATTCTGTTTGGCGCGCTGACGCATCTGCGGCAGCGTCTCCCGTACGAGTAGCGTTTCACGTTTGTAGTTCTCCGTCGCCTGCTGAACATCACCCCGCACGACGATCTCGGTCTGAAGAAGCGAGGCGTGCGCAACACGGAGTTGGGCCTCAGCGCGGGCGATCTCCCCCTGGTTGCGATTGCGGAAGGAAAGCGGAACCTGCGCCGCGAAGAACAAAGTGTCCGCACCCGAGTTGCGCTTGTACCCGGCGAGCAGATCGGGATCGGAAACTGCCAGGGCGCGCTGAAGCTTCAGATCGGCCTCGGCGGCGGCGACCTGATCGCGGGCAATGGTCAGTTCCACGCGCTGGGCCAGCGCGGTCGCAAGATCGACGTCCGGAACCTGCTCCGTCGTGGAGATGTCGTCGATAAGCGGTGTGGTTGCCGGGAGCGAACGGCCGATCCGCGTGGAGAGCTCGATGAGGGCGAGGTCCGCGTCGCGCTTCGCGTTCTGGAGCGAGAGGAAGATACGGTCACGCTCGATCTGCATACGGATCAGGTCCACCCCGCGCATGGCACCGGCGTCCACGCGCTGCTTGTGGTACTCCACCATCTCGTCCACCACGGCGACATCCTGTTGAAGAAGGGTGGCGATCCGCCGATTGGCGACGGCGGTCCAGTACGCCGCCGCGACATCGCCCGCAATCTGCCGGGTCCGGAGAACGCGTTGATTTTCCGAGTGACGCACATTTGCTGCGGCCAAGGCGACTCGTTTCTTTCGTTTGCCGTCGAGCTCAAAGGTTTGGCCGATGTAAGCGTAGTCCTCTGTACCATTTGTAAAGGAAAAAGAGCTGTCCCACGGGCGAATATCCTCGGACTGAATATAGATTCGGGGGTTCGGGCCGAGACCCGCCTGCCTAAGCTGTCCTTGGGCGGCCTCTACCTGGCCATCTGCGATCTGCGCGTTGGGACCGAGTAATGCTTCTTGAACCGCGTCATGCAGGCTCAGGGAGTTTTGGCCAAGCAGATGAGCTGTAAACAACGTGAGGCTGAGAAGAGCCGCAATGCGGGTCGGCATCCTAGCTCCGGCCATGATCGCGAGTTCCACTCAGCGCGATACGGCTAGTCGCGTAGCCGACCCGATGAGAACGTCCGTTGTTGAGGAAAGTTTGAATCGGCTTTTTCCGACACCGCTTGTTTGACTCTCAATTGTGCTTTTAGAGGATGTTTCACTCGTCAGCAGGAGACAGCATGAACAGCCCACGATCGTCTTCCATCGGAACACACAATCTGCCGAGAGGACGGTGAGAGCGGCGGCTAAACGGATCATGAAAGCGACTCCTTATACTCGTCAGCGTGTGAAAGCGCGATGCCGCTGGACTGTCTGCTCCGGCTCAGCCAGCCCGGCTGGAAGAAATTTTGACTCGGCCGCCAGCTTGTTGACAAAGTGCGAGTGCGCCAGCTTCCTCAACTATATTGCTTTGCAGCATCGCTGGACTCCGCTCTTGTAGCTCCTCGACCAGTCCTATCGAAACGAAGAACGCCCGCGCCACTCGTTGTGGTCCTCATATCTTACATTCTTATGGCTTCACTCAGGCTGGTTTGCCATGGGGGACGATTCAGAAAATGGAGAGACGGGTGTAATGTTTAGCTATGCGGTCGAGGGCGACAATGGCGAGCTTGCTGGCAATGATCCTCATTGCTGTCTCTTGCGCAGCCTCCGCCTGTACGGTGAAGTGCAATCTTCATACCGCTTCTTCCCAATGCCATCGTGCGACTCATCCCCGAGAACACGGGATGGCGGATATGGGGCACCAAGCGTCGCTTGACCCCAGCTCTGTCGTGGCGTCCAAGCGCAAGATGGAAGCTCCTTGTAAGGAGCATGTGTGTACCGAGCGGCCCTCCGCCGCAAATCGGGAGTTCTCTCCGGCTTTACAACCAGACTTCAACCAGCAGGCTTTGTTTGTCGGCTTGATTGAGTGGCCTGCTTCCAAAATCTTACCCAACCGGCTGTCGGACCCGCCACCATCACGAGACAGCAGCCTCGTTTCCCTGCATACCATTCTTCGCGTATAGCCCCGCTACTCCTGAGTGATGTCTTGCTCGGCAGCAAGACTTCGTCTGCGCTCCTTCCAGGCCGACGTTCAGTTTCGCTGCGGGGATAGCTTTGGGCCCTAACCAATCGCGGAGTACCTCGTGATGCTGAACCACCGAACTCTGATCCAGCGCGCTGCGCTCTTTGCCGCGCTCGCGTCCAGCCCTACCTTTGCTCAACAGCCTCAATCCGGCCAGGACATGCCGGGAATGAAGATGCCCGCACCTCAAGGCAAGCAGGTAAAACCAGCTCCAGCTCCGTGCGTGGAGAGCATGCCGGGTATGCAGATGTGCCCCCCTAACCCTCAAACTACACCGGGCAAACAGATGGATCAGATGCCCAGCATGAAGATGGACCCGGGAATGAGCGAGCTGATGCAGCAGATGGAGCCGAAGACCTTTCTTCAGGAGATCCAGCATCACGCATCCTCGGGAACTAGCGCCGAGCCAAACTCGACACCGGCGCCCATGGTGATGACGATGAAGGGACCGTGGATGCTGATGTTCCATGCCAACGTGTTCATCGACGACACGCAGCAGACTAGCCCGCGAGGAGGAGACAAGCTCTTTTCAACGAACTGGTTTATGCCCATGGCGGAG
Organism: uncultured Acidobacteriaceae bacterium; assembly: GCA_964247455.1. Lineage (GTDB taxonomy): Bacteria > Acidobacteriota > Terriglobia > Terriglobales > Acidobacteriaceae > Edaphobacter. The sequence continues at coordinate 23,073 of CAXTUR010000013.1, read as the reverse complement.
CGCAAGCTAGGTCCCGGTCAGCTCACTTTGCGAGCCATGTTCTCGCTTGAGCCCGGAACCATTACGAGCGAGCGGTATCCTCTCCTCTTTCAGCAGGGCGAAACCGCCTACGGCAAGCCCATTGCAGACGGCCAGCATCCGCACGACTTTTTTATGGAACTGGCTGCTCTGTACGATCTTAAGCTGGGCGAGAAGAGCCTGCTCACCTTCTATGCCGCCCCGGAAGGCGATCCAGCTATCGGCCCGACCGCCTACCCGCATCGCGCATCGGCTTTCGAGAACCCGGTGGGTACGCTCGGCCACCATCAGGAAGACTCCACGCATATCGCCAACGATGTCGTCACGGTAGGCTTTACTCATGGCATCGCCCGCATCGAGGCCAGCGGTTTCCACGGCAGGGAGCCCGATGAGCACCGCTGGAACATCGACCAGGGCAAGATCGATTCGTGGTCCACACGCCTGACCGTGCAGCCGGGGCAGAACTGGAGTGGGCAATACTCCTATGGGAGGATCAAGAGTCCCGAAGCTCTCTTCCCTTCCGAGGACCAGGAGCGCATGACGGCTTCGGTGATGTACAACAAGCCGCTGGCTCAGGGGAATTGGGCGAACACAGTGCTTTGGGGGCGGACGCGATCGCTGGCTGACTCCGCCAAGGAGAACAGCTACCTGCTCGAATCGACTCTCCGGTTCAAGACGCGCAACTATGTCTGGACGAGGATGGAGAACGCGGGACGCTCCAATGAGCTGCTGAACGGCGAGAACCCGTTGCCCGCCAACTTTCAGGAAGGGCCGCTGACGCATGTTCAGGCATACACCTTCGGGTACGACCGGGACGTGGACCTGATTCCGCATGTCGCTTCCGCAATAGGCGCGGAGGTGACAGCCTACGGCGTCGGAAGACCGCTGCAGCCGATCTACGGAACAGACCCCGTGGGGATCAACCTCTTCATTCGGCTCAGGCCCTTTTCCAAAGACCAGCGTTAATGGTTTGCCAAGGGGACATTACATGAAAAAGCTCGCCACAGCAGTCGCTTTGTTCGTTGCGGTAGCCGTCCTCATCGGACTAGGCGCTTATGTCTACATGAGGACGGCGATGTATGGCTTTAGCGCCCGTGCGGAGCCGTCGCACATCGAGGCGATGATGGCCGGGTATGCGCGGGACACCGCGATGCCGGCGTCCGCCAAGGCCATGAAGAACCCCATCGTGCTCACTCCAGCGATCCAGCACGAAGCGATGGCGCACTACGCCGATCATTGCGCGGTGTGCCACGCCAACAACGGGAGCGGGCAGTCGATGTTCGGCAAAGGGATGTATCCCAAGCCACCGGATTTGCGTGGCGGGACCCAGGGGATGAGCGATAGGGAGATCTTCTATGTCATCGAGAACGGGATTCGCATGTCAGGGATGCCGGCCTTCGGCGGCGACGGGACCGCAGATGATAGCTGGAAGCTCACCGCGTTTATACGCCACCTTCCAAAGCTGACCCCTACGGAAGAATCCGAGATGGAAACCTTGAACCCGAAGACTCCAGACGAAGCAGCTGAGGAGAAGCAGGAACAGCAGTTCCTGAACGGCGATGACTCCTCGGCAACAGCCACAACCCACCACCCGAAAGGACATGCCAATGAAACGAATCTTTCTATTCATCCTTAGCTTAGGCCTCTTCGCCGGAGCCGCCTACGCCCACAACGGAATATTTCACGTCATGGGAACCGTGACCGCGATGACCGACACATCCATCTCCGTGAAGGCGATGGATGGCAAACTTCAGACCGTTGCTCTCACGAGCGGAACGAAGTACCTTCGAGGCGAGACCGCTGTCACGCTCAAAGACATCAAGGTCGGCGACCACATCGTCGTCCACGCGACCGGCAAACCCGGCCATCTTGCGGCGGCTGAGGTCAAGGTGGGAGCGATGAAGAACATGAGCCGCATGAAGATGGGCGACAGTAGCCAGGCGGCCGCCCATTTCATTGTCGCAACAAATAAGCACCGAAGAAAATTCAATGCTGGGTAAACGGCATGGCGGTGGGCCTTTGCTAAATGGCAAAAAGAACATCGTCGAACAACGCTCCGGTCCATTTCATTGAGCACGCTTGATTGCACCTGTTGTCAAAGTCAACTGTAAGATCGGGTCGGCGATGCGTCAGCAGCATTGGAAGTTCAGGAGAGGCCAATGTGCTGCCGTAGCGAAGCAACGAAGACGGAGGTAATATGAAGGACCCAGTTTGTGGAATGGCGGTCGATCCAGCGAAAGCGGCCGCGACCGTCGAGCATGAGGGAACAAGATACTTCTTTTGCGGCCAGGGATGCGCGACCAAGTTCCGCACCGATCTGGGAAAGTATCTTGCGCCCAAGCCGCCCGCCATTCCTCTGCCGGCGCAAACGCAAGCCGACCAGCAAGCCGAATACATCTGCCCCATGGACCCCGAAGTTCACAAAATGGGGCCAGGAGCTTGCCCGAAGTGTGGCATGGCGCTCGAACCCGCAACGATCACAGCGCCGCCGACCCGAACGGACTTCACCTGCCCGATGCATCCGCAGATCAGCCGCCAGGAGCCGGGCAACTGCCCCGTCTGCGGGATGGCGCTGGAGCCGCGCGAGAGCACCGCCGAAGAGGTCAACCCCGAGCTGGTCGACATGACCCGGCGGTTCTGGATCAGCGTTGTACTGGCCGTTCCGTTGCTGGCGCTGATGGTCTCCGCTTTCCTTCCGTCCATGCCGCTTCAGCAACTGCTTTCCGCAAGGACATGGGCCTGGATCGAGTTTGCGCTGGCAACCCCCGTGGTCGTCTGGTGCGGTTGGCCGTTCTTTGTGCGCGGCTGGCAGTCCGTCGTGAACCGCAGCCTCAATATGTTCACACTCATCGCACTCGGGACCGGTGCGGCCTTCCTTTATAGCGTCTCCGCAACCTTCGTTCCGCAGCTCTTCCCTCCTTCCTTTCGAGCGCAAGGTGGGGAGATCGCGCTGTACTACGAGCCAGCTGTCGTCATCATCGCACTCGTTCTCCTAGGCCAGGTCATGGAGCTCCGCGCCCGAAGTCAGACTGGAAGCGCCATCCGCGCGCTGCTTGGTTTGGCTCCTAAGACGGCAAAGAGGCTGGATGACCAGGGTGGCGAGGCCGATGTACCGCTCGATCAGGTGCAGGTAGGCGACAAGCTGCGCGTGAGGCCGGGCGAGAAAGTCCCCGTCGATGGTACGGTGCTGGAGGGGCACAGTTCGGTCGACGAGTCGATGGTCAGCGGCGAACCCATCCCTGTAGAGAAAGACGTGGCGGCGAAGGTCACCGGCGGAACCGTGAACGGAACGGGCAGCTTCGTCATGCGGGCAGAGCGCGTCGGTGCGGATACCCTGCTCTCGCAGATTGTGAAGATGGTCAGCCAGGCACAGCGTTCGCGCGCTCCGATCCAGCGTTTAGCCGACCGCGTGGCTTCGTTCTTCGTTCCAGCCGTCATCCTGGCAGCCATCGCTACCTTCATCGTCTGGTATTTGATCGGTCCTCAACCACGCTTCGCTCACGCCCTCGTGAATGCCGTAGCGGTTCTGATCGTGGCCTGCCCTTGCGCTTTGGGACTCGCAACCCCCATGGCCATCATGGTGGGAACGGGCCGTGGAGCCGGGGCAGGCATCCTCATTCGCAATGCTGAGGCTCTCGAAACCTTCGGCAAAGTGAACACCCTTATCGTCGATAAGACCGGCACCCTCACCGAGGGCAAGCCCACGCTCGACTCTGTCATCCCGCAACCCGGCATGAGTGAAGCGGAGCTTCTGCAGCTCGTAGCCAGCCTTGAGCGATCGAGCGAGCATCCTCTCGCGGCGGCTATCGTCAAGGGAGCCGAAGGGAGGAAGCTCACCCTGACCGATGTGCAGGGCTTCAGCTCTACGACAGGCAAGGGCGTGGAGGGGAACGTCTCTGGGAAGCAGGTCGCCATCGGGAATGCGGAGCTCTTTCGTCAGCTGGGGATCGACCCCGCGCCGCTCCTCGCCCAGGCTGAAACCCTCAGAAAAGAGGGGCAAACCGTTATGATGATCGCCGCAGACGGGAAAGCGGCCGGCCTCGTCAGCGTCTCCGATCCGATCAAAGTATCCACACCCGACGCCATCCAGGAATTAAAGGCGGCTGGCCTCAAGATCATCATGGTCACAGGCGATAACGCGACCACGGCGCGAGCGGTTGCCGACAAGCTAGGCATCGAGTTCGAGGCCGATGTCCTTCCTCAGCAAAAAGCCGAGGTGGTTAAGAAGCATCAGCAGCAGGGCTCGATCGTGGCTATGGCTGGCGACGGAGTAAACGACGCACCCGCGCTGGCCCAAGCCAACATCGGAATCGCCATGGGAACCGGAACCGATGTGGCAATGGAAGCGGGCGGCATCACGCTCCTCACCGGCGATCTGCGCGGCATTCTCCGGGCGCGCCGCCTCAGCCAGTCCACCATGAGCAACATCCGGCAAAACCTCTTCTTCGCCTTCATCTACAACGCGGTCGGAGTACCACTTGCGGCAGGTGTGCTCTTTCCTGTCTTTGGCCTTCTGTTGAATCCAATGATTGCAGCAGCAGCAATGAGCTTCAGTTCTGTCTCTGTCATCGCCAACTCCCTTCGGCTTAGAACGGCAAAGCTCTAAAGCATAGGGTTAGCAGCGCGCCATCTGATCAGCTTCGCGCGATTTTCTTCTGCTCATGACGGCAGCGCCGGTGCCTGCCTGCGCGACCGAGAGCGGACTGACCCATGAGGAGCGCGCTTGCTGCCGGGCATTGCACGGTGACTGCCGCGAGATGGCGAAGGTCAGCACGGTCGTCTCGGTTCTTCGCTCGGCACGATCTACATCGCCGAGACCTCGCCGTACCGGACTAAGCAACTCGGCACCCAGGCCCTGCTCACCTGCCTTCCTCATCCCGGAACAGCGATCTACCTTGGCTACAACAACGACCTCCAGAACCTCGGCCATGACTGTGCAGCCGCCTTCTGCCCGGCACCTGCGATCCCAACCAGACTATCCTTCTCCGCTCCGCCAACTATCTCAACGACGGCGCCAGAGTTTCCTCAAGGCTTCCTATCTGCTGCGGTTCTAACGCCACTGGACAGCCTACCCCCAAATCCTCTAACTTCATACGGCAGCCAAACAATGCCGCGCGCAGCCGCGAAAGTGAGACTTCCTTGCAAAATCTGAACCGCCGCTCCTTCCTCCAGACCGCCGCGATGACCGCGGCCGCCAGCCGCATCCCGTCCCTGCTTGCCCAGACGGCAACGCCCCGAGGACCCAACGATATGGTCAACCTCGCGCTGATCGGTGCCGGTATCCAGGGCCAGTTTGACACGCGCGTCGCCCTCTCGACTCCTGGGGTGAAGCTCGTGGCGGTGGCCGACTGCTACGACGGCCGTCTCGCCCATGCCAAGGAGCTGTGGGGGCAGGACATCTTCACCACCCGCGACTACAAGGAGGTCCTCGCCCGCAAGGATGTGGACGCGGTGCTGATCGCGACGCCCGACCACTGGCATAAGCAGGCCGCCGTCGACGCGATGCACGCGGGCAAGGACGTGTATCTCGAAAAGCCGATGATCCACATCTACCCCGACGGCCCGGCCATCATTGACGCGGCACGCTCGACCAACCGCATCCTCCAGGTAGGCAGCCAGCGCGTCAGCAATGTCGCCTACGTGAAGGCCAAGGAATTGCTCAATTCGGGAGCCATTGGCAAGCTGAACATGGTGCAGGCCCGCTGGGACCGCAACTCGTCGACGGGTGCGTGGAACTATAGCGTTCCGGTGGACGCCTCGATCCAAACCTGCGACTGGCCGCGCTTTGAAGGCTCCGCACCGAAGCACCCGTGGGACGCGGAACGATTCTTCCAGTGGCGCAAGTGGAAGGACTATGGTTCGGGCGTGGCGGGTGATCTCTTCGTCCATCTCTTCAGCGGCACCCACTTCATTACAGGATCGAACGGCCCAACCCGCGCTGTAGCCACGGGCGCGCTGCGCTTCTGGAAAGATGGCCGCGACGCGAACGATGTCCTGCTCGCCCTCTTCGATTATCCGCAGGGCTTCAATCTCAGCCTGCGCGTCAACTTCGTCGATGGCGGCGAGGAGTCCGAGGGCTTCCTGTTCACCGGTTCTGAGGGCCAGATGGAGATCGCCGGAAACACAGTAACGGTCAACCGCTCTCCGCTCGCGACCGAGCCCGGCTACACCGTCTCCACGTTCGCCGAGGCCATGCAAAAGCAGACAGTCGACGCGTACCGGCAGAAGTACCCGGTCAAGCACCCCGACGGTCCGCCGGTACAGGACGTGGAAAAGTTTGCCGCCGCGCCCGGCTATCTCGACAGCTACGATCACTTCCACAACTTCTTCAACGCCGTCCGCAGCCGCCAGCCCGTGGTCGAGGACGCGACGTTCGGCTTCCGCGCCGCCGGAGCCGCGCTGCTGGCCAACCTCAGCGTCTCCGAAGACAAGATCATCCATTGGAACCCCGAAACGATGAAGGTCGTTTAGCTAGCACTCGGGTGCCCCACCTTCGCGACAGTTTCATCGTCGCTACGGTGGGTCTTTGCACATCGCTTCACTTTACCTACGAGACCCCATGAACCTCCGCTATCTCCTTCCGCTCGCTCTCTCCGCCGCCGCTCTCGCGCAAGACCCCGCCCATGCCAGGGAGTTCCGCAAGCCCGAACCCGGCAATGGCCCCGGTGGCGCGCCCCGCTCCGCCTTCCTCGCGCATCGCCTTGGCACCGACCACGCCGAAGGCATCTCGGTGATCGACATGAACGGCGACGGATTTCCCGACCTGCTGAGCGGAGCGTACTGGTATCAGAACCCCGGCGCGGCGGGTGGCGAGTGGAAGCAGCACCAGTTCCGCACCGTCGGCACGCACCAGGAGTTCGTCTCCGACTGCGGCGAGTGGGTCTTCGACGTGGACCACGACGGCCTGCCCGACCTCGTCACGACTGGCTGGATTCAAAACGGCATCTGGTGGTACAAGAACCCCGGGCCTCAGGCCACCGCCGCCGGCACCATGTGGAAGGGCGAGAAGATCGCTGACAGCTACGACACCGAGGGCGGCGCTTACGGGGACATTGACGGCGACGGCAAGCCCGACCTCGCGCTCGCCCACTACGAGCACTCGAGCATCCTTTGGGTCGACTTCAATCACGGCGCGCCCAAGGTCCACAAGGTGGGCGGCAAGGAGGAGGACGGCCACGGCGTCGGTATCGCGGACATCAACGGCGACGGCAAGCCCGACATCCTCACCACTCACGGCTGGTTCGAGCAGATCGACGCCAAGAACGACAAGTGGACCTGGCACAGCGATTGGAACCTTGGCGACACGGGATTCCCTATCCTTGGCTATGACGTGAACCACGACGGCAAGCTGGACCTGATCTACGGCCAGGGACATAGCTACGGCCTGTACTGGCTGGAGCAGGCAGGTACTCCCGCTCATCCGCAATGGCTCCGACACACTATCGACGAATCGTTTTCGCAGTCGCACGCCCTCGCCCTGGTCGACATCGACGGCGACGGGCAGCTTGAGCTCATCACCGGCAAGCGCTACCGCGGCCATAACGGTAACGACCCGGGCTCCTACGATCCGGTCGTCCTTTACGCCTACAAACTGCCCACCGCCGCACAGTTTGCAGGGCTGAACAAGCAGAAGCCCCAGCCCGGCGACACCCCCATGCAGATCGCCGATGCTTCCACTGACCCGCTGTTCACCCGCATCACGCTCTCGGAAAATGGCTCGGCCAGCGCGGGCACCCAATTCGTCTTTGCCGACTTCGACAAGGATGGTGACATGGATCTCGCCAGCGCCGGCAAACTTGGCGTCCACTTTGTCGAGAACCTGAAGATCGACAAGGCCGACAAGACCGCCCGAGAGACAACGATTCCTCTTAACCGCACATGGCCATTTCCAGGTGAAGGCAAAGAGGTGGAGCAGGAAGACGCTCCGAAGCGCTGAGATGGAACCTCTCGTCGGCTAACGATCGGGTGAGGTGTTCCACGCTCACCCGATTTCGTCAGGGACCTATCTGGACGCCGCTGCTTGAAGCACCACGGGCTCCGGTGTATGATGACTCTGGAAACGAAGTTTGTTCCCGTCGTATTGAAGACACCGTGCACACACCGGGAGTGACGGAAACGCTGAGTGGGCCACAGCCCACTTTTTATTTGCCTTAAAGGAAATCTGCAGCCTGTAACGAACGCAGCACAACATACGTTATGGCACTTCATCTGGACGCAATTCGGGCAGTGGCGGAGCGGGTTGCCGCCTCGCACCACCTGGAGGTGGTGGACGTCGAGTTTACCGGAGGCGTAAAGTTCCGGACTTTGCGGGTCTTTCTTGAAAAAGATGCCGCCGAGCGCGCCCGGTTGAAGGAACGGCTGGAAGCGGGCGAGGAGATGGAATTGCCGAAGGGCGTCCCCGTCGAGATGCTCTCCGGGGTGACGCATGAGGATTGTGCGGCGTTTGCGACCGATTTCGGCACGGTGATTGATGTCGAAGATCTGATCCCCGGCGCGGAGTACACGCTGGAGGTCTCGTCACCGGGCCTTGAACGCAAATTGTCAAAGCCAGAGGAGTTTGCCCGATTTCAGGGTAGCCTGGTCAAGCTCCAGACCTTTACACCGGTCAACAATAACCGGCAGTGGCAAGGACGGCTGACGAGCTTCTCCGAGAACACCTTGACGCTTGATCTGGCGGCGATCAAGCAGAAGGGCAAGGCCAAGAAAGCGGCGGCGGAGCAGATTGTCGCCATCCCCTTTGCCAATGTAGAGAAGGCGAACCTGATCGCTGAGATCTAGCATTTTGAGCAGCAAGCACGAAGAAGAAAGAGTGACCGAATGGCAAGTGTTCTGTATCAATCGATCGAGACGTTGAGCCGCGACAAGGGCATTGAGCCCGAGATCGTGGTAGGGGCCGTGGAAGACGCCATTGCGCTCGCGACCCGCAAGTATTACAAGACGACGGAGACAATGCGCGCCGAGATGGATCGTGAGACGGGCGAGATCCGGGCCTATGTCTATAAGACGGTTGTCGAGACGCCCGAGCAGGTGGAGGACGAGGTCAACCAGATGACGCTTGAACAGGCCCGCGCGCTGGCGCCCGAGGTTGAGGTCGGCGGCGAGCTTCGCTTTTACAAGGACACTACGCCGCTCGGCCGCATCGCCGCGCAGATGGCCAAGCAGGTCATCTTCCAGAAGGTGCGCGAGGCCGAGCGCGACACCGTCTTCAACGAGTACAACCATCGCGCCGGTGAGGTTCTGAACGCCACCGTCAAGCGGCTGGAGCCGATGGACGTGATCTTCGACCTGGGCAAGGCCGAGGCGCGGATGCCCAAGCGCGAACAGTCGCGGCTGGAGAGTTTCTCGGTCGGGGAACGGGTTCGCGTTGTTCTGCTCCGTGTCGATCGCGCCGCCAAGGGGCCGCAGGTGATCGTCTCTCGCGCCGCACCTGCGCTGGTGCAGAACCTCTTCCAGAGTGAGGTGCCCGAGATTTATGACGGCACGGTCTCCATTCGCGCTATCGCCCGCGAGGCTGGGGAACGCACCAAGATCGCCGTCGTCAGCCGCGATAAGGATGTCGACCCAGTTGGCGCGTGCGTTGGCATGAAGGGAATGCGCGTTCAATCGATCATCCGTGAACTGCGCGGCGAAAAGATCGATATTATCGAGTTTTCGGAAGAGATCACCACCTTCGCCGAGAAGGCGCTGCAGCCGGCAAAGGTCAGCCGCGTCTCCATCGTTGATCTTGCCGACAAGCAGATCGAGGTGATCGTCGACGACACGCAGCTTTCGCTCGCGATCGGCAAAAAAGGCCAGAACGTCCGGCTCGCGGCTAAGCTGCTGCAATGGAAGATCGACATCAAGAGCGAAGAGGAGAAGCGCCAAGAAGTTGAGCAGCAGATGCAGGCCATGTCTGGCGGCCCGACGACGCCGATCGAGCAGATTACCGCGCTCGAGCAGCCGATCCTTGACAAGCTCATCGCCGCCGGCATCACCACAGTGGAAGAGCTGGCCGACATGACGCCCGAGCAGTTGGAAGAGGTACCCGGTATCGGAGAGAAGACGGTGGAGAAGATCTCCGTCGCTGTGCGGGAGTACTTCGAGCAAAGTCCGCAAGAGACAGCAGAAAAGCCAGAGGGCGGCGAGGCTATCGCAGCAGCCTCGACCGAGAGCACGGAACCAGCAGCATCTATCGAACAGGAGGGCATCGTGGAGAAGAGTTCTTACGAGGAGACGCCGGAGGAGATTCTGGCAAAGGAAGCGGCTGAGGCGGACGGCGCAGAGGAGGTTGAGAACCTCTCCACCGAGGACCTCGTAGACGACGAAGACAGGCAGTCGATGAGCGATGCTTTTAGCGATGCCGACGCGCGCGAAGAGGCCATCGAGCTCGATAACGACACGGTCGACACGCTAGCGGCCGAAGCAGGCGAGATCTCCGACGAGGGAATCGACAACGACGGGCATGATCGTGGCTAGCCACATGGATGTGGACGGCTGCGCCGACTGCTTAACAAAACATTACTTTGTTCGCGATGTGTGCGATTTCAGTAATAATAAAGATGGTAACGATTCCTACCTCAAAGAGGCTGCAATGAACAGCTAAGGGCGCAGGGAAGCGAAAAGGGACGGATGAACAAAGTACGAATCAACGATCTGGCGCGGGAACTGGAAGTCAAGAGCAGGCCGATTCTGGACGCGCTGGAGGCCATTGGCGTGTCGGGAAAGACCCACTCCAGCTCTATCGACGAGAGCCAAGCGGAGCGCGTCCGCGATTATTTCAAGAACGGCAGCCGGAGTTCGGTCACATCCAAGCCCGTCCCTGAGCAAAAGCCGACCTTCAATTTGTCCGGCATCTCGAAGCCCGGCGACGCCATGCGCGCTATTCTCGAGCGCAAGCAAGCCGAAGCCGCCGGGGCGCGCGCAGTCTCCGCTCCGCCACCACGTCCGGTGGCAGCCCCTGTGGCAGCGCAGCCAACAGCATCGATCGCTGCACCACAACAGCCCGTGCGTCCAGCGGTTCCTCCTGTAAGCACTGCGCCGCCAGCTCCGCAGGCCACCGTACCCGCGCCGCGCCGCATTGTTCCGTTGCCGCGCCAGCAGGCACAGATTGTCGCACCTCCACCGCCCCCACCGCCCGCTATTGCGAACCGTGCTCCTCTAGGAACGGTCATCGTAAGACCGCCGGTCCCAGGGGCTGCACCCGTTGCACCGCGCCCCGCTCCTCCCACCACGCCGGTCGTCGTTGCTCCGCCGCAGCGACCTGTTGTGGCACCCGCATCCGTCAGCGCTCCGCCTATCACCGCCGTGCGCCCGGTTGTCACCGCAGCTCCCCCTGCCGAAGTACCTGTACCTCCCGTTCCGCAGCCGCCTACACCCGCCGCCGAGACCGTCTCGCTTGAAGCTGCGGCATCGCCCGAGGCTGTACCCACGGGGCCACCCGCTCCTGCTCCCCGGCGCGTGATTATGCCGCAGACCGGTCCGCGTCCCATCTACACTGCGCCCGCTCCTGCTCCGGGCGTTCCGCAGCGTGGCCGTCCCATCTTTGAGCGTCCTCGTCCGGGTGGGCCCAGCGGCCCAGGCTTCCGGCCCGGGAGCGGCCCAAGCGCGCCCGGCGGTCCGGGTATGGCTCCCGGTGCGCGTCGCCCCATGCACCCGACGCGGAGCTACCCAGCAGGTCCGGGTGGCCCCGGCGGTCCAACCGGAGCGCCAGGACGTCCCGGCTTTGCTCCCGGCACGGCGCGTCCCGGCTTTGGTGCGCGTCCTGGATTTGGCGCACGTCCTGGTGCTCCTGGCGCAGGCGGTATCGCACCCGGCCCCGGCGAGAGCCCGACGGGAATGCGTCCCGCAGCGCGGCCTGGTCAGCGCCGTGGCGGACAGCGCTATGAAAAGGTGAAGGAAGGCCCGATGAAGGGCTTCCAGCCGCCACCGCGTTATGGCGGGCAGTCTCTTTCGCGAGAGCCACTGCCGATCACTAAAACCATCACGGTCACCGAAGGTATCTCCGTCAAGGAACTTGCCGAAAAGCTGGATGTGCGCGGCAAGGACCTGATCGCCACGCTGCTGATGAAGGGCGTCTTTGTCACCGTCAACCAGTCGCTCGAGGGCGAGTTGGTCAAGGATGTCGCTCGCCAGTTTGGCGCGGACGCCCAAGTCATCTCGGTTGAAGAGCAACTCGACAACGAGGCGATTGAGGGTCTGCTCGAAGACACCACCGGCATGATCGAGGTCACCCGGTCGCCGGTCGTGACGGTAATGGGTCACGTTGATCACGGCAAGACCTCGCTGCTCGACGCGATCCGCTCCACGGACGTGGCAGCAGGCGAAGCTGGCGGCATTACGCAACACATCGGTGCCTACAAGGTTAAGATCACGAAGCCCGACTCTCCTGCGTTCGGTCGGGAGATCGTGTTTCTCGACACGCCGGGCCATGAAGCCTTTACCCGGATGCGGGCCCGTGGCGCAAAGATCACCGACATCGTCGTTGTGGTCGTAGCAGCCGATGACGGTGTGATGCCCCAGACCATCGAGGCGATCGATCACGCCAAGGCGGCCAAGGTGCCGATTATCGTCGCCGTCAACAAGATTGACAAGCCCGACGCCAACGCGGCCAAGGTCATGCAACAGCTTGCGGCGCGCGGCGTCCAGGCGATGTCGATGGGCGGCGATACGGAGTTCGTGGAAGTGTCCGCCAAGCAACGGCTCAATCTGGATGGCCTCGAAGAGATGATCTGCTTCGTCGCGGACAGCAACGAGCAGAAGGCACAGCCGAGCCGTCCTGCTGTCGGAACCGTCATCGAGGCCAAGCTCGACCGCGGCCGTGGAGCCGTCGCCAGCGTCCTCGTCCAGAACGGCACCCTCAAGCTCGGCGACAGCTTCATCGTCGGCAACACCTTCGGCAAAATTCGCGCCATGTTCGACGATCGTGGCCGCGCCATCCTGGAAGCGGGACCGTCTACTCCGGTCGAGATTCTCGGTCTGGAAGGGATGCCCGATGCGGGTGACAGCTTCCTCGTGATGGCCGACCGCGACAAGGCCAAGGATATCGCACAGTATCGCAAGCTGAAAGAACGGGAGGCGCAACTGGCCAAGAGCTCCCGCGTCTCGCTCGAAGGCCTGGCCGAACAGATCAAGCAGGCCGGCATGAAGGACCTGAACCTGATCCTGAAAGGCGACGTGCAGGGATCGGTCGAGGTGTTGGCCGACTCGCTCCAGCGCATGTCCACCGAGAAGGTCCGGGTACGCGTGCTGCACTCGGGCGTCGGTGCCATCACCGAATCCGACGTGCTGCTTGCGTCGGCGTCGAACGCGGTCATCATCGGCTTTAACGTACGGCCGGACCGTAAGTCGTCCGAAGTGGCCGACCGCGAGAACGTCGAGATTCGGCTCCACTCGATCATCTACGATCTGCAGGACGAGATCACCAAGGCCATGTACGGTCTGCTCGAACCAGTCTTCAAGGAGAACTACGCCGGTCGCGCCGAGGTGCTGCAGGTCTTCAAGATCACGAAGGTGGGCCAGATCGCTGGTTGCCGCGTGACCGACGGCCTCATCAAGCGGGACAATCAGGTGCGCGTCTTGCGCGATGGGGCAGAGGTCTGGAAGGGCAAGATCTCCTCGCTCAAGCGTGTCAAGGACGATGTCTCGGAGGTCCGGCAGGGCGTGGAATGCGGTATCGATCTCGCCGGCTTCAAGGATATTAAGGCGGGCGACCTGATCGAAGCCTTCACGACCGAGAAGATGGCCGACGAACTTGGCGAGAACTCCATCGTCGCGCGGAAGGCAGAGAAAGTAGAAAAGGACCGGATCGCAGCTGCGGCAGCAGCTGCAGCCGCAACGGCTTCCGAGCAAACTCCCGTCAACGCATAATCGCACGAACGCATAGGCGCGCTTTCATGATGAGAGCGCGCCGTCGCTTTGTGCCATGATGGAGACGCATGAACCTCGACCAAATCCAAGCCGCGCTCCGCGACATGAAGCTCGATGGCTGGCTCTTCTACGACCATCACCATCGCGATCCGCTTGCCTATCGTATCCTTGGGCTCGACGAGAATACGCACGTCACTCGCCGCTGGTTCTACTTGATTCCCGCCAGCGGTGAGCCGAAGAAGCTCGTCCATCGCATTGAAGGCGGACGGCTCGATTCCCTTCCCGGCACCAGGGCCAGCTACTCCTCCTGGCAGGAGTTAGAGGCAGGGCTGCAGACGATGCTTGAAGGCCATACCAAACTCGCCATGCAATACTCCCCGCGCAACGCCATCATGGCCATCTCGCTGGTTGACGCGGGCACGGTCGAGATGCTGCGCGGCATGGGCAAGGAGATCGTCAGCTCCGCCAACCTCGTCAGCCAGTTTGAGGCTGTCCTAACAGAGGCCCAGATCGACACGCACTACGCCGCGCAAACCAAGATCGACAGCATCCTCGCGGTGGCATGGCTGGAGATCGGTCAGCGTGTGCGCGGTGCAGGTACAGACGAGTTCGCCATGGTCGAGTATCTTCAAGAGGCTCTCCGCCGCGAAGGACTGATTTGGGAGCACGGTCCCAACGTAAGCTGCGGGCCCAACAGCGCCGACTCCCACTATGAGCCAACACGTGAAAGCTCCCGCCCGATCCGCCATGGCGACTTCGTACTGATTGACATCTGGGGCCGCCTGGACCAGCCCGGCTCCGTCTGGTACGACATCACTTGGACGGGCGTCGTCGACCGCCAACCTACCGAGCGCGAACAACTGATCTACAGCGCTGTCCGCGATGCACGCGACGCAGCCATCGATCGCATTCGCGAGGCCTTCCTTTCCGCTACACCCATCGCAGGATGGGAGGCCGACGATGCGGCGCGCAACGTCATCCGCCAAGCCGGTTTTTCGGAGTGGTTCACCCATCGCACCGGGCACAACATCGCCACGGATCTTCACGGAAATGGTGCCCACCTCGACAATCTTGAAACACATGACGAGCGCCTGCTGCTGCCTGCTACCTGCTTTTCGGTTGAGCCTGGCATCTACTTTCCCGGCGAGTTTGGCATTCGCAGCGAAGTGAATGTGATTGCCCGTCGCGGCCGAGCTGAAGTTACAGGCCGCGTTCAACGCGAGCTCGTCCGCATCTAGAATGTCCGTGCAAACTGGTATCATCGAAGACGAATGTCTACGAATGCACAAGCCGTTCCCGCAATGGCGAAACGAACTGCGATCTCTCCTCTGGTCGTCCTGATCGCAGGTTGGCTAATCCCCGGCGCCGGCCATTTTCTGCTTCGCAAGTGGGTACGCGGCGTTTTGCTCTTGATCTCGATTTTTGCCATGTTCGCCATCGGCCTAGCGTTGCAAGGCAAGGTCTACGCGCCGAACACCTCTGAGCTGCTCGATATTCTCAACTTCGTTGGCGATCTTGGCACGGGCATCCTCTACTTCATCGCACGCGGCGCAGACCTCGGCGCGTCCTCTGTCCAGACAGCAGTGGCTGACTATGGCAGCAAGTTCATCGTGGTCGCGGGCCTGCTGAACTTCATCTCCGCCGTGGACGCGCACTCGCTGGCCACAGGAAGGAAGTCTTCATGACGCTCTCCCACTTTTCGGCGATGGTCCTGTTTGCGCTCTTCTGCTCTATCGTCTTCGGCATCACGCAGCGTTCGCAGCCCCGCAAGATGCTGAGCTACGGAGCTTACTGCTTCGTGCTGTTCGTCGGCGGGACGATAGCGGCTGGCTGGGTAATGTGGTTCATCAAGCATTGATCGAGCAACAACGACAAAGGCGCACCGACGAAGGGTGCGCCTTGTCGTAAAAGGACCAGGCATTATGGTTCGGCATTCGGGTCGGGAGCCTCACCGGGGTTCTGCTCGGCCATCTGCTTCTGCATCTCTTCGCGCTTCTTCTCGCGGGCGTCTGCACGCTTCTGGGCCTTCTCGTTCAGCTCCTGCTCGGCTCCAAGGAGCTCGATGAACGCCATCTCCGCTGCGTCGCCCTTGCGTGGACCAACCCGCACGATGCGGCAGTACCCGCCAGGACGTGCGCTGTAGCGCGGCGCCACGACGTTGAAGAGGCGATCGACCGACTCGGGCGTCATTAAGTAAGAGAGTGCCTGACGCCGTGCATGGACATCGCCGCGCTTGCCCAGAGTAATCATCTTTTCGACCAATGGGCGCGTAGCCTTGCACTTAGTGATGGTGGTTTCAACGCGATCCATCAGGATGATGGAGGTGACCAGGTTCCGCAGCATGGCACGGCGGTGGCTGGTGTTTCGTCCTAACTTGAATCCTGCATTGCGGTGACGCATGGCGGTGATCTCCTTCGACTCGGCTCAGGCCGTAAGTCGGTTACAGCGTAGCTCTCGCAAGAGCTGGTAAAGCGGGGACGGCAGCGAACCACCGTCCCGGTTGGTGTTAGAAGTTCTCTGTTTCGTTGAGGGCGGGGATGTCGAAGTCGTCCTCGTCTTCATCGTCGTCTTCATCATCGTCGTCGAAGTTGCCGAAGCTAGCGGCGAGCGTGGCGGCCGGCAGCACGGAGGTTGGCCCAGGCTGCGGATTACCATTCTCATCGATTTTCATGCCGAGCGACAAGCCCATCTGCGCGAGAATCTCCTTGATCTCGTTCAGCGACTTGCGGCCGAAGTTCTTCGTCTTTAGCATCTCGGCTTCGGTCTTCTGGATCAGCTCGCCGATTGTGGCGATGTTGGCGTTTTTCAGGCAGTTATAGCTGCGGACGGAAAGCTCCAACTCCTCAACCGAACGATTCAGATTCTCGTTGCGGATGGACGGTCCATCGTGCAGCCCGTCATGGCCAGCCTCCATCTCCTCCTCGAAGTTGATGAAGATGGTCATGTGGTCCTTCAGCAGCTTCGCCGAAAGGCCAAGCGCGTCCGCCGGAAGGATGGTGCCGTTGGTCCAGATCTCGATAGTGAGCTTGTCGAAATCGGTGATCTGGCCGAGACGGGCGGCTTCGACGAGATAGTTGACCTTACGCACGGGAGAGTGGACGGAATCAACCGGAATAAAGCCGAGGCCGAGATCGCCATCGAAGTTCTTATCCGCCGAAATGTAGCCGCGACCACGCTTCAGGCGCATCTCCATATCGATCTTGCCGCCTTCGGAGACCGTGCAGATGTACACGTCCTTATCAAGGATCTCCACATCGCCGTCGGCCTCGATCATACCGGAAGTGATCACGCCGGGCTCTTCTGCGCGCAGGTAGAGCGCCTTTGGCCCGTCGCCCGCGAGGCGGAAGGGAATCTGCTTCAGGTTCAGGATGATGTCGGTCGCGTCTTCGACGACGCCTGAGATGGACTGGAACTCGTGCAGCACGCCTTCGATGCGGACGGCCGTCACCGCTGCACCTTCGATGGACGAAAGCAGCGTACGGCGAAGCGCATTGCCGATGGTGGTACCGAAGCCGCGCTCAAACGGCTGCGCGGAGAACTTACCGTACTTGTCGTTGATCGTTTCCTGGTCAACTGCGAGACGCTTGGGCTTTTGAAAACCTCTCCAAAGCATGTGTTGCTCCTTTGTCCGTGATCGCCGCGAAGCATTCTGCGGACGGGCGGGTGAATCGGTTGCGGTTAGGTTGTGGTGAATCGAGAGTGCACGACCCACGTCTCAGTTTCGAGACACAGGGCACCCAATCTTGTTGGCTCTACTTGCTGTAGAGTTCGACGATCAACTGCTCGTTGACAGGCAGGCTGATCTCGTCGCGTCGCGGCAGGGAGACGATCTTGCCGGAGTACGTGTCGCGGTTGATGTCGATCCAGGTGACCGAACGCTGTCCGGCGGCAAAGTTCTTCGACTCCTCAAGGATCACCAGAGCCTTCGAGCCTTCGCGGATCGCGATCTCATCACCCACCTTGCACTGGAAGGATGGAATGTTGACCTTGCGACCGTTCACCTGCACGTGACCGTGACGGACGATCTGGCGAGCCTGACGGCGGCTCATTGCGTAACCAAGCCGGTAGGCCACGTTGTCGAGGCGCGTTTCAAGCTGCTGGAGCAGAAGTTCGCCAGTGACGCCGGTCTTATTCGAGGCTTTTTGATAGTACGCGCGGAACTGGGTCTCGAGCGTGAAGTAGATGCGCTTGGCCTTCTGCTTCTCGCGAAGCTGCAAACCGTAGCCCACCACCTTCTTAACCTTCTTCGACTGGCCATGCTGGCCGGGGGGGAAGTTGCGCTTCTCGACCGGGCACTTTTCTGTAAAACACTTCGCGCCCTTGAGGAAGAGCTTCGTTCCGTCGCGTCGGCACATCCGGCAGACGGGTCCTGTATAACGTGCCATTTACTGCTCCTTTGGTTCAGGTGACGATCGGTTTACGCGCGGCTGCGCTTCATCCCGATCCTTGTTGAGAATAGAGCCGTGATCAAACGCGACGGCGCTTGGGCGGGCGGCAGCCGTTGTGCGGCATGGGCGTGACGTCCCGGATGCTACGCACCTCGATACCGGTAGTGGCAAGTGCACGGATCGCCGACTCACGCCCAGAGCCAGGGCCCGATACGCGCACATCGACGGACCGCAGCCCATGGTCGCGCGCCGCGTTCGCCGCGCCGACAGCCGCCTGCTGCGCCGCGAAGGGTGTGCCCTTGCGCGATCCGCGGAAGCCGAGCGAACCCGATGACTTCCACGATAGGGTGTTGCCCATGCCGTCGGTAATGGTCACGATGGTGTTGTTGAACGTCGCCTGAATGAATACGAGGCCATAGGGAACATTCTTCCGTTCGCGCTTCTTGAACTTCTTACCCTTGCCCGCAGCCGCCTTGCCCGTTTTCTGCTGATTCTGTGTCTTCGCCATCTATTTCGTCACTTTCTTCTTGCCGGCAACGGTTCCCTTGCGCGGACCTTTGCGGGTGCGAGCATTGGTGTGGGTACGCTGACCGCGGACCGGGAGGCTGCGGCGATGGCGGAGACCACGATAAGACTGGATCTCGATAAGCCGCTTGATGTTGAGCGAGATGTCCTTGCGAAGATCGCCTTCGATCTGGCCTTCGGCCTCGATCACCTGACGGATGCGGTTGAGCGCGTCCTCGTCGAGCGTGCCGACCTTCGCGATCGGATCGACATCCGCCTTCACGAGGATTTTGGCGGCGCGTGAGTCGCCAATTCCAAAGATGTAAGTGAGTCCGATCCGAGCCTGCTTATGGTTCGGAACGTCGACTCCAGCAATACGTGCCATAGCGTTTCCTTTGCGTGTGTGCACCGAGAACTAGTCGCGGACGGCCAGGGTGGATGGATGCGGCGGTTTGGTGGGGTTCAACGCAAGCCCAACTTCGGCTAACTAGCCCCGGCAAAGGCCGGTCGCAGCAGAGGGACTTAGCCCTGACGCTGCTTATGCTTTGCATTTTCACAGATGACCCGCACCACACCACGGCGGTGGATCACCTTGCATTTGTCGCAAATCTTCTTGACGGACGCACGAACCTTCATGGAACTTCCCTTCACACAGGCGTACTGTACCTGCTTGGCAAACTGGATTGAATGCAATGGTTCCCGTAGTAGCAGCAAAAGCTACTTGTAGCGGTAGACAATGCGGCCGCGATTGAGGTCGTACGGGCTGAGCTCGATCGCGACGCGGTCGCCGGGGAGGATCTTGATGAAGTTCTTGCGCATGCGTCCCGAGATATGAGCCAGGGCCTGGTGCTTGTTCTCCAGCTCTACCTTGAACATGGCATTCGGCAGCGTTTCAACGACCACTGCCATCACTTCAATTGCATCTTCCTTCGACAAACGATCTCCTTTGGAGAGGCTGGAGTACGCATCTATGATTACCATGGGCGCACAGAACTTCCCGCAATACATATACTAACCCAGATCAAGGTAAACTGCTGGTTCTTTTAGCGCGTCAGCACTTCCGGCCCGTCTTTGGTAAGCGCCACCGTATGCTCAAAGTGAGCGCTGTAGCTGCCGTCAACTGTGACGGCCGTCCATCCGTCCGGCAGCACCTTCACGTCGGGCTTACCGGCGTTGATCATGGGCTCAATTGCCAACACCATCCCCGCCTTCAAGCGTGGCCCCTTATGACGTGCGCCGAAGTTTGGCACCTGTGGGTCTTCATGCATGGACCTGCCAATCCCGTGTCCGACAAACTCCCGTACTACGCCGAACCCCTGCGCCTCGCACATCTCCTGTACCGCCGCGCCTATGTCGCCAAGCCGTCCCCCGACTTGGCAGGCGCGAATCGCCGCTTCCAGTGAGGCGAGTGTTGTATCGAGCAGCTTGCGTGTCGTCGGAGACGGTGTTCCTACGGGATACGTCACCGCTGCGTCTGAGTAGAAGCCGTCGATCACGACGCCGCAGTCGATCGAGACGATGTCGCCATCCTTCAGCACGCGCTTCGTGTTCGGCATGCCATGCACGACCTCTTGGTTGATGGAGGTACACAGCGCGGCGGGAAAGCCGTGGTAGCCCTTGAACGCCGCGATACCGCCAAGCTCCGCGATCTTCGCCACGGCCATATTCTCAAGATCCATCGTCGTCGCGCCCGGCTTCACAATGGGGGCAAGGGCGTCATGCACTCGCCGGAGGACAATCCCGGAGCGGCGCATCTTCGCGATCTCCGCTGGCGTTTTAATCAGAATGGCCATTGCTAAGCCTGTACCCCGCGCAGGCGCCTCAACGCGTCGGTAATGGAGTTCGTCACTGTATCTACCGGACGATCGCCGTCGATCTGCTCAAACCTACCTTGCGCCCGATAATGCGCGACCACCGGCGCGGTCTGCGCCTCAAACGTCTTCATCCGCTCTACGAACACCTCTTCGGAATCATCGGTGCGCTGCGCCAGGGTAGCTCCTTCGCGGTCGCATTTGCCCTCCGTCTGGGGCGGGTTTGAGAAGATGTTGTAGATGGTATGGCATACCGGGCAGGTACGCCGTCCGGTAATCCTGTGCAACAGCTGGTCATAACCTACCGCGATGCTAAGCGCTGCTACAGGTGGGGACTTGGCCTCAGCGATGTGCCTGTCCAGCCAATCGGCTTGTGGCAACGTTCGCGGGTAGCCATCAAGTATGTAGCCGGTGCTGGTGTCTGGCTGTGTTAGCCGCTCCGCCACCATCTCATTCACAAGATCGTCCGCTACCAGCTGGCCCTGCTTCATCAAGGCTTCGGCCAGCATACCGAGCTTGGTATGGCGGGCGCGATGGTCGCGCAGTAAGTCGCCGGTCGAGATTTGAGGAATCTCAAAGCCAGCCATCAGGCGCTGTGCCTGCGTCCCCTTACCAACTCCTGGAGCCCCCAAAAGAAGAACCGGCCCAGGCAGGAAGATCCCCGACGGAACCGGTGCGGGTTGTAGTGCGTCTGTACTCAACGAATGGATGTCCTTACCAGCTGCGACGCCCGCGGATGCGTCCAGACTTCGGCGTAAAGCCGTCGTAGTGCCGCATAATAAGCTGCGATTCGATCTGCTGCACCGTGTCCATGGCCACACCGACGACGATCAAGAGCGACGTGCCACCAAAGTAGAAGTTGACCCCAAGACCGTTCGTCACCCAGGTCGGAAAGTGGTCAAAGATTGGTCCGATTAGCGGCAGATGGTTGAAATGAATGCCACTCATCAGGAACATCGGAACGATGGAGATAATGATAAGGTAGATCGCGCCAACCAGCGTAATGCGTGTCAGTACGTCGTTGATGAAGTCCGACGTGCGGCGGCCGGGACGAATGCCGGGAATAAACCCACCGTATTTCCGCATATTGTCGGCGATGTCGTCCGGACGAAAGACGATCGAAATATAGAAGTAAGCGAAGAAGATAATCGCCGCGAAATACAGCAATACGTACCATGGTTCGCCGGGAGCAATACCGCGCATGATGGGCCCAAAGAACTTCGTATCACGCAGCGGTGTGCCAAAGAATGGCACGCCAGCCAGCAACAGCGGTGCCGACAGAATCGAACTCGCAAAGATGACCGGCATCACGCCGCCCGAGTTCACCTTGAGCGGGAGATGGGTCGATTGCCCGCCCATCATCTTGCGTCCAACGATCCTCTTCGCGTACTGCACCGGGATGCGACGCTCCGAGCGCTCTACCAGGACGATAAACGCCACCACGGCAATCATGCCCAGGATCAAGATGAGAATGGCGATCGGCGTAAACGCGCCCCAAGCCCCATCGCGCGCCTTGGTGTACAGATCCTCAATCCCGCGCGGCAGGCCGACCACGATGCCGGTAAAGATCAGCAGCGACATCCCGTTGCCGATACCGCGCTCGGTGATCTGCTCGCCCAGCCACATGATGAAGGCTGTACCAGTCGTCAGCGTCAAGACGCAAAGCGGGACAAATAGTACATGGCTAATCGTCACCATCGACGCGCCAGTCGTCGTGTTCGTCAACGAAAGCGCAATAGCGGTCGACTGCACGATCGCCAGCAGCACTGTCACATAGCGCGTCCACTGCGTGATCTTGCGCCGGCCAAGCTCGCCTTCCTTCTGCAACTTCGCTAACGGCTCGTAGATCACGGTCAGCAGTTGGAAGATGATCGACGCCGTGATGTACGGCATGATTCCCAGCGCAAACACCGTTAATTTGCGCAGATTACCGCCTGAGAATAGGTCCACCAGACCCATCGCCGAGCCGGAGTTCTGATTGAAGAACTGCGCGAGCATATCGGCGTTGATACCGGGCGTAGGAATATGCGCACCTAGGCGATAGACCGCCAGCAGGCCCAGTGTGAACAACACGCGCTTGCGAAGGTCGGGAATACGAAAGATATTGAAGATCTTGTCGAACATGGAAGAGCGGACCTCGGAGATATGAGAAGCGGGAGCATCGAGCCCCCGCTTCCATTATGCAGCAACTAGCCGATCAGAATTGCTTGCCCGCCAGCGGCTTCAATCGCGGCCTTTGCCGTCGCCGAAAACTTATGGGCGTGCACGGTGACGGCGGTTGAGATCGCTCCGTTGTTCAGCACCTTGATCAGCGCGCCCTTCTTCCGCAGCAAGCCCAGCGCGATGATGTTCTCGTGCGTAAACTCTGTACCTGGGTGCTCCGCCACAATCTCGGCGATGCGATCGAGCCCGAGCACCTGGTACTCTACGCGGAAGATGTTCGTGAAGCCTCGCTTTGGCAGGCGCCGGTGCAGGGGCATCTGGCCGCCCTCGAAGCCGCGCATCAG